>DASVDW010000001.1:0-10861 GCA_036380925.1 Acidothermaceae bacterium
CTCGCGGAACCGCAGCATGGCATGAGGGGCGTCCAGGAACCACCACGGCACGCCGAGCCGCAGCGCGGGATACACGCCGGCGAGGGGTGCGAGCTCACGCGAGTAGGTCGTCTCGTCGATGGTGAAGACCACGCAGTGAAAGCGCGGATCACGGCCGAATGCCTGCAGCAACGGGCGCAGGCCGCGCGCGAAGTCGACCGGCAGTGGGATGTCGAATCCGACGTCGGGGCCGAAGGTGGCGGAGATCTGCGAATCGTGGTCCCGCAGCACGCCTGGGTGGATCTGCATCACCAGTCCGTCATCCACGCTCATCCGCGCCATCTGAAACAGCATGTTCGCGGCGAACGCGGCGGCGTCGGCGACGCTGGCGGCGCCGTTCAGCGCCAACCGGTAGATGCGGTCGGCGTCGGACGGGTCAAGCGGCGTGGTGTCGGCGGTCGCGTGGCCATGGTCCGTTGCCCGCGCGCCGTGCTCGACGAAGTACGCCCGACGTCGCCGCAGCGCGGCGAGGAAGCCGTTGTAGTCACCGGTGTCGACGTCCGTGACGGCGGCGAGCCGCGCGACGGCGTCCTTCCACCCATTTCGGTTGACGTGCACGAGCGCGTCCGGGCGAAACGTGGGGACGACGACGCCGTTCCAATCGGAGTCCGCAATGGCGCGATGAGCCGCCAGGTCGGACAGAGGGGAATCTGTTGTCGCCAGGATCTCGAGGCCGAAGCGGTCGAACAACGCCCGCGGCCGAAACGACGGTTCCCGCAGCAAGGCGTCGATGTGATCGTAGAGTTCATCGGCGTTTGCCTGGCTGGGCTCGGTGGTGACGTTGAAAATGTCGCGCAGCTGCTGGGTGAGCCACAGTCGGCTCGGCGTGCCGCGAAAGTACCGCCAGCCTGCGCAAAATGTCCGCCAGACTTTCCGCGGATCGGTCTCGACGGGAGCGCCGTCGCGACGGGGGATGCCGAGACTGTCCAGGCTGACGCCATGCGAGACCAGCATGCGCATGACGTAGTGGTCGGGGACGACCAGTAGTTGCGCGGGATTGGCGAACGGCTCGTCTTTCGCGAGCACCGTGGCGTCGACGTGCCCGTGCATGCTGATGAGCGGACGTCGCTCGATCTCGGTGAAGATTTGGCGCGCGATGGCGCGCGTCTTCGGCTCGGCCGGGAAGATACGGTCGTCGTCGAGGATCAACTGGCGCACGGCTTGAATCGTTTCGTGGTGAGAGTCTTCTCGCAAGCGAGGGCGCCCGGGCTGGACGCCCGCTCACGGTGGGCGCGTTCGGCACTGAAGATCGCCTGGCGAGCTGTCGAAGCAGATGAGGTCGGGTCGGTCAACCATGCCTGCCGAGGGGACGCGATGGGGGACAGCGAACTGTGGTCGGCTGCTCAGCCGGCGCCTGCCCAGCTTACGAGCGACAGTCCTTACCGCCACGAGCCAGGTGACGCCGCGCGCGCCGCGTCCCGGTATCGCGGACGTCGACGCGCGCCCCGACGTCGGTTGCGTGGCGCGCTGGTCGTGAACGCGGCCGTCGCCGTCGTGGTCGCGACGGTGACGGCGGTGATCGTAAACGTGAGCGGGCGCTCGCCAACGCCGGTCGGGGCGCCGCCCGCGACGGCTGACCACCCGGTCAGCTCTCCGTCACCGAGTCGGCCGGCAGACGACACCATCGCCAAACCCGCGGTCGTGCCCGTCCCCACGCCGTCCGGCAGCGCGTTTCTCACCGCCACCGCGTCGGGCCTGCCGACGCTGCTGCCGGCGGACGCGAGGCAGGTGGCGCTCGGCCTTTGGAGCATGCGAGGGGCGGCGATGCGGCACCGCTCATTGCGAGATCTGCGGGCCGTCGAGAGAGGTGCCGCGCTGACCGCGGACACCGACGTGCTCGCCTGCGACTGCGTTTACGCGTCGACCTTCAAACCGGTCGCGGCAAGCGCGACAGTGCCGCTCACCGACGCGTATCCGGCGGCGTTCCTCGGCGAGGTCGAGTTCGCCCGCCCGAGCAAGAGCGACGGTGTGGACTTGATGGTGGTCGAACGCCGATCGTCGTCCGACAGTTGGCACATCACGTTGGTGAGCGGCTTTCCGGTGTCCGCCGACTTCACCGGCAGCGCGCTCGACAGCACGCAATGGGCTGGCGACGCCGGAACGCCGCTCGGCGCTGACGGCAGGGGCCTCGCTGAACTCGCCGCGCTGTGGCAGGCGACGAAGAACAGCGGCAAGCCGGCGCCTGCCGACGCCTTCGACGAACGGTCCTATTTCGCGGGCGATTACCTGCAAAGCGTCGCGAAGACACCGCAGGACACGCTGGCGCCGAACGGATTGCGGGCGCATGTCACCTATGCCGTCGACGAAGGAACGCGAACGTTCGCCGTGGAGGCCAGCACCGGCGACATCGCATGCGGCGCGGTCAAGCAGACAACCACCTTCACGCCGGCGTCCGGCCACCTGATCGAACAGGACGAAGAACGCGTGGCGTTCGGCGCGCCACTGTCGCCGGGGGCGTACAAATCGGTCAGCGAGACGGTGGAGTGGGAGATCTGCCTCGAGCAAGGCGGCGGGAACAAGCAGGCGGTGCTGGCGTGGGACCAATCGCTCGAGCCAGGCGTGACGGGCGTGCGAGCGCTCAGCGGCTCGCACCTGACCAAGGACCCGGCCCAAAAGATTCTTCCCTATGCGTCGCCCGACGACGGTGGCGGTCAGGCCTCGACGACCTAAATCACTCGCCTCGGCCACTGGTGTGCGGCTACCGTTTTCCGCGCACTGTCGTCACGCGATTGGATTTGCGGTGGAGGCGTTCGCACAGTTGCGATTGAGGAAGGCCGAGCCGGCGGACGCGGCAGATGTGGCCGCTTTGCACGCCGACAGCTGGCGCCGGCACTATCGCGGGGCGTATTCCGACACTTTTCTGGACGGCGACGTCGAAGCCGATCGGCTGGCGGTCTGGTCCGGCCGGCTTGGCGCTAACGATCCGTTTCGGCACACCGTCGTGGCGCATCATGACGACACCTTGGTCGGCTTCGTGCACGTCGTGTTCGATGACGACCCGCGCTGGGGTTCGCTGGTCGACAACCTGCACGTCACCCACTCGATGAAACGCCGCGGTCTCGGCACGCGACTGATGAGGCAGGCGGCGGTCGCGGTCGCCGAGAACGCGCCGGACGGCGGCATGTACCTGTGGGTGCTCGAGCAGAACGCCGCCGCCCAGGCGTTCTACCGGTCTCTTGGCGGCGCCGAGGCCGAGCGGGCGCTCGTCGGCGCGCCAGGGGGAGTGCCCGCCCGGCTGACCGGCGCGCCGGTCAAGTTGCGCATGGTCTGGCCGTCGCCCGTGCGATTGAGTTCCTGAGCGATGATCGCGATGCCTTCCGCGATTTCAGAAGGGGAACGGGCGGCGTAGCCGAGCACCAAACCTGGATCGCCAGCCACTAGCCGATGCATCGACAGCGGTTGCGTTTTGACGCCGCGCGACAACGCCCGCTGTGCCAGCCAGATGTCGTCGACCGGCTCGCCGAAGGTCACCGTGAGGTGCAGGCCGGCTGCCGCGCCGTGTGCGCGTGCGCTCGGAACGTGCTCCCTCAGCGCCTCGACCATCGCGTCGCGGCGTCGTCGATGTCGCTGCCGCAGCAGTCGAAGGTGGCGTTCGAGGTCGCCGGATTCCATCAGCGCGGCCAAGGTCAACTGGGGGAGCCCGGCGTTGCCGAGGTCGTTGTCGCGTTTTGCGGCGACCACGGCTTCGTGCATCCGCGCAGGGACGACAAGCCAACCAATCCGAAGCGCGGGCGCGAGCAGTTTCGACACGCTGCTCGCGTAACAGACGTGTTCGGGCAGCATGGATCGCAGCGCCGGAACCGGCGGCCGGTCGTAGCGATGTTCGGCGTCGTAGTCGTCTTCAATGATCAGGCCGCCGTTGTCGACAGCCCACTGCGCGAGATCGCGGCGCCGGTCGCCATCGAGGACGACGCCCATCGGAAACTGGTGCGCCGGCGTCAAATGCACGACCCGCGCGGACGACCGTCGAA
Organism: Acidothermaceae bacterium; assembly: GCA_036380925.1. Taxonomy (GTDB): domain Bacteria; phylum Actinomycetota; class Actinomycetes; order Acidothermales; family Acidothermaceae; genus JAICLV01. Next base: position 4,011 of record DASVDW010000001.1, read on the forward strand.
GTTCGTCGACGCGCAAGCCCTTGTCGTCAATCGCAACCGGTGTCGTCCCGATGCCGTTGGCGCGCAAGTGCTCGCGAACGCCAAGGGAGCTGGGATCCTCGACAGCCACCAGGTGCGAGCCGTCGGCTCGCAGCACCTTCGCAAGCAGCGCCAACGCCTGCGCGACCCCTGCGACCGCGATGACTTGCTCCGGCTCGACGCGAACACCGCGGTTGCGCGCCAACCAGCGCGACACCGCAAGTCGGAACTCGGTCGCGCCAGCCGCTGGGGCGTAACCAAAGTCCGCGGGTTCCAGTGAATCCAACACCCGGCGTTCAGCGCGCAGCCAGGCGTTGCGCGGAAACGCGGCGAGGTCAGGAACACCGGGGGAGAGGTCGATCCGAGCTGGCGCGGCGCGAAGCTGCTCAAACGTCAGATTTCCAAACGGCCGTTGAAAAATGGCGTCGGGCGCCAACCCCGTCGCCGCCGCCGCGTCGTCCGGCATCGCTTTGTCTGGCAGGGGAGCCGCCACGACGACCGTGCCGCCGCGACCGTGCGACGTCAGCTGGCCGCCTTCGCTCAATCGCCGGTAGGCCTCGGTGACGACACCACGCGAGACGTCAAGTTCGTCGGCGAGAACCCGGCTCGAGGGCAGCCGGACGCCAGTGGTGAGTCGTCCGTCGCGAATGGCTTGACGAAGCTGCTCGGTCAACGAGTCGCACCGGTCGCCGCGCCGGACGTCGGCGATCGACAGGTGCAGGAAGTCGGCCGTTTTGGACCCGTCAACCGGTGCCTCTTTGGACCTGGCCATCGGGCCATTATGACGTCGATTGTTGATCGCGTGACGGCGAATCCATTGATCAGCGCGGCGAGCGGCGCGACGGCGATGGCGATGGTGGGCGGTGGCGTCGCGGTCTCGCGCGCGCTCACGCACGCGCCGCTGTTCGCGGCGCAAGGCGCTCGTTACGCGATCGCGACCGCGATTTTGTTCGCGGTCGGACGACGGCAAGTGCGTCGTCCGCGCGGACGTGAGTGGGCATGGCTTGCCGCGGTCGCGTCAAGCGGGCTCGTGGTCTTCAACATCGCGGTCGTGCGCGGTGTGCAGCACGCGAGTCCCGCGGCGATCGGGGTCGCGGTCGCGCTCGTGCCGATCGCGCTTGCGGTGGTCGGCGCGCTGTTGGAAGGACGACGACCACGCCAGCGGGTGCTGGCGGCCGCCGTCGTGGTGACCGTTGGGAGCGGCCTTGTCGAGGGCTTTGGGCACGCCAGCGCGGTGGGTGCGCTGTGGGCGGTCGTTGTGTTGTGTTGTGAGGCTGGCTTCACGCTGCTCGCGGTTCCGGTGTTGCCTCGGCACGGCGCGTGGGGCGTTTCGCTGCATGCGACTTGGATGGGAGCGCTTGGTTACGTCGTCCTGGCCGTCTCGACAGAGGGCGCGGGCGCGTTTTGGTCGCTCACCATGCCGCAGTGGGGCGCGGTGTTGTTTCTCGCGGTGATGGTGACCGCGGTGGCGTTTGTGCTTTGGTACACCGCGGTTTCGTCACTCGGATCGGATCGGGCCGGACTGTTGACCGGCGTGGTTCCTGCGTCTGCGGCGCTGCTCGGAGTGGCGACGGGCGCGGCCTGGCCAGCGCGGTTGGCGTGGGTTGGCGTGGCCGTCGTCGGCACGGGACTCGCGTTGGGGATGTCCGCGTCGCAGGGTCTAGCCACGCCACGCACGACGCGTTGCGGTATAAGGGACGGCACGTCGACGACTGAGCCGGAGGTTTCTTTCGATGTCCAAACGACTGCTGGTGCATGAAGTCGACCCCGCCGCGGCGGCGGCGGTCAAGGGGATGTCCAACTACGTGCGTGAGAGCGGGTTCGACCCCCAGCTGCACGAGCTCGTCAAGATCCGCGCGTCGCAGATCAACGGCTGCGCGTACTGCCTCGACATGCACAACCGGGACGCCCGCGCGGCTGGCGAGGACCAGCGCCGGCTCGACGTGTTGTCGGCCTGGCGGGAGGCCGAGTCGTTGTTCAGCGAACGCGAGCGCGCGGCCTTGGCGTTCACCGAGGCGGTCACCCTCATCGCGGACGACGGGGTCAGCGACGAGGTGTGGGACGCGGTGGCGCGGTGTTTCGGGCCGGCCGAGATCGTCCAGCTCCTCATGGCGATTTCCACGATCAACGTCTACAACCGGTTGGCGGTGACCACGCACCGGCCGCTGAGGGGAGTGTCGTCGTCCACTGCCCACAACTAGCCCCAGGGGCGACTTGACATAATGTCCCTTATCGGACAACGGCCAAACAGCTCTGGATCACTCGCGGTCGCGTGAGGCACGCCTACTTGTAGTGGAACCGGGCTTGCAGAATCACCAGGTCGTCGTCATCAACGAGATAGACCAGGCGATGTTCGTCGGTGATGCGTCGCGACCACGCGCCTGCAAGCACGTGCTTCAGCGGCTCCGGCTTGCCGATTCCGTCGGTTGGGTCGCGAAGCGCGTCGTCGATGAGCCGGTTGATTCGCTTCAGCAGCTGGCGGTCCACGTGGAGCCAGTGCTGGTAGTCGTCCCAGCCATTCGGTGTGAAGACGAGCCTCACTCTGACAGGGCGTGTTCGTGTCGGTCGCCCGTCTTTGCCTGCTGCAGACTCTCCAGCAGGCGCTTGGCGTTGGCCGGCACGCGAAGCAGGTACGCGGTTTCTTCGAGCGCGGCGAACTCGTCGGCTGACAAGAGCACCGCGTCACCCCGGCGCGACGTGATGTGCACCGGGACGCGGTCGTTGTTCACTTTCTCGATCAACGGGAAGAGTTGCTTTCGGGCTTCGCTGGCCGTGACGGACATCGTTCAGCTCCTCAGAGTGGTACCACAGAACGGTACCAGTTGATTGTACGGCGCGGGCCTCAAGCCGCGATCCGCGCGCTGTGGAAAAACGCGTTCACTGAACGCGCCGCAACGACGGCTCCGCTCGCCAACGACGACGTTGCGGCAACGCGACGTCCCCGTACCCGTGGCAGCGCACCTCGACGGGCCGCAACTCGAACAACAGGTAATGATCTCCGGGTCGATAGCTGGCGGCGGCGACAACGGTCGCGCGTACCGCGTCGTCCGCGATCTCGTGCCCGGCGCCGCTGACGAACGCCTCGCCGCCGGTGCCGGCGTTGTCGGGCACGCCGTTGTGCAGCGCGAACGACCCGCGCTCGCGAAGGTCGGCGGATTTCGGCGACGTCGGCTCCATGAACAGGAACAGCCCGGTGGCGGTGACGATCGGCGTGACGGGGTGCACCCGCGGCGCGCCGTTCGCTCGCACCGTCGCGAGATACGCCGGTGCGGCGGTCAGCCGCGAAGCGACGAAAGCCGCCAGTTCGGGCTCGGCCGCGGCGAAGGCGCCCCACGTCGTCGTCATCGGCCCATCATCGCGGACGACGGGCGGTCGCGGTCCGCGTCACGCCTGCGCGATGCGGACCAGGTTGCCCGACGGGTCGCGAAACGCGCAGTCGCGGGCGCCCCACGGCTGCGACGCCGGCTCCTGCAACACCTCGGCGCCTGACGCGCGGACCTTCTCAAACGTGGTGTCGAGGTCGTCGGTCTTGAAGATCGCGGCCTGAATCGAGCCTTGCGTCACGAGCGAAAGCAGCGCGTCGCCCTCGGCCTTCGAGCGGCCGCCGTGCGGTTGGAACAACACGATGCCGAGGTCTTGCCCAGGCGCCCCGACGGTGACCCAACGGAAACCTTCGTTCGAGACGTCCATGCGGACTTCGAGACCGAGCGCGTCGCGGTAGAAGCCGAGTGCGGCTTCCGGGTCGTGGACTGGAATGAACATGGCGGAAACGGTGACTGTCATGCGACGACCGTATTAGCGCCGAGGCTCGGCGTGCTTCTTCGATCCTGCTCAGCCAGCAGCGCCCAGACCGGCCTGCGGCGTGCGCTGCGGCCGGGTCATGATCATCGCCCAGCACGACGGCACGTCCTCGAGCTCGCTGTGATCGCGCGCCCGATACCGCGACGGCGTCTCCCCCACGATCTCGGTGAAGCGCGAGCTGAACGAGCCGAGCGAGGTGCAGCCGACCGCGAAGCAGGCCTCGGTCACCGACATCCCCTGCCGCAGCAGCGCCTTCGCCCGCTCGATCCGGCGGGTCATCAGGTAGGTGTAGGGCGTTTCGCCATACGCAGCACGGAATTTGCGGGCGAAGTGCGCTGGCGACATCAGCGCTGCCCGCGCCATCGCGGGGACGTCGAGCGGCTGCGCGTACGCGCGGTCGATGAGGTCGCGCGCGCGCCGCAGGTGCCCGAGGTCGCGCAGGTGCTGGTCGAACGCCGGGTCGTCGCTCACCTTCGCGATCGTGCCACTTCTTGCGTCGACTGGCTCGAGCCGGCCGAACCTGCCGGCTGGCAGGTGGGGCACCAAAACAGATTGCGCGCCGCCAGCACCTTCGTCGCGACCGGCGTGCCGCACACATGACACGGCTGTCCGGCGCGCCGGTACACGTACACCTCTCCACCGTGGCGGTCGCGTCGTGGCGCGCGGCCGGTGACCGCCGGATCGTGCTCGGCGCGCACCGTGTCGATGCGCCCGACCCGGACGCCGGCGCGCATCAGCGCGCGCAGGTCCTTCCACATCGCCTTCCACACCGGCTCAGGCAAATCACGACCCGGCAGCATGGGGTCGACGGCGTGCCGGAACAACACCTCGGCGCGAAAGATGTTGCCGACGCCGGCCACCACTCCCTGATCCATCAGCAGCCCGGCGATCGGGGCGCGACTGGAGTGAATGCGTTGCCACGCCCGAGCGCCGCTCGCCCGGGGTTGCAGCGGGTCAGGTCCGAGCCGGGCGATCACGTCGGCCTGCTCCCCCGAGTCGATCAGGTCGCACTTCGCCGCTCCTCGCAGGTCGGCCCAGGCGCGCGGCCCCACCAGGCGCATGCGAACCTGCCCCACCGGCGCCAGCGGTGGCGGGTCGTCGATGGTCAACCGACCGTAAATCCCGAGGTGGATGTGGACGAGGCGGTCCTCGCCGAAGTCGACGAACAGATGCTTTCCGTACGCGTCCGCGCCGACGCAGGTCGAGCCGTCGAGCAGTTTCGCCGCCTCCGCGAAGCGGCCCTGCGGGCTCGACACCTCGACCGCGTCGCCGGCGAACCCGCCGCGCAGCGCGGCGGCGAGGCGGTGGGTGACATGACCCTCAGGCATGCCCCGCAGTGTGCCAGCTGACTTCGGCGGTCAGAATTTGACGTCGGCAGTCGCGACCGTTTCCGCGGTGCGGCCGGGCGCCTCCTGAAAACCCCAGTACAAGTTGGTGTGCGCGATGACCTGCTCGGGCGGCGGCGCGCCGTACGCGGTGAAGTCCTCGGTGGTGTGCGCGTCGCTGACCAACGTGGTGTCGTACCCGCGAGTGAACGCGCCGTGCAACGTGGATCGCACGCAGGCGTCGGTCTGCGCGCCGGCCACGATCACCCGGCCCACTCCCCTGGCGGCAAGCACTGTTTCCAGGTCGGTGTCTTCGAACGAGTCGCCGTAGCGCTTTTGCACGACCGGCTCCGACTCCTCCATCACCAGCTCGGGGACGTACTGCCACGCCTCGCTGCCGGTGGGCAGCTCCTTGCTGTTGTGCTGCACCCAGACGACGTCGACATCCGCGGCGCGCGCCTTTTCGACGAGCTCGCGCACCCGCGCGATCACGTCGTCCCTGTTGTGGGCGCCGTCGACGACGCCGTTTTGGACGTCGATCACGAGCAGCGCGCTGTTCGGTCGGTTGGCTAGCGTGGTCATCGGGCGGCTCCAGAACATCGAAGGTCAACCGTCGCCAGGAATGCTAAACGCGCTCACCGACATTACCGAAGCGAGTCGATGAACGCGCTTTGCTAGCGAATCACTTTGTTGTGGCGCCCGCCCCGCAGCGCGCTCCCGATGAGGATCAGCGCGAACAGCACGCAGGCCACGACGAACAGCATGAAGAGTCCCTTGACCACGAATCCGATGATGCCGAGCGCCACGCAGACCAAAATCAGAAAAAGGATGAAGGCCAGCATTTACGTACTCCTCTCAGCGGCGGGCGAGTCGTCGCTCGCCGTTCGGGCCGGGGCTGTAGGCGATGCCGTAGTGATCGAAGACACCCGGTTCGGCGTCGGCCATCAACTCGCCGTCGGTGTCGATCGCCGGCGCGCTCTTCGCAAGTTTTCGGTCCACCGTCACTTTCACGTGGTCGGGTGCGACCGTGGCGCCGTTGAGCGGGACGAAGACCAAGCGCGCTCGTCCTAATCCGCCCGTCTTGACGCTGGCGAACGACGGCTCGTCGGTGCGGGTGTCGACGTAGATCGCCTCAAGCGTGCCGATCTTGCCGCCGTCGCTGCCGATGACCCGGTGCCCGCGCCAGTCGCGCAAGTTCTCTGCTGGAAACATCGCACCTCTCCACCGTCGCCTGATGGCGATCTACCCCGGAGTCGAGACGGCATGCCGGGCTCGAGGTCGTCTCCGAACGGCAGCGCGGGAAGCGCTTCGACCAAGACCGCGCCGAGGGCGGCAATGAGCAGCGGCCCGCTCATCCGACTGCGGAAGAACGGAAACCGTCGGGTTCGAATCACAAAGACGACCAGCACCTGAGTCGCGAGGGACTCGACGAACCAGCCCGACCGAAACAGCGGCCGCGCGCGCGTGGAACACCCACAGCGTCGCCGGGCTAAGGGCCGCAGGTCCCCACGCCATGGGATGTGCGACCCGGTCGCGACCTTTGGCCCTAGACGCACGGGCCATGGTCGGCGCCCGGTCGCCTCCGCGCGTCGCACGATGGTGGTGACGCAAAGGAGACGCGCTATGAGCAGCGGCGGACCTCAGGACTTCGACACAGCAGAACTCGGCGCCGACCGCAAGGCTCGCATCGTCGTCGGCGTCGACGGT
>DASVDW010000002.1:0-32018 GCA_036380925.1 Acidothermaceae bacterium
TCGCGGACGGCGAAGTGGTCGCGGCGCCCACCGACGGCACGTCGTTCACGCTGATGTTCCGCCCGACAGTTGAAAAACCCGTCGGCCGCAATCGCATGCATCTGGACCTCAGCAGCCAGTCCTTGGAGGATCAGCGCGCAACGGTGGCCCGGTGCGTCGATCTCGGCGCCCGCGAGCTCGACATCGGCCAAGGTCCCGACGCGCGTCACGTCGTCCTCGCCGACCCCGACGGCAACGCGTTTTGCGTGCTCGAGCCCGGTAACAACTTCGTCTCGAACGCCAGCCGGTTCGGCTCGATCACCTGCGACGGCACCCGCGACGTCGGAGTGTTCTGGAGCAAGGCTCTTGATTGGCCGCTGGTGTGGGACCAAAACGAAGAGACCGCGATCAAAGACCCGGACGGCGCGGGGCAGCTCATCACCTGGGGCGGGCCGCCGATTCCCGAAAAGCTCGGGAAGAACCGCCTTCATCTCGACGTGACGCCTGGGGCTGACAGCGACCTGGCGACCGAGGTGGAGCGCCTCTTGTCACTTGGCGCAAGGCGAATCGACATCGGTCAAGGCGACGTGGCGTGGGTTGTGCTCGCCGATCCCGACAACAACGAGTTCTGCGTCCGCCCCGGCTGACATCGCCGGCGCCGCGAGACCACGGGCGCAAGAGACTCAGCCCTCGCTTTGCAGCGACCATTCGATCGGCGCCTGGGGGTCAGGGTCATACCGGCAAACGCTGCCCGTGTGGATGGAATTGCGAAGCAGCCGAGCCGTGGTGGCGTCGTGAACCTCAATTCGCGAAAGCGCGGCGGCAATGGCCTTGCGGACGGCGACCCTCGCCCGCTCACCCGTACCACCCATCCCGCGCAGTCTGTCGCCAAGTCCGGTTGCGCGGCGGATCTCGTCGAGCAACGCGTCTCGTTCGGCGGTCAGCCGCTCGGCTCGCACCGGGTCGGCCCACGACCGCGCCTCTCCGAGATCCTCGTCGATGTCACGCAACCGGGCGCGATAACTCGCCAGCGCTCGACGATCCAGCTGCTCTCCCGCATCCGATTCGGACACGATGGAGCCCTGCCCGGCGATCTGCGCGGCAAGCTCGAGCGCGGAGATGTCGACGCCAGGACGCGTCAACAGCGCTCGCAAGTAACGCAGCCCTTTCATGTCCGGCAGCACTCGCTCGGCGCCGTCGCGACCGACCGACCAAGCGCCGCCGCCGGGCAACGGCCGAAGGTGAACGGTGCGCGTGACAGGCAGGCCAGCCGAGCCACGCGGTTGCGGTGAGATCGCCACCCGGCGCAGCCACCACGGCGCGTCCAGCCTGCGGTACGCGGCCGCGGCCGCCGCCCGCCAGTCCTCCGCGCGCGGGTCGCCGACGAACGCCGCGGCACGCGACAGGTAATCCTCGACCACTCCCTGACAGGTGACCGCTCCCGCGTTGACGACCGCGCGACCGGTGTACGGCGCAAGCAGTTCAACGCCCTCGCGCGCCAAGTCGGCGTTGTCGCTGCCGACGGCCGCGTCGACAACCTTGCTGACGGTCAGCAAGAAGTCGACGTTGCGAGGGACCTCGCGCAATCCGAGACCGGCCGACCGAACGGCGAGACGACCGGCGCGGTCGGCGTCGCCTGCCTCGAGCCAAAGCACGGCGGCCTCAGCGAGCACGGATTGCACGCCATGCTCAACGGCGTGGCTTTCGAACATCTCGGCTTCGGCGCGCAACGCTTCCAGGTCGCCGGTGTGGCGCGCGACCTCGGCGCAAAGGGTGTGGTGCACCGCGAACGCGTCCGGGATGGCCGCGCGGGCGGCGTTCTCGTCGGCCGCGGCGATCAGCGCGGCCGCCCGACCATGGTCGCCGGTGAGGATCGCGTGCATGGCCCGCCGCGTCGCCGCGAAGTAGCGCGCCAACGGTGAGCCGGTCTCGTCAGCCAGGACGTCGAGCGCGGCGAGTTCGCGTTGCACGCCGATGACGTCGAGTGTCTCGAGGGCGGTTGTCAACCGCCACAGGTGCGCGTCGAGGCGCGACCGCTCGTCGTCCAGGTGCGCGGACACCTCTCGCAACCGGGTGGTGATGCGCAGACGTTCCGCCAGGTCGTCCGGCCCCCAGGACGTGGCAAGTTCGGCGTCCAGCGCGTCAGCGAGCAGCCGAGGTTCGTCCAGGCTCTCGGCGAGCGCCACCGCCTCGCGCGCGAATGGCCTGCCGCGATCGGCGTCGTAGCCATACGCCCACGACCGGGCCAGTGCGGCGGCAAGGCGAGCGCGGGTTGTCGGCGAGTCGGCGTTGGCCCCATACGCCTCGTGCAGCACTGCCGGCACCCGGCCAACTGGTTCGCCAAACTGCTGCAAAGAAGCCAAGCCGAGGGCGGCGGCGGCCATGCCTTCGACGTCGGCGTCGAGGCGGGCTCGGTTGTACGCGTCGACGTAGGCCGTCCGCGCGGCGTCCTGGCCGGTAGTGGCCACCACGAATCAAGCGTAGGGGCGGGAGGACGTGAGGTCACCGGTCCAACCACCACCTGGCGCGGCGCGGTCAGGGTCGCAGCAGTGTCACCGCCGCCGCGTGCTCGGCGCGGCGCTCACTGCTCCAGTCGCCGGTGCAGTAGACCGAGATTTGGCTGATCTCGTCGTCGGCGATGTCGCACCGGGCGATCTCATGCGCGGTCCACGTGTCGCCGTTGTGTTCCCATTGCTCGTCGAACTCGAGAACGAACCCCGAAGGGATCGGGTCGAACCGCCACCGCGGCACGCGCCCAGTGGACGGATGGCCGGCGACCCGCAACGCGACGACGGCGTCACGTCCGGCGGCCTGCTGGCGCCACAGTGGCGAGATGTAGTCGCAGAACACGTCCGGCGCGAACAGCTCGTCCGCAGCGACGTTCGTCTCGAGGAACGCGATCAGCTTCTCGGCGAGCGCGTGCGCCCGCTGGTCGGCGTCCGTGACCGTCGGCGTCGTCACGCGGTCACGCCCATGTTGGCGCCGACGACGGCCATGGTCTCCCGTAGCAGGTCGGTTGGGCTGAACTCCACGACCTCCGAGCCGGCGGTCAGCAAGGGCAGATGACCGGGCGCGATGTAGTACGCGTCGCCTGCGGTGTACGTCTCGTCGTGATCGGCGAACCGCATGGTCACCCTGCCGCTGACCACCACTCCCCAGTGGGGGCACTGGCAGCGGTCGTCGGGCAGCCCGCGGAAAAGCGGCGCCGGGTCGGCGTCGACGTGGAACGACTCGAACGCGACGGTGTGCTCTCCGAGGTCAACGTAACGTCCAGTGATCTCGGCCGCCTCGACCGCGATCGGGGTGTTGTCTTTGCGAGCGCTTGGCATTGCGACTCCTAGGTTCGATGGTGACAACCCTCCGGCGTGACATCAGACGTCACATCGTGACGAGGGCGCGCCGGCTGCCAGCTAGTCGCGCGCCCGCGGTTACGGCGCGATCGCGGTGATGAGCCAGGCCGCCGAGTCGAAGAACACCCCGTCCGCGTTCTCGCGCGCCGCCAACTCGCCACGCAGCGCCTCGACCGCAAAAGCCGCGCTGCGATCACCGAGCGCCGCGAGGAAATCCTGCGTCGACTTCAACAGCAGCATCGCGGCGAGCGCGGCCTCGGCGTCCCGGCCGTAATAGACCGGTTCTCGCAGATCGACGAAGTCGACCGCGGTGAAGCCGGCGCCCGTCATGATTTCTTCGACGGCGCCCGGGTCGGCCAGCGAGAACGCGTTCGCGCCGGACGCCGGGGTCGATTCCCGCCCGAACACGTCCCGCAGCACCGTGGACCATTCCTGCTGGTCGCCGCGTTGCCAGACGATCTGCACGAACCGCGCGCCCGGCCGCAACGCGCGGGCGATGTTGCGGAACGCGGCATCAGGGTCAGTGAAGAACATCGTCCCGAACCGGCTGAGTCCCAAATCGAAACTCGCCGCCGGGAAGGGGTGCGTCTGCGCGTCGGCGCACACGAAGCTAACGTTCGTCAGACCCGCCTCGCCGGCGAGCTGTCGCGCGACGTCCAGGCGCTGCTCCGACACGTCGACGCCGAGGGCGGCGCCCGCGGCGGCCGCGCGGGCCGCGTCGCGCGTCGCCTGTCCGGCGCCGCAGCCGATGTCGACGACGACGTCGTCGGGTCGGACGTCGAGCGCTGCCAGCAGCCGCGCGTGATAGCGGAGCAACTCCGCGTCGTAGTCGAATTGCTTGGCCGTGTCCGTCATCGGTTCGACGCAGCGGCTGCGAGGGTCCGGACGCCGAGCGCTCGCAGCTCGGACTCCGCCTCGGCTCGCCGTTTCGGCATGAGCGCGAGCGTGCAGGCGCGTTCGTAGCGTGCGCCGAGCTGTTCCCACGCGGTCAACGCCGTCTCGAGATCTTCCGCGTCGCCGGTGAGGCGTGCCTTCGCGCGCGCCAAACAGGCAGCCGCCCAACGGTTTTCACCACCGGCCGGTTGCGCGGCCGCTAACCGTCGCGGCGCGTCGGAAAGCCCTGCGGCAACCGCCATTTCGGCCGCGACTGCCCACGGGTAGGCGTCGAAATACCAATGCCGCAGCTGCCACCACGCGTCGTCGTCGACCGGCAGGTGCGCGACCAACCGCGCCGCGTCATCCCACCGACCGAAGTGCAACGCCAGCCGCGCCTCGACGAAGGTGACCATGCCGCCGACCTGGAAATGCACGTTCCGTGTCTGCTCGCCGGCGATCTCCTCGATCGCGAACTCCCGCCAGTCGGACGCCGCGGCGCCGTCGCCGCGCAACTCATGGCACAGCACCAGTGAGTACATGCTCGGGGCCAGCCACCGCGCTGCGGGTCGGCCAACGTCCGTCCAGGCATCCCTCGCGCGCAGGCCGTATTCGATCGCCTCGGCGAACCGGCCGAGCAGCACCAGCGGGACGACCGGCTTGCTCCACGCCATATGCGGGGCCGCGGCCACCAGCTTGTCGTCGTCAAACTGATGCGCGGTCTCGAGCGCGAACGACAACTCACCAGCGGTGACCGCGTTTTCGGTCGCCATATGCAAGATGTCGAGGATCTCGGCGCCGGCGCGAGGCGAGTGGTCGGGCAACCGGTTGAGCAGGTCCAGTCGCCGCACGCTCATGCGGTGCGCTTCGGAGAAACGCCCTTCCATGACGTTCGCCGCGCCGAGAGCGTCGAGCGCGGCGCTGATCAGCACCGGGTCGTCGGCCTGCCGCGCGGCGTCGAGGGCGGCTTCGAACTCCGCCGTCCCTGGTATCTCCGACGTCCGCGATGCCGTCCACGCCCTCGCCGCCAACAACTCAGCCTGCGCGGACTTGTCGTCAGCCGGGGCAACGCGCTGCGCCACGTCGAGCATCCGCTGCAGTTCGGCGAGGCCGACGTCGCGATCGAACAGCGCCGGAAAGCGCGAAGCGACCGACACCGCTTCACCCAACACGGCCGCCTGCAACGCGCGATCCTCGGCCGCCTCCGCTCGTGACGCGGCCGCCACCGCGTAGTCATACAGCAATTGGCCGCGCTTCTCGACCAGCGCGACGCCCGCGGCGCACCGAAGGTCTTGAACGGCTTGGACGTCGTCGGCGGCGCAGTTCGCCGCCCGAACGTAATGACCGCGGGACTCCGCCAGAAAGCGACGCGCGAAAGTGAGGTGGCCCAACGAACGAGCCAGCCGACTAGCGGTGTCGTCGCCGGCCAGGACGAGAGCCGCGCGCAAGTCGGCCACGGTTTCGTCGAAGGCGTTCCGCCAGGTGTGGCCGAGCACCAGGTTTTCCTCGACAGCCGCGGCAGTGTCGGCCGCCCATCGCACGTAGCGGTCGGTGACCCGCGCGGTTTCGCCGGCCCCCTCCAACTTGTCAAGCGCGTACGCGCGAACGGTCTCGAGCATCGACCAACGGCCAGCCCCTGGTCGGTGTGCCAGCAGGCTCTTGTCGGCGAGCCGCCCGACGACATCAGCGACGACGGCCGGCGACAATCCGATGACCGCGCTCGCCGCCCCGACGTCGAAATCGCCGGCGAACCGCGACAGCCGGCGCAGCCCGGCGCGCTCCTCGTCGTCCAGGAGTTCGTAGCTCCAGTCGAGCACCGCGCGCAGCGACCGGTGGCGCTCGTCGCTGCTGCGTCCGCCGCTGAGCAACCGCAGTCGGTCGGCCAAGCCGACCCGCAGACCGGCCACTCCCAACGCCGCGCTGCGCGCGGTCGCCAACTCGATCGCCAACGGCATGCCGTCCAACGCGGCGCACAGCTCGGCGATCGCGGCGGTGTCGGCCTCGAACTGCGGGTTGAGGGCTCGCGCTCGATCGACGAAAAGCGCGACCGCCTCCGACCCCGCCGCGCCACCGGTCTCGTCGGCGACCAGTGACAGCCCGGACAGCGGCACGACCCGCTCGCCGGCCACCGCGATCCGCGTCCGGCTGGTCGTCAAGACGAGCAAGTCGGGCGATTGGCCGAGCAGCGCCGTCAAGAACGCGGCGGTCTCATCGACCAGATGCTCGCAATTGTCGAGCACGAGCAAGGACCGGCCCGGCCGCAACCTGGTGAACACCGCTTCCCGCAACGGCTCCCCGGGCCGCTCGGTCACTCCGAGCACCGACGCCACGGTCTGCAGGAAAAAGCCGGGACGGGTGCTGACCAGCCCCACGAACGTCGCGCCCAGTGGCAACGCCTCGGCGAGGTGGCTCGCCACCTGACCGGCGAGCCGGGTCTTGCCCGCGCCGCCGGGGCCGAGCAGGGTCACCAGCCGTGACGCGTTGAACGCCTCGATGACCTCCGCCTGCTCGCGCACCCGACCGATGAACGGCGTCCAGGTCGGCGGCAAACCGCGCAATTGCCCGGTGTCGGCCGAGGTGCTGGAACTCGAGCCGGCCAGGGTCGGCGCGAGGGCCGCGAGCTCGTGGCGGTCGGCCACTCCGAGCTTGCGCAGCAGCGACGACACATGCGTCTCGACGGTGCGCACCGACAGCGTCAGCCGGGAGGCGATCTGCGCGTTGGACAGGTGCTCGCCGAGCGCGGCCAGCACCTCGGCTTCGCGCTCGGACACCCGCGCCATTTGCGTCACCAGGCTCATCTTGCCGTGCGCGAGCCGGTTCGCCCACCCGCGATTCGAACCCGTGCCGGCTACGTGGCGGACCCGTGGTCAGCACGGATGGCGGCGGTTCGCGTTTCAGGAAGCGTCGGAGGCGCCGACTTCACGCCGACCAAGGAGTTTTCGATGGTCACCGGACTGTTGATCAGCGAGCGCGCCGCCGCCCGCAAATCCGAGTTGTTGGACGACGCGCGCACGGCGCGGCTCGTCCGGCGAGCGCGCGACCGTCGGCGCGACGTCGGAGATCGCGCGTTTCGCGCGCCGACGCCGCGCGGCTGGCTGCGGTCGGCGCCCCAAACCCAGAGCGACTGAAGGAGCACAGATGAGCACGACGGTTCTCGAGGAGCTTGACCAGGCCGCGCTTGGCGATTTCATGCACAAGTTCATCGGCGACCTGGCCGCGACCCATCACGCGGTCACGGTCGCGGTCGGCGACCGGCTAGGGCTTTACCGGGCGGTCGGCGACGTCGGTCCGGCCACCTCGCGGGAGATCGCCGCGGCGGCGGACTGCGACGAGCGCTACACGCAGGAGTGGCTGAACGCGCAGGCGGCGTCCGGGTATTGCGAGTACGACCCGGCGACCCGCCGCTACCACCTGACGCCGGAGCAGCGGGCCTGCCTGGCCGACGAGAGCTCGCCGACGTTCTTGACGGCCGGTGTGTTCTTGGCCGCGTCGCTGTTCAAGGACGAGGAGAAGTTGACGGCCGCGTTCCGCGCGGGCGAAGGCGTCGGCTGGGGCGACCATCACCACGACCTGTATGTCGGCGTCGAGCGGTTCTTCCGGCCCGGCTACGCGGCGAACCTGGTCTCGACCTGGATTCCCGCGCTGGACGGCGTGGAGGCGAGACTGAACGCCGGCATCACGGTCGCGGACGTCGGTTGCGGTCACGGCGCCTCGACGATCCTGCTCGCGCAGGCGTATCCCAACTCGACGATCGTCGGGTTCGACATCCACCCGGCGTCGATCGAGGCCGCTCGGGCGGCTGCGGTGAAGGCAGGGGTCGCCGACCGCGTGCGGTTCGAGGTCGCGTCGGCGCAAAACTTCGACGGCGCCGGCTACGGACTGGTGTGCGTCTTCGACGCGCTGCACGACATGGGCGACCCGGTGGGGGCCGCTCGGCACATCCGCTCTGCGTTGGCTGCCGACGGCGCCTGGCTGCTCGTGGAGCCGATGGCCGGTGACGCGGTCGAGGCGAACCTGAACCCGGTGGGCCGGCTGTTCTACTCAGCGTCGACGCTGATCTGCACGCCCTCGGCGCGCTCGCAGAAAGGCGGCTGGGCGTTGGGTGCGCAGGCGACCGACGAGCAGTTGCAGTCGGTGGCGACGCAAGGCGGCTTCACCCGGTTCCGTCGTGCGGTCGACACCCCGGTCAACCGGATCATCGAGATCCGACCCTGACGTGCCTTCCGCGGCTGACCGGCGTCAAGCGGCCGGCCAGCCGCGGAGCTTCTCGGGGTTGCGCACCACCCAGATGTTCTTGATCCGATCTTCGGCGATGTTGAAGGCGAACACCGTGACCGTGACACCGCCTTGCTGAGCCACTAGGCCAGGCTGCCCGTTCACCGTCCGCTCGAGGACGGTCATGTCGCTCGTGGCGCGCTTGGCGATTTCGACCCAGGCGCGGGCAATCGGCTCGCGGCCGACGATCGGATCGACGAAGGTGACGGCGAGTCCGCCACCGTCGGCAACCGCGATCGCGTCGGGGTCGAGCAGGCTGATGAGAGCGCTGATGTCCGCGGCCTCCCAGGCTTTCTTGAACTTGCGCACGATCTCCGCGCGCTGGGCTTTCGGCGTTGGCGGCGTCTTCGCGGCGCCGACGCGGCGGCGGCCGGACGACGCCAGCTTCCGGCACGCCGCCGGGCTGCGGCCGACGATCTCCGCGACTTCGGCGAAGGAGTAGCGGAAGACGTCGTGCAAGACGAACGCGACGCGCTCGGCGGCTGTCATCGAGTCGAGGACGACGAGCAAGGCCATGTTGACCGACTCGTCAAGCGTCACGCGGTCGGCGGGGTCGATCGGGCGAGCGCCACCGCGCTCGCCGCCCTGCCACTCGGCGCCATCCGCCAGCGGCTCGGGAATCCACTCGCCGAAATACCGCTCGCGGCGCACACGGGCTGAGCCGAGCACGGTGAGGCAAATGCGACTGGCGACGGTCGTCAACCATGCCCCAGGCGATTCGATCGCGTTCCGCTCGTCGTCCGACATGGCGAACCAGCGGGCGTACGTCTCCTGCGCGACGTCCTCGGCTTCGGCCAGCGACCCGAGCATCCGGTAGGCGAGATTGACCAAGCGGCGCCGCTCATCCGTCACCACGGCGTTGTCCACGCTCATCGTTTCGTCGACCTCCCGCGCCCGCTGCTGTCGTCATTACTACGACAAGACGGCCAACCCAAATGTGAGGTGACGTGCCGACGTCACCTTCAGCTCGCCTGTTTCGTCGAACTGCCAGGACGAATCAACCAGGAGGGCTTCATGACCACCACGACGCCGACGACATCGTTCACCGAACCCGCGACCGCGCAGAGCCTCGAGCGAGCAGCCGCCGCTTTGACGTCGCACGGTTTCACGGTCGAGATTGTGGACGACGTGCTCGCGGCGCGCGCTCGTGTCAGCGACCTCATTCCTGAAGGCGCGAGCGTGTTCACCGGGGCGAGCGAGACCCTCCGGCTGTCGGGCATCGACGCGGACATCAACGCGAGCGGCCGGTACGACGCGATCAGGCCGCGCGGCCAGTCGATGGACCGCGCGACTCAACTCGCCGAGATCTGGCGGCTGATGTCGTCGCCCGACGTCATTGTCGGCAGCGTCCACGCGGTCACCGAAACCGGCTCCCTGGTGATCGCCTCGGCGAGCGGAAGCCAACTCCCGGGCTATGCCGGCGGCGCGCGTCGCGCGATCTGGGTCGTGGGCTCGCAGAAGGTGGTGCCCGACCTGAGCACAGCGTTGCGTCGCGTCGAAGAACACTGCCTGCCGCTGGAAACAGAGCGAGCGATGCAGGCCTACGGACAACCGAGTGCGATCAACCGGATGCTCGTTCTCAACGCCGAACCAGAGCCCGGTCGCGGCATCGTGCTGCTGCTTCGCGAATCCATCGGCTTTTGAGCTTGCGGCATCGCAAACCCGAAAGCTCTGCGACGAGCGCCGGCTGAGGCGCGCGCTCTCGGCGAGCGCGCGCCTAGACGTCGGTGTACTCGTGCGGCGGCTTCTCGGGCGCGTCGGTGTTTGCCGCGGCTGCCAGCTCCTCGGGTGGCTCGACCGACAGCCGAGGCGTCACCTTCTCCAACCACTTGGGGAAGAACCAGTTCGACTTGCCGAACAGGTGCATGAGCGAGGGCACCAGCATGGTCCGCAGCACGAAGGCGTCGAGGAAGACGGCGGCGGCCAGACCGGTGCCGAAGATTTTGATCGGCCGGCCGGGTGTGAGCAGGAAGCCGAGGAACACCGCGATCATGATGATCGCCGCGGCGGTGATGATGCCGCCGGTCTCGCCTTGGCCGACGGTGATCGAGCGCTTGTTTTCCTTTGTGTGCACCCATTCTTCGTGCATCCGGCTGACGAGGAACACCTGGTAGTCCATCGAGAGGCCGAACAGAATCGCGAACAGCATCACCGGTGTCCACGCGTCGATCGGCGCGCCGGGGCCGGCGTTCAACGCGTCGGAGCCCCAGCCGTATTGGAAAATCGCCACGACGAGGCCGAACGAGCCGGCCGCCGCGAGCAGGTTCATCACGGCCGCCGTCAGCGGTATGACGAGGCTGCGGAACGCGATGAGCAGCAGCAGGAACGACAGGCCGACGACCACTCCGATGAACAGCGGCATCTTGCGGGCGAGCACCTTGGCGAAGTCGACGTTGATCGCGGTGTCACCGTAGGCGTAGATGTGATTCGCGGTGCCGTTGTACAGCGGCGGGAAGACGTCCGAGCGCAAGTGCCGGACGAGCGTGTACGTCTTCTCCGACTGCGGTGACGTGGTCGTCTTGAACGACACGAACGCGATGTCCTTGGTGAGCGAGACCGTGCCGAGGCTGCTGCGGTCGACGCCGGGCACACCCTCCAGCGCGCGCGAGACCTTCTGCAAATACGCCTGGTCGGACGCCCCAGGCCCGCCGACGACCGCTTCGAGCGTCGAGTTGTAGCCGACACCGAACTCAGAACTGATCAGGTCGTAGCCGACGCGCGTGGTGGCGCCCTTCGGGTCGCTTCCTTGGTCGCTGCTGCCCAGCTCCATAGAGAAGAACGGCACGGCGAGCGCGATCATCAGGATGCCGGAGCCGACCGCGACGACCGCCCGACGACTGGCGATCATCGCCGACCAACGGGCCCAGAATCCGATGGGGTGGTGGTCGATGAACTGGCCGGCGCGCACGGCCGCGCGCTGCTTGCGGGGCAGCACCTTGAGGCCGAAGAGGCTCAACAACGCCGGCAGCAGGGTCAGCGACGCGGCCATCGTGAACCCGACCGCCAGCGCTGTGGCGATCGCCATTCCGTTGAAGAAGCTCACGCCGAGGGCGATGAGCCCGAGGATCGCGATGCACACCGTGGTGCCGGCGAACAGCACCGCGCGACCTGAGGTGTTGATCGCCGTCACAATCGACTCGGCGATCGGCATGCCGCGTCTCAGATTGCGGCGATGCCGGGTGACGATGAACAGCGCGTAGTCGACACCGACGCCGATCACCATCAGCTCCGCCAGGTACGGCGTGATGTTCGAGACGTTGATGGCGTGGCTCAGGATGTAGATGACGCCGAGGCCGCCGACGAGCGCGACGACGGCACTGGCCAGCGGCAAGGCGGTGGCGGCGACGGTGCGAAACACCAGCGCCAAGATGACCAACGCGGCCAGGAAGCCGATGAAGACCGAGCTGCTCGATCCCTCGCTTTGGCCAATGCCCGCGAAGGCGTTACCGGTGAACTCCACTTGAAGAGCCGAACTGCGCAGCGTCTTCAGCGACTGGTACACGTCTTTGAAGATTGCGGCGTCGAAGTGGTCGCTCTCCCAGTTGACCTGGACCAGCGCGGTGTCGGATCCGTGGCCGGTGTTCAACAACTTGGGATTGCCCGCGGACGCCGCGTCGCTCTTGGAGCAGTCGATCGTCTGCCACGGGGTGGAGATCAGCGCGACGAAGTCACCCGCGCCGCACACCTTCACGAGCGCTGGCGGCAGCTGCGGCGGCGCGCTGGTGAACGCCGCGCCGTCCTTGTTCTTGACCACGACCGTGCCCGAGACGCCGCTGCGGTTGGCCAGGCCGGAGTCCTTCAACAGGTTGGTCACGGTCGCCGTCTCGGTGTGCGGGAGGCTGAACGTGTCGTGGTAGGCGGAGCCGCCCATGGCGCCCGCGATGCCCTGAGCCGCGAAAATCAGCACGATCCAACCGGCGATGACTTGCCAACGGCGGCGGATCGCGAACTCGGCGATGGCCTTCATCAGTACTCCGCTTCCCCGATCAAGTGGTCGACGTCAGCCTATGGCAACGCCTACGACGCGCTGCCAGCCGTTTTTGGGGCGGCGAGGCCACGCCGGCACGCGCGCCGAGCGCCGAGCCGTCAGACCGGCAGGGGCGCCATCTTCGCGGTCCATCCGGTGGGGGCGTTGTCGACGTCCTCCCAGCGGGGCAGGTAATGCTCGAGGAAGATCTGCCCGACCAGCTCGGTACGAGAGCGGACGCCGGTCTTGTCGAAAACCGACTTCAGATGGTCCTGCACGGTGTACGGCGAGACGTGCAGCGCGGCGGCGATCTGCTTGGTCGAGCGGCCTTCCATGCACAGCCGGACGACGTGGCATTCGCGCTCGGTCAGTCCGTAGGCCAACGCCACGAGCGGCGCGACTTCGTTGCCCGCAGACGGTTGGATGACGACGGCGGTTCGACCGTTGCCGCCGCCGACAAGCGGAGTGCCGTACAGCAACAGCCACGAGCCTGACCGAGTCTGCACCCGCGATCGCGCGCCGAGCGACAGCGGATCGTTGCCCGCGGCCATGGCCCTGACCCGCGCCGCGACGGCTTGGACGGTCGGCGAGTCGGCCGGTGAGGCACGCGGCGGCTCCTCGACGATCTGAGCGATGAGACGCTCCGCCGCCGGGGAGATGAACTCCGCCCGCCCGGCCTCGTCGAAGACGACGACGCCGGGGCCTTCCAGCCCGCATGTGACGTCCGCGGACACCGCCCGCTTCACCAGCGCTGCGCGCAAACCGGACGCGATGACGTCGGAGAGCGAGGCGAGGAAGCGCACGTCGTCCTCGCTGAACCATGGCTGGTCGTCGTCGCGCAGGAACCCCGCGGCGCCCCAGTAATTGCGCTCGGCGACGAATGAGCCGCGCAACTCGTCGCCGACACCGATGGCCTCCTGTGACCGGTGCCGCGCGCTCAATGACAGATCGCCGTTTGTGGCAAGACTCGTCGCGCCGGCGAGCCGACCGCTTCGGGCGAGAAACCACCACTGGTTGACATCGTCGATGACGTATTCGTGCTCGGCGAGCCATAGCCCAGAGCAGGGGACGTCGAGGTTCACGCTGCCTGTCAGGAGAACCGTGCCAGGGTCGACGGTGTGCCAGCAGCAACGATCGAACGGCACGACCGCGCCGACCACCTCGCTGACGGCGCCGGCGAAGGTCACCCAGTCCAGTCCCGATCGCGCGAGCCGGACGATCTCGCCTCGCGCGCGACCCGGGCCGTTCGTGCCCATGCCGAGATGGTAAGTCCGAACATCTCGCCCGAGCAGTCCCAGATTTCTGGGACCTCTGCGGGCGATGTTCCCCGGCATCTGGGATGTTCCCGACGGCGCGCGCCGCCGCAGCATGGCGACGACGAACCGACCAGGTCCAAGGGGAGGCGCCGTGGACTCAACGACCTTCGACGTCGTGCTGTTCCTGCACATCACCGCGGCGATCTGCGGCTTCATGGTCGCCGCCGCGCTGCACGTCGCTCTGGTGCAGATGCGGCGAGCCCGGACCATCGCGGAGCTGCAAGCGTGGCAGCCGATCATCAAACGGCTGGAACCGCTGTTCCCCGTGATCGCGGCGACGCTCTTCGGTCTGGGCGGATGGCTGCTTCATTTGTCCGGCGGCGAGTTCAGCTGGAGCGACGGCTGGGTGATCAGCGCGATCGCGACACTGGTCGTCGTCGAGGCGATCGGAGCCGGCGTCCTGGGCCGCCGCAGCACCGCGCTGATGGCGCGCGTCCGGCAAGAACCCGACGGTCCGGTTCCGGACCCACTTCGCCGCGCCGTCCTCGACCCTTGGCTGTGGGTCAGCGCGCACCTCACGACCGCGGCCGTCATTGGCATCGTCTGCCTCATGGCGACCAAACCGAGCGGAGCGCTGTCGGTCGTCATCGTCGTGGCCGCGTCGGCGATCGGCGCGCTGAGCGCGATTCCGGTGCTTCGCGCGCCCGCGCCGGATCCTGCTCCGGAATCTGCCTCACCGCAGGTTCCAGCCGACCACACAGCGACCGCCAAGGCCTCGCAGACCGCCGCCGGCTGACGGGGACCGCGGCGGATGAGAACGCCGACGCGGCGAACCCCGAACACTTAGGCGGTCACTCGCCAGGTGCCCCATGTTCGCTCGGCGCGGCGGCTCGCGTCGGCGGCGACGAACGTCTCGGTCGACCACCACTGCCGCACCCGCTCCTCGCCGAGCACCGCGAACAAGTCGGTGGTCTGGCTGGACTGCGCCCGCAGCGCGACAATCTTGCGGTCGATTGCTGCGGGCTCCAGCCGCAGCGCTACCGCCAGATCGGCCGTGGGCGTGCGCAGCGGCAAACCGGCCGCGAGAAAGATGTCGAGCTGCTGGCGGAACGGCTCCCACGCCCGCACGAACTCCTCGGTGGTGGTCGCGTACAGCAGCCGTGCCTTCGGCGCGGCGGCCCGATGGGCGGCGGTCGCCCAGCCCGAGACCGTCTGGTGATCCTCGTGGCCGGTCATCCCGTCGGGGCCGAACGTGACGATCGTGTCGGGGGCCACGGCGTCGACGATGTCGGCGAGGCGCCGGGTGACCACGTCCTCAGGCTGGGTGGCGAGAATCCCGTCGTCCAGGCCGAGCACGTGGTGTTCGGTGACGTCGAGCGCGGCGAGCGAGGCGCGCAGCTCGCGTTCGCGAATCGCCCTCAACCGCTCTGGCGGCCAGGCCGCGGGATCGCTGGTGCCGCGCTCGCCGAGCGTGGCCGTGACGCACACGACCCGATTGCCGGCGTCGCGCGCGCCGGCCATCAGTCCTGCGGATAGGAACGCCTCGTCGTCGGGATGCGCCCAGATGCCGAGCACGGCGCCGAGTTGCGCGGCGTCCGCGATCGGGACGACGTCGGCGGACGCGTGAGGTGAGGCGGACATCGAAGCGCTCCTCGAACCATGTGCAGGTAAGCAAATCAGGCGACGCCCGCGCCGCCAAGACACCGGCGGACGCGGACATCGCGCGGAGAGGTCAGACCCGGGTCACGTCGACGACGACGGCCACCGGATTGCTCACGGTGTCGCGCACCGGCGAAAACCTGGCCAGCTCCGCCAGCTCGGCGAACTGCGCGTCGTCGAAGTCGCCCTTCGCGGTGACCGCGACCCGGATCTGCTCGAAGCCCGGCCGGACGGCGCCGTCGAGGCCGAGGAATCCGCGCAGGTCGACGTCGCCGTCGACCTTGCACTCCAAGGCTTCCAACGCGATGCCGCGGGCGGCGGCGTGGTAGACGATCGTGCCGGTCACGCACGACGCGAGGGCCTGCAACAGGTACTCCCCCGCGTTGGGGGCCCGGTTTCCGCCGAGCAGCACGGGCGGCTCGTCCGACTCCAGCGTGAACGGCTCGGCGCGGGTGGTGTCTTCTTGGCCGGCGCCGTAGAAGCCCTTGATGGCGCTGCGGGTGTGGCCGCCGTCGATCCACTGGTTGTCGACGCGGAACTGGAAAGCGGCCAGGGCGGGGTTGGCCACGATGGCGTCGATGGTTCCGGAAAGCCGATCGAGGTCGACGCCGTTCACGGTGTTGGTGGCGTGCATGGGGGTCTCCTTGCGGGTGGAACGGGTGACGGGCAGCCCACGGTGAGACTGCCGTATTAGCACGATCGGTCGTGCTAAATCAACCGTACGACCGGTCGTGCTAACTTGTCAACGTGGTGACTGAGCGGACGACGGAGCGCGGCCGCCGGCAACGCCGGTCGCGGTCAGACGGCGAGCGCACCCGGGGGGCGATCCTGCGCGCGGCAGCGTCGCTCGCCACGGTCGACGGGCTCGACGGCCTGTCGATCGGAAACCTCGCCGCCGCGATCGGCATCAGCAAGAGCGGCCTCTACGCGCACTTCGGCTCCAAAGAGGAACTGCAGCTCGCGACAGTGGCCGAAGCGGAGCGGGTCCTCAACGCTGAGGTGATTCAGCCCGCCCTCGCCGCCGTTCCAGGGCTGGCTCAGCTCGCGACGGTGTGCGACGCGTTTCTCAGCTACGTGCGGCGCCGCGTTTTCCCCGGCGGGTGCTTCTTCGCCTCGACCTCAATGGAGATGAGTGGCCGACCCGGGCCGGTGAGAGACCGACTCGCGGCCATCCAAGCCGAGTTCACCGAGCTATTGCGGTCCTTCGCCGCCACCGCGATCAAGCAGCGCGAACTTCCCGCGGGCGAAGACCCCGACCGTCTCGCGTTCGAGCTGCACGCGATCCTGCTTGGCGCCGACTCCAAGTTCCTCTTGCATGACGACCCAGCAGTTCTCGACCTCGCGCAGCGCGTCGTCCACCTGCGACTTGGCCTTGACCGCGCGGGCTCGAAGCGAAGGTCGTAGCGCCTGCCACCGGGTCACCCGCCAGGTCGCTGCGGCCGGCGACGGCGGAAGCGACCTGGCGGGAATGGTGGCGCGCGTCAGCCTGCGCCCTAATGAACGTAAGCGGGCTGCGCCTCCGCGCCCGGCTCCACGGCCGCCACGACCTCACCTGCTGGTCGCGCGGTGAGGGCGATTCCGACGACGGCCGCCCACAGGTGAAACAGCAGGTAGCCGAAGAACGCCAGCGGCGTGAACGCCAAGACTGCAAGAGCCAGCGCCGTCCACGCCAGCCAGCGCGGGAATGCCCGCACCGGAATCCCGCCGGCGGCCACGGCCAGCATGAGCACGACGGAATCGGCGCCGAAACCGCCGACCGACGCGTTGATGTGCCACGCCTGCAGCGCCTGTGGCGTGACGGTTGGCTTTCCGGCGATCTGGCCCAGCGCGAGGAACGCGTTGGCACCGGTGATCATCGTGGCGCCCACCATCGCGGTGCCCACGAGCAGCGCCCCGCTAATCACCGTCGGGGCTTGCACTTTCCGCGCACGAGACCACAAGGCGACGCCGAAAAGAACCATGAACACCACCGAGTAGCCGAGCAGCATCCCCCCTCGGCCGAGCTGCGCATGATGGTCGGCGTAGTAGGTGGACAGCTTGCTGATGGGTGTGTCTGGCTCCGGGAATTTGTCGATGGTCAAATTGCCGGCCATCGACAGCACGGCGAATGCGACGCCCGACAACGGCAGGAGCCTGACGAGGCGGTCGACTCCGCGTCCGGTCTGCGTGCTCATGTGCCTCACCCCTTCTTCGAGGGCGTGTCTCGCCCTAGCGACGGGACGCAACAGTAGGTCTGCGCCGACGCGGTCGTCGTCGGCGCAGCGAGCGAACTTCACGTCGTCCGGACGGTGGACTTCCCGCCGTTCATGGATCAGCCGTCGGAATGACGCCGCAACCATCGCCGCCGGTCTACCTTCAGCACCATGAATGTCGCGCCCCGCCGTCTCCGGCAACTCCGGCTCGCTCCCGGGCGCGTTGACCAGGCGATCGCCGTGGCGCTCACTTTGCTGACCCAAGCCTCAATCTGGTTCGGCGTCGACGGTGAGCGTCATCGCGCGCTCGCGGCATTGACGGCAGCCACCCTCACCGCGCCGGTCGCGGTGCGACGGCGGTGGCCGGCGCCGGTTGGCACGTGGGTGCCGGCGATGAGCGCGCTGGACCACACCTGGTTCACCACGACGTCGATCGGATACCCGTTGGCGAACTTCCTCGCGATGTACGCGCTCGCAGTCTGGACCCGCACGTGGCAGTTCGTCGTCGGCCTCGGCGCGCTTGCCGCCGCGACCTTGCTGCCGCCAGCGATCACCGGCAAAAATCTCACCATTGGCTGGGATTTCCTGGCAATCGTGATCGTCGTGATGCTGTTTGTGCGCAGGGTCGTCGGAGACCGCGATCGGCGCGCGAAGTTGGCGGAACGCGAGCGCGACGTCGCGGCGCGGGAGGCGGTGCTCGGTGAGCGGGCGCGGATCGCGCGCGAACTGCACGACGCCATAGCCCACAACGTCTCGATGATGGTGTTGCAGGCGGGCGCCGAACGACGGGTGCTGGACGACGGGCGCGGCGCCACCCGCGAGGTACTAGAGGCGATCGAGCGCACCGGACGGTCCGCGCTGACGGAGATGCGAAGGCTCGTTGGCATGTTGCGCACGGAGCGAGCCGATCCGTTGGCGCCGCAGCCCGGGCTCGGCGACCTTCCCGCGCTGGTGACCCAATTGCGCGAGGCCGGTTTGCCGGTCGACTTCTCAGTCGACGGCGAACATCCCGCGTTGCCCGTTGGAATCGAGTTATCCGCGTACCGGATCGTTCAGGAGGCCCTGACAAACGTGCTGAAGCACGCCGGCAAAGCCCGCGCCACAGTACGCGTGCGTTACACCACCGACGCGGTCGAGCTTGAAATCGCGGACGACGGACAGGCGAGCGCAGCCACCGAACTCGCGGCGATCGGTGGCCACGGCTTGGTCGGGATGCGCGAACGCGTCACCCTTTACGGCGGCCGGTTCTCGGCAGGACGGCGACCGGAAGGTGGTTACGCCGTCCACGTTTTGTTGCCGGTTCGATGACCAGCGTCCTCATCGCCGACGACCAGGCCTTGGTGCGGGTTGGGTTGCGCAAAATCCTCGAAATAGAGCCCGACACGACGGTGGTCGGAGAAGCCGTCGACGGCGCCGACGCGGTGCGCGAGACAGCGCGGCATTCTCCTGACGTGGTCGTCATGGACATCCGGATGCCAGTGCTCGACGGCATCGAGGCGACCCGCCGAATCGTCGCCGCGCAGCCAGCGACAAAGGTGCTCATGCTGACCACCTTCGGGCTCGACGACTACGTCTTTGAAGCGCTTCGGGCCGGCGCAAGCGGGTTCATGCTCAAAGACGCGCCGCCGGAGGAGATCGCGAGCGCCGTCCGAATCGTCGCGGGCGGTGACGCCCTGCTGGCGCCTGCCGTCACGCGCGGGGTCGTCGCCGAGTTCGCGCGGCGACGGCCCGCACCCACCCCGCCCGCGGCTATCGCCGAGCTCACGACTCGTGAGCGTGAAGTGCTCGAGCTGCTCGCGCGCGGCATGTCGAACGCCGAGATCTGCGAGCGCCTGGTCATCACGGAAGCGACGGCGAAAACGCATGTGGCGCGGATCTTGCAGAAGCTCCATCTGCGTGACCGCATCCAAGCGGTCATTTACGCCTACGAGGCCGGCCTCGTGACCCCCGGAGCCGCCAACCCGTGAATCAGGTCAGCGCGTCGTCGAGGAAACGGGCGAGCGCGGCGTTGACGACGTCCGGGCATTCGACAGGTGGCAGATGGCCGGCGTCGGGTAACTCGAGGAGCCGCGCGCCGCGAATGCCGCTCGCCACCAGGCGAGCGAGGTCTTGGACGAAGCGCACGTCGCGCAAGCCGTTCACCACGAGTGTCGGGGCGCGCACGTCCGCCAGTTGATTGAGGATCGGCGGGTCGGGGTCGATCTCGCTCGACGGCGGTTCGCCCCAGCCGCGAGCGAAGACGCCGCGGGCCATCTCCTGCAGCAAAGCCCAAGCGTCGGGTGAGAAGACCGACTCCGAGCGGCCCGCGCCGACAGCCATGTACCGCAACTGCATCACGGCCATCGCGGCGACGTCGTCCTCGCGGATCTCCGCCGCGGTGTGCGTGGAGTAGGCCGAGAGCCGATCCGCGGGAACCGCCGCGTGCAGCAGCGGGAGCACCTCGGTGCGCATTTCCGCCGGCCACTCATAACCAGGCACACCGGGGCAGAACAGCGCCAAAGCCCGCACCCGATCGGGGGCCAGCAGCGCGGCGTCCAGGCAGTAGCCGCCACCCATCGAACTTCCGACCAGGGCGGCCCGCTCGATGCCAAGCGCGTCGAGCACCTCGAGCAACCCGGCGCCATGTCGTGTTTCCGGCGGCGCGGCGCTGGATTGCCCGTAACCCAGCCGGTCGAACGCCACCACCCGATAGCGATCGGCGAGCGCCTCGAATTGCCGCCGCCACATTCGTCGGTCGGTCAGGCTCGCGTGATTGAACACGACGGCCGGGCCGGCTCCGGCGCTGTCGTACGCGACCCGCCCATCGGACACCGCGACGGTCTGCATCGTCACTGCCTACCGCAGGACGGCGCTTTCATTCAAACCGCCGGCGGCGCCGCGGTGCTCCCCCGCACGACCAACTCCGTCGACAACACAACACTTTTCGGCCGGCCGGCCACCCTCTTGCCCCCTTGCGCCCTGGCCCTCTCGATGACCGCGACGAGAGCCTGCGCCGCGAGACGGCCTTTGGCCGCGACGTCCTGACGAACTGTGGTTAGCTCAGGCTGCAGCTGGCGCGCGAGCCGGCTGTCGTCGAACCCCACGACTGAGAGCTCGGCGGGCACCCGCAAGCCGGCGTCACTCGCGGCTCGGTAAACCCCCGCGGCTATCGCGTCGGAGAAACACAGGACGGCGGTCGGGCGCGGTGACCGTTCCAGCAGCAGCTGACCGATTCGGCGGCCGTCGTCGATCGGGTCGCCGTGCGGAAGGCGGACGACCAGAGGCTCGACACCGGCGGCGAGCATCGGCTCGGTCCAGCCGCGCACCCGTTCTCGCTCGACGTGGGCGAACGTGTCGTAGTCCGCGGAGTCGAGCACTCCGAAGTCGCCGTTGAAGCCGGTGGTCGCGATCGCGATCTGCCGGTGACCGAGCGACAGCAGATGGCTGGCGGCGGCGCGCGCGCCGACGTGGTCGTCGATGTTGACGCTTGAATAGCCGGCCGGGGCGTCGTGATCGACGAAAACGATCGGCAACTCGCGACGGCGCAGCCACCCGATGGCGGTCGCGTCTTGGATGCAGGAGTAGACGATCGCGCCGTCCATGGCCACGTCGCGCGCCGGCAGCACGTCGGTTCCGCCCGACGTCAGCAAGGTGAGCGCGCGACCGCTCGGACCGATCTCCTCGGCGACCGCGCTGACGAACGCAACCGCCACCTGGTCGGTGAGCGCCTGGGTGAGCGAGTCAGACAGCAACACACCGACGTTGCCGGCGACCCCTTTCGCGAGCGCCCTGGCCGCGGGATTCGGGCCGACGTAACCGAGCGCGTCGGCGACGGCGAGTATGCGCTCGCGCAGTTCCGCCGACAGCTGGTCAGGCCGCGAGAACGCGTTCGAGACCGTCATTCGGCTGACGCCGACCCTGTCCGCGATCGTCTGGAGAGTCGCTCGGGCCATGCGTTCAGTGTGCCGGGCCGCCGGAGCAGACGGCGACATTGCAGGCCGCCGGCGCCGGCGCGACAGCGTCGCCGAGGCGGTGCAGCGCGTTGGCGAACATCCCGCGCACCCTGGCCACCCGCTGCGAACGCTGAGGTTCCGGCAGCGTCGGCGCGTCTGGCAGCGCGCTGCGCATGAGGGACGTGTTGGCGTGCACCATGATGATGCTCGCGTGTTCGAGGTTCATGAGCCCGTTCCCTTTCTTTTTCTTGACCGGTACAGTAACTCCGCTTCCTATACCGGTCAAGAGACTTTTCCAGAGATTTTTCCAGCGCGCCCGATCTTGGGCCTCAACCGCGGATCGCGCGGCCCGCGTGCCGAGCCACCCGGAGCCGGTGCTCCGATGCGCTCCGGCAAGTTGCCGTGTGACACAGTGGCGAGATGCCAGGCGTGCTGTATCGAGACGCTGCCCTTGCCGACGCGACCGGCCCCGATCTCCGACTCGGCGTCAGCATTCTCGTCGTCGACGACCGCATCGCCTGGATCCGGCCATCGGACGACGAGCCCGACCCCGGTCCGGACGTCGAGGTGGTCGACGCCTCGGGCTGCACGATCGTGCCTGGACTCGTCGACAGCCACAGCCACCTGACGCTGCCCGGCGGCGCGCACTGGATCGACCGCGGCTTCGACTCCGCCGAGACGCTCCTCAAAGTCGCCGAGGACAACGCCCGCCTGCAACGCGCGGCCGGCGTGCGCTGGGCCCGCGACGTCGGCTCGCCACGCCGCACCGACCCCGTCGACGGGCGCACCCGCGCGCTCGCCCTCGGCGTCCGCGATCGTTGGGCCGGACGACGCGTATACCCGTACGTGCGCGCGGCCGGCACCTGGATCACCCGCACCGGTTCGCTGCCGTCAGACCTCAGCGTCGAGATCGACCACGGTGCCGACCTGGTCGACGCGGTGAGCGAACAGCTGGAGGACGGCGCCGACCTCGTCAAGCTTTACCTCGACGGACCCGACCGCGAGACCGCGCCGTTCACCGTCGACGAGGTGCGGGCGGTCGTGTCGCACGCGCACAGC
The DNA here is from genome assembly GCA_036380925.1 of Acidothermaceae bacterium. GTDB lineage: Bacteria > Actinomycetota > Actinomycetes > Acidothermales > Acidothermaceae > JAICLV01. Next base: position 22,543 of record DASVDW010000002.1, read on the forward strand.
AGGGGCGCGCGAGTGACTGCGCACTCCGGACTGCTGCCCGGCGCCCGCGTCGGCGCGCAGGCCGGTGTCGACTCACTCGAGCACGGCTTCCAACTCGACGCCGACGTCGCGGCGCTGATGGCCGCGAACCGCGTGGCGCTGGTGTCGACCCTGGCGGTGATGGAGTCGTGGCGCTCCTTTGGCCGGACGACGTCGCTGCCGCGCTTCGCCTCGCCCGCCGGCGCGTCGCAAATAGCCGGACGACGTGAGTGGGCGCACGAGAGCGTGCGCCTCGCCGCACGGGCCGGTGTGCTAATCGCTGCTGGCACTGACTTTGGCGGCGGCTCGTTGCGCGCCAACCAACTGGCGTGGGAAGTCGAATGCCTTGTCACGGCAGGGCTTCAGCCGTGGCAAGCGCTCGCCGCCGCAACCCGACACGGCGGCGAACTGCTCGGCGAACCGGACGCCGGCGTCATCCGCGAAGGCGGACCCGCCGACCTGGTGTTGCTGCACGGCGACCCCTACTCCGACCCCGCTTCGCTCTGGCGAGTCTGGCGCGTCACCTAAGACCGCGATGGTGGCGGTCACGCTGGAGCGCGACCGCCACCATCGACCGAAAAGTCCGTCAGCCGCCAGTGCAGTAACCGATCGCGGCGCCAATGCTCGCCCCATAAACGTCTTCAGCGTGGTCAATGCCCTTGCCGTTGTCGGACAGGTTGCCGGCTGTCATGTTCGGGTTGTTGCTCGCGATGACGTTGTCCTGCCCTGCCGCCTGCTTGTCGCCGAACACGAAGCTGCTGGGAATGCCGAACTGGCTGGCGTTCTCCTCCACGCAATCGGCTACGGGCTGAGGAAGGCCGATGAACACGGTCAAAACCGTGTCCAGCGACACCTGCTGCCAAGCGTTCGAATGCGCTCCTACGGCCGCGTCGCCTTGTGCCGACCGGTTTGCCACGAAGCACTCGTGCGCGAACGCGGGCCCCGCGGTCGCGCCGATCGTGACGGCGCTCATGCCGAGCGCTAACGCGGACTTGCGAAGAACGTGTCGCATGACCCCTCCTATGGCTCGCACGGCGCTGCGGCTCCTGGACGAGCCACTCTCGATGCGCCCCGCCGGGTGCGAAATATTCAGGCAAAACGGCTTTCATGATCGCAAGAGTCGACAGGGAATTGACTCGGAAAAGTGACAGGCTTCGGCCAGCCAAATGGCGCACCAGCGCCATAACGGTTTGAAATACAGACTCGTGCGGCCGCCGAATTCCCCAAGATTCCTCAAGTGTCCCAACGCGAGGGAGGCAGCCGGCGCGGCCACCTCACCCGCGCCGCCGACTTCTCACTGGCGCACGGCGCGTAGGAGTCGCCGTCGCGGCGAGGCTCAGCAACTCGTCGAGGACGTCGGCGGTGATGTCGGCGAGGGATCGTCGTTCGTCCTCGCGAATCCACTGCGCGAAGGCGATTCCGAACACGGTGGCGCCCGACTGCGCGGCCAGCGTGGCGGCAGGCTCGGCGACCCCCCGCGCGCGAAGAGCGTCCGCGAGGGTGGTGGCCAGGCCAGCCAGTTTGTGCGACTCCCGCTCTCGCAGCGCGGGATTCTGCTCGATCACCGCCTGCCGCGTGCGAGAGTGGGTCCGCCGCTCGGCGGGGAACAGCGTCGCGACGGAACGCAACGCGCAGGCGACGATCTCGATCGGCGGCGCGTCCTGGGGCGCGGCGTCCACGCCGTCGAGGAATGCCCGGACGAACACGTCCTGCCCATAGAACAGCACCTCGCGCTTATCGCTGAAATGCCGGAAGAAAGTGCGCTCAGTCAGACCGACGGACTGCGCTATCTGCGCGGCGGTCGTCTCCTCGTAGCCGTGGCTGGCGAAGAGGTCCAGCGCCGCCTTTTGCAACCTCTCCGCAGCGCCCGGTTCCCATCGCGCCATGCGGCCGAGTGTAGTGCTGGCGACGTAGTGATGACAGTCGCTGACTTGGGGCTGCTACAGTCATGTCTGTAACTGACGTCAGTCACAGACATCATAACCGTGGCTCGCTCGCCAGCGGGCCGTCGAAGGAGATCACCATGCGTGTTTTCGTCACCGGAGCCTCGGGATGGATCGGCTCCGCCGCGGTCGACGAGTTGCTCGCCGCGGGCCACGACGTCACCGGGTTGGCTCGCTCGGACGTGTCTGCCGCGGGCCTCCGCGCCAAGGGCGTCCAGGTTCTCCGCGGCGACCTAGACGACGTGGACAGCATCCGCTCCGGCGCCGCCGGCGCCGACGCGGTCATCCATCTGGCGAACAAGCACGACTTCTCCAACGCCGCGGCATCGAACGCCGCCGAACGGAGCGCCGTCCAGACGATCTGCGACACCCTCGCCGACACCGGCCGACCGTTCCTGCTGGCCTCCGGGGTGGCCGGCCTAGCCCATGGCAGGCCAGCCACCGAGGACGACCCGTCGTCGGCCCACGGCCCGGACTCCCCACGTGGCGGTGCTGAGAACCTCGCGCTGGAGTTCGTCGAGCGCGGCGTGCACACCGTGAGTCTGCGTTTCGCGCCCACCGTGCACGGCGCCGGCGACCACGGCTTCATCGCGGTCGTCGCGGACATCGCCCGCCACAAGGGCGTCTCCGGCTACCCCGGCGACGGCGCCAACCAATGGGCCGCCGTGCACCGGTCCGACGCCGGACGCCTCGACGCGTTGGCGCTGGCAAAGGCACCGGCTGGCGCCCGGCTGCACGCCGTCGCCGAACAGGGCATCTCCACTCGCGAGATCGCCGAGGCGATCGGCCGAGCGTTCGATTTGCCCGTCGCGTCGATCGACCCCGACGACGTCGCCACTCACTTCGGCTGGATCGGCAACTTTTTCGCCATGGACCTCCAAGCGACCAGCACCGCGACCCGGGAGCTCCTCGGCTGGACGCCCACCGGTCCCAGCCTGATCGAAGACCTCGACAACGGCGCGTACGCAGCGCGCTAACCCGCTCGACGGCCACGGCGGCCGCCCCACGTGACCTGCTGGCACCTACTGACAAGGAAAAGGAAACATCGATGAGCGATTCGACCGCACTGGTCACAGGGGCCGACAAGGGCATCGGCAAGCAGATCGCCGTCCAACTTGCGGCCGCCGGCGTGACCGTCTACGTCGGCTCCCGCAGCCCGGACCGGGGGCAGCAAGCCGTTGACGAGATCGGCGGCCTTGCCCGACTGCTCGTCATCGACGTCACCGACGCCGAAAGCATCGCCGAAGCGGCACGGCAACTGACGTCCCTCGACATCCTCGTCAACAACGCCGGGATCTCGCTCGACACCGCCTCGCCACCCGATGGCACGGACGTCGACACGTTCCGCCGCACGTACGAGACGAACGTGTTCGGCGTCGTCGCCGTGACCAACGCGTTCCTGCCTGTGCTTAGACGCTCGGCCAAACCCCGGATCGTCAACATCTCCAGCGGCACCGGCTCGCTCGCGTGGAGCACCGGGCCGAACCCGCAGTTCAAGCCCGGCTCCGGCGCCGGCGCGGCGTACCGGTCGTCAAAGGCGGCGCTCAACGCGCTGACCGTCTTCTACGCCCTCGAACTCGCCGAGGCCGGGGTGAAAGTGAACGCGCTCGCCCCCGGCCTGCGCGCCACCGACCTCAACGCGTTCGCAACGGCCAACGGCGGCGATCCCGCGGAGGCGGCGGAAGGAGCCGTCCGGCTGGCGCTGCTGCCCGACGACGGGCCGAGCGGCGGCTTCTTCTCCTGGGACGGCTCCCCGGCGCCGTGGTAGGTCCTGCTCCTCGCTTCGGCCCGGTCAACGAGTGAACCGGGTTGCTTACTTCCGGCTCACGATCGACCGACGCCACTGATGCCCGCTGTTACGCCGCGGGCGCCACTGTCGAAAGGCTCGCTTGATGCACGGCACGCATTCCACGGCCCGCCCGCGCGGCCGGGTCGCCTTGGCCGCGGCTGTCACCACCGTCTTCTCCAGCGTGCTGCTCGCAGACGCCTCGCCGGCCACGGCGACGCCCGGGTACACGTACGCGGTGACGGCGGTGAGCGTCGGCGCCCACCCGAGCGCGGTGGCGGTGAATCCCGCCACAGACACGATCTATGTGACGCAGGACGGCGGCAGCGTATCGGTCATCGACGGAGCGACGAACGCTGTGACGCCGGTGGCGGTCGGCCTCGCCCCGTCCGCCATCGCTGCGGATCCGGGCACAGACATGGTCTACGTGGTCAACGGCGGCGGCGACAGCGTGTCGGTGATCGACGGTCACCCGAACACGGTGACCACGAACACGGTGATCACGACAGTGACTGTCGGCGCCAACCCTGACGCGGTGGCGATCGACCCGAGCACAGGCATGCTCTATGTGGTCAACAGCGGTGGCGACAGCGTGTCGGTGATCGACGGCGACCCCTCCTCCGTGACCGCGAACATGGTGATCGCGACGGTGCCCGTCGGCGCCAACCCCGACGCGGTGGCGGTCCACCCGGGCACCCACCGGGTTTATGTGGTCAACAGCGGCGGCGACAGCGTGTCGGTGATCGACGGCGACCCGACCACCGTGACCGCGAACATGGTGATCGCGACGGTCCCCGTCGGAGGGTCTCCGAGCGCGCTAGCCGTGAACGTCGCGACAGCGGCCGTCTACGTGGCCAACTACGGCGACAACACGGCCTCCGTGATCGACGGCAATCCGAGCACAAGCACCACGAACACGGTGATCGCGACGGTGCCGGTCGGCAGCCATCCAGCCGCGCTCGCGATCGACCAAGGCACTGACCAGGCTTATGTCGTCAACAGCGGCGGCAACACCGTGTCGGTGATCGACGGCGACAAGAACACGGCGACGTCGGTGGTCGTCGGCGCCACCCCCCACGCGGTGGCAGTGAACCTCGTGGCAGCAAGCGTTTATGTGGCCAACTACGGCGACAGCACCGTGTCGGTGATCGCGAGAGTCGCGCTGACCCCAACGACAGCACCGGCGCCGACGTCGCCGGTGGTGTCTCGGGTCGCGGGGACGGACCGGTACGCCACGGCGGTGGCCGCCTCCACAACCCAGTTCCCCACCGCCGGTGCGGGGGCTGTGGTGCTGGCCAACGGAACGACCTACGCAGACGCGCTCGTCGGCGTGCCGCTGGCCGCCGCAAAGAACGCGCCGCTGCTGCTCACCGCCGGCACCACACTGCCCGACGCGACGCGCGCCGAGATCACCCGCGTGCTTCCAGCGGGACGCACCGTGTATGTGCTGGGCGGCGCCGCCGCCATTCCGACAAGCATCACCCTCCAACTCAACGCACTCGGCTACCCTGTCGACCGCCTCGGCGGCACCGACCGGTATGCCACGGCAGTCGCCGTCGCCGACGCCCTCGGCAACCCAGCCACGACGCTGCTCGCCTCTGGCCGCGACTACCCCGACGCACTCACAACCGGCCCGGCCGCGGCCAAGACGGGCGGCGCGGTGCTGCTCACGACCGGTGACGCCCTCGGCGTGGCCACCAGCGCCTACCTCGCGGCGCATCCAGGCACGATTTACGCCGTCGGTGGCCCGGCTGCCCACGCCGACCCGGCGGCAACCCCGCTCGTCGGCGCCGACCGTTACGCCACAGCCGCTGTGGTCGCGGCGCGGTTCTTCCCCTCTCCGTCCCACGTCGGTGTGGCGACCGGCGCCAACTATCCCGACGCGCTGACGGGCGGCGCACTGCTCGGCGCCAGCGGCGGCCCGGTACTGCTCGCCGACACCGCGCACACCGGCGCCGCCACCACCTACCTGTCCCAGATCCGGGTGGGCCTCGACACCTGCTGGGTGTTCGGGGGCGGCAACGCCATCCCGAGCTCCATCGTCGACACCCTCACCGCGACGCTGCACGAGTAAGACAACGGTGACTGCCTAAAGTCGCCCTGTTGTGCCTTGGTTAGCATGGTCTGCGCTCACCGAGCGAGCCCTGCTGGCAAGCAATTCAACCCCTCACGGCTTTCCCGACCCCTGTCCCGGGCAGACCCAGGACGGCACAGCCCGCCGCGCCGTCACCACCGCTCCGGCGCGGTCGAACAAGAGGAGGAACCCATGTCCGACGAGCAGGTAAAGCGCAACCTCAAGGGAATGGACGACCTCGACTTCGACGGCTGGAACAATGCCGACTGGGACGGCGTCTTCGCCCATCACCACACCGACGACGTCCTCGTGGACTGGAAGGGCCAGGATCCCACCCGCGGAGTCGCCGAACACATCTCGGCGATGAAGGCCTATGTCCAATCCGCCGGCGGCACCCCACCCCAGATCACCTCCCACCCGATCAGGTTCGGGTCTGGTGACTGGACGTGCGTCGTGGGCGAGTTCGAAGGCGGAGGCCGCATGGTGACGGTCGCCAAGTGGCGCGACGGCGCCATCGCCGAGGAATACATCTGGTCCTAGCTTCTGGCATCGACCCTGAGGGTTGCTCGCCGTCACCACGATGTCGTAGTTCGTTATGGCGATATCAGACCGTAGTCATCCGCCGACGAATGACCCGCTGAGGCCATCATGGCGTCTCGCGATCTGACGATAGGGATTGGTCGGCTCCACGCGACCGAGCGCGACAGGGATTGAACACGAGGTCGCCGCAATCCTGGAGGCGCCGTCGTGCGATCGGTTCGCCATGGCTTTCGCTGCCTAGTGGCCGGTGCGGTCGCAGCCCCCTGTGTCGTCATTGCCGGCGTGGTCGCAGGCGCCCCATCGGCGGCCGCGGCGAGCGACTGCGACGCGAACGGCATCACTGTGACAAGTATCAACCCGCCCGTCTTCTATATAGGAACTCACGATTCGGCGATGGCCGGCTACGCCGGCTACCGGGTGAGCACGTCGGCTGCCCGCACAGACCTTTGGGTCGGCCTGTCGTCGTTCACCGGTGGGGCGCTCAACCTCGCGCCGAGCCAGCCTGCCAGTCAGCCGATCGGCAACCTCGGCGCTGGCACGACGATGCCGACCTACTTCCTGCTGACAGCGTCCGCCGCGTCGTCGACCGCGCAATCGCACGTGGTCACCGTTTATCAGGGCAAGCCGGGCACCGCAGGAGCCGCCGAACTGTGCACCAGCACTGGGTCGTTCTCGGGGGTGAGCGACACCATCAGCGCCAGCGCCAACAAGATCGCCGACGTGACAGGGGACGGCGTCGCCGTGAGTGTCTCAACGTCGTCGCCGCATCTCGGCTCGACCGTGAGTGTCACCGTGGAAGGGCAAACCGGAACGCTCGGAAACGCGACCGGCGACCCGTACGGGTTTTACATGACGCCTGCCGCGTACGCGACGTGGCCAGCGGGCGCGTTTCGCCTTACTCACACGCAGGTCCTCATCTCCATGGACGGCGCAAGCGCGCCGTCGACCACCGCGGATGTGCTTCACCTGGCGTTGACGAATAACACCGACCGCAGCTACATCGCCACGTACACGTTCACCGTCACCGGCACCACGGCGTCGTCCACCTCGCTTTCGCCTATCCAGGAAATCGCGTCAGGGCAGCAAATCAAGCACACGGCGCCGAGCTCGTTCAGCTCAATCCCGCCGATCCCCGCGGCCACGAACCCGCTGACGGTGTCGCTCTCGTCTTCCGCGACCGCATTGACGAGCAACGGCGGCACGGTCACCTTCACGCAAACGCTGAAATCGACGGCGGGCGAGACGTCAAGCGTCGACACCCTCAACGCGACGCTTCCGGCGGGCACGTCGTATGTGGCTGGCAGCGCCGAGGTCAATGGCGTGCCGACTGCTGACCCGGCGGTTACCGGCAATACCTTGACGTTCGCCGGCCCATTCGCCACGAACTCGACCAACCCAGCGGAGCTCAGCTACCAGGTCGAGGTTCCCGGCACACCTGGTAGCTATGTGTTCACCGGCAGCGGCCTGCTTGCGGGCACCACCATCGGCGCCACGACCGACACCAGCTCGCCCACACAAGCGTCCATCACGGTCACTGTTCCGGCTGAGGGCGCCGGGCCCCAGCCGCAGACGATCACGTTCCCGTCGTTGGCAGACACACACCTCAACGCGACGCCGCCAGCGCCGGCGGCGACGGCCGACACAGGGCTGCCGATCACCTACACGGCAGGTCCGGCCGAGGTGTGCTCGATCACCGGGACGACGATCACCCTCGTCAGCATCGGGACGTGCACCGTGACCGCGGATCAGCCTGGTGACGCGGACTGGCAGCCCGCTCCATCCGTAAGCCAATCGTTCGAGGTCACCGCGGTGGTGGTGGCCAAGCCGCAGACGATCACGTTTCCCGCCCTCGCTGACACCGTGATCGGAACCGCAGCTCCGACACCGAACGCGGTGGCGACGAGTGGGTTACCGATCGCCTATACCGCCGGTCCGGCGGAGGTGTGCTCCATCACCGGGACGACGATCACCCTCGTCGGCGCCGGGACGTGCACCGTGACCGCCAATCAGGCTGGTGACGCGGACTGGCAGGCCGCGTCTTCGGTCAGCCAGAGTTTTCAGCTGACGGCCGCCGTCCTGACGCCACCGCCCGCGCCGGCGCCACCTGCGCCACCGCCCGCGCCGCCGACCGTCACGGCCAAGCCGACGTCTACGACCGGCACCACGCCTGGCGTCGTCAATCTCGCCGGACTCCCGCCGGGCGCCACGGTGTCCGTCGCGCCCGACCTCGCCGCGCAGGTCGAAGGCGTGTCCGGCGTCACGATCGAGGGCTCTCAGGTGAAGGTGGTCGCCACACCCACCTACAGCGGTGTGCTGTCGATTCCCGTCACAGTTGTTCTTCCTGACGGGTCGACGACGACGACCACGGTGCGGGTCACCGTGAACCCAAATCCCGCGACGGCGGCGGGCGCGTCACTTGCCGGCCCGAATAGCACCACTGTGCGCTGGGCGCCCGCCGGGAACGCCACCGGCTACGAAGTCTCGGTCAACGGACAAGTCGTGTGCCGAACCGCGATCGCAACCTGCGTCGTCCCGCAGCTGCTTGGACCAGCCGCGCGGGTGACGGTCATGGCGCTCGGCAACGACGCCACCCGATCGGCAACGACGCCCGCGCCGTATCAGGCGTCAAGTTTCCTGACGATCGGGCGCGTCTACTTCGCGACAGATTCCGCGACGCTCACGTCCGCCGACAAGGTCACCTTGCAAGGCGTCGTCCGCGTGATGCGCAGTCAGGGATTCAGCCAACTCGTGCTCGTCGGCAACACCGACAGCCGAGGCTCGCACGCCTACAACGTCAAGTTGTCGAAACGCCGAGCCGACGCGGTGCACGCCTACCTACACGCGGCGCTCGGCACCGCCGCAGTCCGATACAAAGTCACGTACGTCGCTTACGACATCCCCGCGGCGAGCAACGCGACGGCCGCCGGGCGGGCGCTCAACCGGCGCACGGACATCACGCTTCGCTGACCCCGGCGTCGGCGTGACACCGCTGCCGTATTCGCGGAGTTTGGCGATGTGACGCGGCCTACCCGGAACCCGTCAACGACTACGCACGACTCACTTGACCGGGCCGCCGTTCACCTCCAGAGTCCGTCGCAGCGCCCTGGTCTCCCGT
>DASVDW010000003.1:0-5675 GCA_036380925.1 Acidothermaceae bacterium
AGGCCGTAGTCAACCGGTCGCGATCTAACCTGCGGCACCGCACGGTGGTCGCCAAGTACCAGCCCGCGCCGCCGCCCGACGTCCCGAGCGCCGAGACCTACGCGGTCGCGGCGTCCGAACGCGACGAGATCATCGCGGCGCTGCGCGCGCTCCCCCGCCGGCAGCGCGAGACGCTCGTGCTGCGGTACTACTCCGACCTCACCGAAGCCCAGATCGCCGACGCGCTCGGCATCAGTCAGGGCGCGGTCAAGAGCCACGCCTTCCGCGGCCTGGCCGCCCTTCGCAACCTCCTGGAGAAAAGCGCATGAGCCGCCACAACCACGAATGGCCGGACGACGAGGCCGCCCGCCGGCTGCGCGACGTCCTCGGCAACGAGGCGCGCTCGATCCAGCCCTCCGGTGACGGCCTGGCGCGGATCCGCGAGAAGATCCGCGCGCGCCGGCAGTCGCGCCGCGGTTGGCTGCGTCCACTCGCGGTCACCGGGGCCGCGGCGGCCACCGCGGCCATCGTGGTCGCCGTCGTCGTCTTCGTGCCGGGCAGCGACGGCGATCACACAGGTCGACCGGCCGCCGACGGCTCGCCGACCAGCGGGGTCGTCAGCCCGCCACCCTCGTCGTCGTCATCCACCGCGGTCTCGCCGTCCGCGACGGCGACCCACCCGGTGACGCTGTACTTCATCGGGGCGAAGGCCGATCCGCAACAACTGCTGTATCCCGAAACCGTCATGCGGGTGCCACCGGCCGGCAACGCGTTCATCTCCGACGCCGTGACCGCGCTGCTGACCACGCCGCCCGCCGACCCCGACTACATCAACGGCTGGCCGCAGGGCACCCACCTGCTCGGCGCGACGATCAAGAACACCACCGAGGCGGTCGTCGACCTGTCGCCGGAGGCGGCGAACGGCCCGCGCGGTCTCGGCGACATCAGCGCCCAACAGCTCTTCTACACGGTCCACGGCGCCGCGCCGAAGATCGACTCGATCGAGCTGCGGATCGACGGCACGCCGGTGACGTCGCTGTGGGGGTCGCCGATCACGAACCCGATCAAGCCAAAGGAGCCGTTCGAGGTCTTCGCTCACGTGTGGATCACCTCGCCGACGCAAGGCGCGACCGTGCCGTCAGTGGTCGACTTCGGCGGCGACGCGATCGTCTTCGAGGCCACCGTCAGCTGGCAGATCCTGATGAACGGCACGGTCTTGAAGCAAGGCTTCACCAACGCCGACAAGGGCGCGCCGGCTCAAGGCACCTGGCACGACAGCGTGACCCTGACGCCGGGCACGTACGAGTTGCGCGCGTTCGAGTCCTCCGCGAAGGACGGCGCGCCGACCTACGTCGACACCAAGACCTTCACCGTTCAGTAGCGCCGGCCCAGCGGCCGCTGTTCGCCAGCAGGACGGCGGCCGCGACGGTGCCCGCCGTCGACGCGCGCAGCACTGTCGGCCCCAACCGGCAGGCCGTCGCGCCGGCGTCCTCGAACGCGGCCAACTCGTCTTCCGAGACCCCGCCTTCCGGTCCGACGATGACCACGACCTCGTCGACGTCCGTTCGCAGCTGCGACAGCGGACGCGTCGCGGCCTCGTGCAGCACAACACAGATTCCGGACGACGCCCGCAGCCGCCTGACGACGTCCGCCGTTTTCGCGACGTCCGAGATCTGCGGGATCCACGACCGGCGGGATTGTTTGGCCGCCTCGCGCGCCGCCGTCCGCCATCGTTCGACGCCCTTGGCGGCGCGGGCGGAGTCCCAGCGCACGATCGACCGGCTGGCCTGCCACGGCACGATCGCGTCGACACCCACCTCGGTCATGGTCTCGACGGCGCGCTCGTCACGATCAGCTCCGCCGCCTTTCGCGAGCGCCTGGACGACGGTCAGCCTGGGCCGCGGCGTCGGCTCGGTCACCGTCGAGAGCACCCGAGCGTCAATGGAATTCGCCATGACCGCGGTGATTTCAGCGTCGCAACGCAGGCCAGCGCCGTCGGACAACACGACGCGCTCGCCGACGGTGAGCCGCTTCACCGTCGCGGCGTGCCGGCCTTCGGCGCCGTCGAGGACGACGTGCGCGCCGATCGTCGCCGCGCGGAGCTTTTCGACGTCCGCGAAGAACAGCGGCGCGGTCATGCCCTCAGTGGCCGTTGAACGCGTCGCGGATGCGAGAGAAGAACCCGGGGTTGTCGGCCTTGAAGGCCGCCTCGGGGTACTCCTCGCCGCGCAGGCTGGCGAGCTTGCGCAGCAGCTCCTCTTGCTCGGCGTCCAGCTTGGTCGGCGTGACCACCTCAAGGTGGACGTGCAGGTCGCCACGCCCGCCGCCACGCAACCGCGGCACGCCCCGACCGCGCAGCGGGACCACCGTCCCCGCTTGCGTCCCCGGCTTGACCTCGATGTCGACAGGGCCGTCCAGGGTGTCGAGTTTGAGCGTGGTGCCAAGGGCGGCCGCCGTCATCGGGACCGACACCGCGGCGTGCAACTCGGCGCCGTGCCGCTCGAAGACCGGATGCTTGCGTTCCTCGACCTCGACGTACAGGTCGCCCGCCGGGCCTCCGCCCGGACCGACCTCCCCTTCGCCTGACAGCCGAATCCGCATGCCGTGCTCGACGCCGGGCGGGATCGCGACCTCGATGGTGCGGCGCGCGCGCACCCGACCGTCGCCGGCGCACTCGGCGCAGGGGTGGCGGATCACCGTGCCGACGCCGCCGCATTGCGGGCACGGCCGCGAGGTCATCATCTGGCCCAGGAACGACCGGGTGACCTGGTTGACCTCACCGCGCCCTTTGCACACGTCGCAGGTGTCGGGGTGCGTCCCGGGCGCGGTGCCGGCCCCGGTGCAGGTGGGGCAGATGACCGCGGTGTCGATGGTCACCTCGCTGGTGGCGCCGAAGACGGCGTCGGCGAGGTCTATCTGCAGGTGGATCAGCGCGTCGTTGCCCTGCCGCACTCGGCTGCGCGGCCCCCGGTGGGCGCCGCCGCCGCCGAAGAAGGCGTCCATGATGTCGCCGAGGTTGCCAAAACCACCCGCGCCGAACGGGTTCGCCCCCGCGCCGAAGCCGCCGTTCGCGGACAGCGGGTCGCCGCCCAAGTCGTAGATCTGGCGCTTCTCAGGGTCGGACAGCACCTCGTAGGCGACGGTCACCTCTTTGAACCGCTCGTGCGTGCTCGTGTCGGGGTTGACGTCGGGGTGCAGCTGGCGCGCCAACCGCCGGTACGCCCGCTTGATCTCCTCGGGCGTGGCGTCCTTGCGCACGCCGAGGGTGGCGTAATGATCCCTAGCTGCTGACGGCAACGCGAATTCCCTTGCTGACTGGGCGTCTATTGCTTGCGTTAAGACTCGGCGAGGATGCGGCCGACGTAGCGAGCGACCGCGCTAACCGCAGCCATCGTCCCCGGATAGTCCATGCGCATCGGACCGAGCACGCCGAGGCTGGCGAGCGCCCGACTGCCAGAACCGTACGCGGCGCTGACCACGGACGTTCCCCGCAACCCCTCGTACGCATTCTCGTCGCCGATGCGAACGGTGAGCTCAGTGGGTCTGGTGGCCTCTCCGAGCAGCTTGATCAAGACGACGTGCTCCTCGAGCGCCTCCAACACCGGGTGGACGGTGTCGGGGAAGTCGAGCGCGAACCTGGTGAGGTTGGACGCGCCGCCAACGACGACCCGGTCGTCGCGCCGCTCGACGAGTGACTCGAGCAACACCGCCACCACGGCGGACGCGACAGCGCGCGACTCGATCGGCTCCTGGTCGACGAAATCGGCGAGCTGGTTGGGCACCTCGATGACGAGCGCGGACGCGACCCGGGCGTTGAGCCGGGCGCGCAGCGCGGTGACGGCGTCCTCGTCGACTTCGGTGGCCAACTCGACCACCCGCTGCTCCACCCGGCCGGTGTCGGTGATCAGCACCAGCAACAGCCGCGAGCCGGTGAGCCGGACGAGTTCGAGATGTCGCACCGAGGAGCGGTCGAGGCTCGGGTATTGCACGACGGCGACCTGACGGGTCAGCTGCGCGAGGAGCCGGACCGTGCGGCGCACCACGTCGTCCAAGTCGAGCGCGCCGTCGAGGAACTGCTCGATGGCCCGGCGTTCGGCCGGGCTGAGCGGCTTGATCGTCGAGAGCCGGTCGACGAACAGCCGGTAGCCCTTCTCAGTGGGGATGCGGCCGGCGCTGGTGTGCGGCTGGGCGATGTAGCCGCCCTCTTCGAGCGCGGCCATGTCGTTGCGCACGGTGGCCGGCGAGACGCCGAGGTGATGGCGCTCGACCAGCGCCTTGGAGCCGACCGGCTCGTTGGTGGAGACGAAGTCCTGCACGATGGCCCGCAACACGTCGAGCTTGCGGTCGTCGAGCATTGCGGCGTCTCCTCCTCACTGGTCGCTACTGTCGCTGCGCGGTCGGATTCTGGCACTCAGTGCCGCCGAGTGCCAGTGTACGGCGCAGGCCGCCGTTCGGGCAGTAAAGAAGATGCGCGGGACGGCCGCGATGAGGTGCGATCGGGGACATGGCCACTGCGTTGGAGGCGCCCGGCGTCGACCAGCTTCGCTCGGCGGTGGCCGCGCTGGCCGCATGGCAGCGCGACGGCGGACCGATGCAGCTGCATCCCGGAGACCTGGGGTGGTTCTGGCGGTTCGGTGAGGAGCAGACGGCGGCGGCGGTGCGGACCTGGCGTCGCGACGGGCAGGTTGTCGCGGTGGGCCTGTTGGACAGCGCCGACGTGTTGCGGCTGGCGATCGCGCCGCAGCTGCAACGTGACGCCGAGGTGGCGCAGCGGTTGGTTGATGACCTCAGCACACCGCAACGAGGCGTCTTGCCGGAAGGCCGGGTGGCCGTCGAGGCGCCGATCGGCGCCGTGGTGCGCGACCTGCTGGCGATGCGCGGCTGGCAGGCCGACGAGGCGTGGACACCGCTGAGCCGCGACCTGTCTCGTCCGGTCGAAGGTCCAGCGCTGCGGGTCGAGGTCGTCGGTGTGGACCTGGCGGACGCGCGCGTCGCGGTTCAGCGCGCGTCGTTCGACAACTCCACGTTCACGCGAGATCGCTGGCGCGCGATGGCAGCCGGCATGCTGTACGCCAACGCCCGCTGCCTGCTGGGCTACGACCACGGCGGCCACCCGGTCGCGGCGGTGACGGTGTGGTCGGCCGGCCCTGAAAGGCCCGGCTTGATCGAGCCGATGGGCGTGCACCGCGACCATCGCGGACGCGGTCATGGCAAGGCGATCACCCTCGCCGCGGCCGCCGCGTTGCAGGCGATGGGCTCGTCGAGCGCGATCGTCGTCACGCCGAGCTCGAATGTCGCGGGGGTGGCCACCTACCGGTCGGCCGGGTTCCAACCGCTGTCGGCGGCCTTCGATCTGCGCAGGGCCTAGCCACGCCGGTCCATTTGGCAGCTCAAGCCCGGGCCGCGACGCGACGATCTTCTCGCCGTCCGCAATCGACTCGACGGGGAAGCAGGCCGGGATGCGCCGCTACAACCTCGCCCCACTCGCCAGCTCGCTGTTCATTCAGGCGGCGATCACGATCTTCTTCACCCTTGGACCGCTCGCCGGGACCGCAACCACCGGGGGCTGGCGGGCCACGGAGGTGCTGCTCGCCGGCGCCGCCGCCGCGGTTGGCGTGCTCGTGCGCTCCGGCGCGCCTCAGTCGCGATCGGTCGTGCTCGGATTTGAGGCGATCGCGGTGGCGATAGGCGCGTAC
>DASVDW010000004.1:0-13031 GCA_036380925.1 Acidothermaceae bacterium
GTGTCGCGCAGCAGCACGTAGGCCTTGGTCGCCTTGGCGTCGGGCTCGAGGTAGTAGCTCTTGCTGAAGTAAATGGGGTCGACTTGCTCTAGGGGCACGAACTGCAGGACGTCGATCTCCCGGCTGGTGGTCAACGGCAACTCGGCCAGGTCGTCATCGGTGAGGACGACGATCTCGCCGTCCGGAAGCTCGTAGCCTTTGGCGATGTCGTTGTACGCGACCTCCTCGCCGTCGACGGTGCAGACCCGCTTGTACCGAATGCGCCCGCCGTCGTCGCGGTGCACCTGGTGGAACGCGACGTCCTTTTCCTCGGTCGCGGAGTACAACTTGACGGCGATGTTGACCAGCCCGAAGGAGATCGACCCCTTCCAGATGCTGCGCATGAGCCTTCCTTCGCCAGGGGAGCACTAAGTGGTGCCCCGGTCTCCTTCTGACGTCACGACGCGCGCGAAACCATCGGCGCCCGCGCGGCAGACCGTCCAGGTCGGCGACCGGCGGCTGCAGATCTCCAACCTGGAGAAAATCCTGTACCCGCAGACGGGGTTCACCAAAGGGCAAATGCTCGACTACTACGCCCGTGTCGCACCTGCGCTGCTGCCGCACCTCGCCGGGCGCCCGCTCACCCGCAAGCGCTACCCGGGCGGCGTCGACGAGCAGCCGTTCTTTGAGAAGAACGCCCCGCGCGGCACGCCTGAGTGGGTGCGCACCGTCACCCTGCCGGTGCCGGGCAGCACGAAGAACCGCGACACCATCGACTTCGTCATCGTCGACGAGCTCGCCACCTTGGTGTGGGTGGCCAACCTGGCCTCGATCGAGCTGCACGTGCCGCAGTGGAAGGTCGACCGCGCCGGCAAGGCCCTCGACGCCGACCTGCTGGTGCTCGACCTCGACCCGGGCCCGCCGGCCACCGTCGTCGAGTGCTGCGAGGTCGCGTTGTTGTTGCGCGACGCGTTGTCGGACGACGGGATCACCGGCTATCCCAAGACCAGCGGCTCCAAGGGACTTCAGTTGTACGCGCCGCTGCGCCCGACGCCGTCCGACCAGACCCGGGAGTACGCCCGCGCGCTGGCGCTGCGACTGGAAAAAGAGCGCCCCGACCTGGTCGTCTCCGAGATGACCAAGTCGCTGCGGCCCGGCAAGGTGTTCATCGACTGGAGCCAAAACGCGGCGGCCAAGACGACGGTGGCGCCGTACTCGCTGCGGGCCCGCCCGGAGCCGACCGTGTCAACCCCTGTCAGCTGGGACGAGGTGTCGAACTGCGCCACCGCGGAAGACCTGAAGTTCGTCGCGGACGACGTCCTGCGCCGCTTGGAGGAGGCGGGCGATTTGCTCGCGGATCTGGTGGAATTGCCATTGGGACGACGCGCGCGATTGCCCCAAGTCCGCAAGCCACGGAGGTGACCTCATGAGCAGCCACACCACTCCGCCGGTCCCCATCGACGTTCCCGCCGTCGAAGAGGAGTCGGAGTTCGACGCGGTCGAGCAGCAGACCGAGGTCGTCGACGTCACCGTCGCGCCCGACGACGCACCCCTCGAACCCGCCTTGGACGACGACCGGGTGGTGCCGCTCGACGAGGACGAGTACCGCTAGCCTCGGGAGAGCTTGATCAGTTCATCGGACGACGCGGAGGTCAGGCGTGGAGGTCAAGATCGGAGTGCAGTACTCGGCGCGGGAGATCGTGCTGGAGAGCGCTCAGGAAGCCGACGACATCGAACGGCTGGTGACCGCCGCGCTCGACGCCGGGGGGCTGCTCTCGCTGACCGACGAGAAGGGTCGCCGGGTGTTGGTGCCGGTCGAGAAGCTGGCGTACGTCGAGATCGGGGAGTCGCTGGAGCGCCGGGTGGGCTTCGGCGCGATGTAGTTGGTCTCCCGCGAGTTGTGTCGGCCAGCACGCGGTAGACCGCGTGTTCGCCGACACAAGTCGGCGGCTGTCTAGCCAAACAGCGCCTTGGCGGCGCGTAACTGGGCGACCACGGTCTCCGGCTCTAGTCGCAGCGCCACGCTCGGAAACCGCAAGATGCGTTGGCCAATGAGCATCAGGTCGTTGTGTCGACGCGCGTCGTCCCAGTAGTTGAGCGGCCTGATGTGAAAGCCGCCATCAATCTCGACGCTGAAGGTGCCGAAGTCGGCGTCGAGGAATCGGCGCCGGCCGCTGCGGTCGCAGCGGATCGACTGCCGGATGGGCGGTGGCAGGCCGGCGCGCCGGGCGAGTTTGGCGAGGTCGATCTCGGCGAGCGAGTCTGCTCCGCCTTCGATGTCGGCCAGCACCAGCCGGAGCACTCCTGCATGGCGAACCTGACCCGCTTCGACCAACGCTTTGCGCAGCGCCCCCGGACTCGTCAGCTTCTGCTGGACCGACGCGACGGCAAGGGCGCAGGCGACTTTCGGCGAATCCGTCCAAGCCGCCGCGTCGATGACCGCCCGATCAACCGACACCATCGGCAGCCGTCGCGACCGCGAGACCTCGGACGACGCAAAGCGGCGGCTGCGCCGCCACTCCACGCCCAGCATGGGCATCGGCTTTGAACTGGCGGGCACCACGACGTCGGCCTTGAGAGCGGAGAACCCCTTGAGGCCATAGCTGACACATGCGGTTCGGCCGCCGATTGCAGCCGCACCGGGTGCCGTGAGAATCGCCGACCAATGGAGCTGCGGCGTGGTCAGTGGACCGTTGTGCATCACTATCGCGAGACCGTTCGGCTGCCATTCACCCGACGCGACGCGGCGAGCCACGGCGTCGTTGTCGTAGCCGCAATCGGCCAGCTGCCTGCGACTGACCACCCCGGACTGTCGACGGGCGATCTTGTCGAGGAGGTCGGGTAGCTGACGTTGAGACACGGGCGGCATGCGACCAAGCGTGGCGGGCGCACATCACGCCTGGTGACCCCGAAACCGCAGCTGTGGACGCACCCTTGGCGGCCTGCGAATGGTCCGCTTCCCGAGTTGTGTCGGTGAACACGCGGTCTACCGCGTGCTGGCCGACACAAGTCGCTGAGAGGGGCGGCGGGCGGCGGAGGTTCGCGGCTTAGGCGGAGAGGCCGAGCGCGGCCATCCGGGCCATGTGGGCGTCGGTGATCCGCCCGAACGTGCTGGTCAGCTCGTCGGGGTCGGTGTCGGCGCCGGGTATCCCGCCGACCAGCAAGGTGACCAGCGCGTCGCGCTCGGCGCAGACGGCTTGCGCCTGGGCAAGCGCCTCGCCGACGATGCGGCGACCCCACAGCGCGAGCCGGCCGGCGATGTTCGGCGTGGCTTGGATCAGCTGGCGCACCCGCTCGACGGCGAACTCGGCGTGGCCGGCGTCGACCAGCACCTCGAGGACGACGGCCCGCGTCCCAGGGTCGAGCAGCTTGGCGATCTCACGGTAGAAGTCGGCCGCGATGCCGTCGCCCACGTAGGCCTTCACCAGGCTCTCCGCCCAGTCAGAAGGCGCCGTTTTGGCGTGAAACGCCTCAAGCGGGACGACGAACGGCGCCATCGCTTTCTCCGCCGCTATCCCCATGCTGTCGAGGTGCCGCTCGATCAACCGGTAATGGCCGAACTCCGCGGTGGCGAGCTGAGCGAGCGCGGCCTTGTCCTCGAGCGTCGGCGCCATCCGCGCGTCGTAGGCGAGCCGCTCGAACGCGATCAGCTCGGCGTAGCCGAGGACGCCGAGCAGGTCGGTGACGGCGTCGCGGTAGACCGGGTCACCGAGCAGGTCGGGTTGCTCACTCACGAACTCGCAGCGTAGTGGCCCGCGCGCCCGACGGGTGACCTGACCTCGGCGGCTAGACTGACATCAACCACATTTCGAGAGGTATTTCATTCTGACCACGTTCGCTGAGCTCGGCATCGCGCCCGAGACCGCCGAGGCCTTGGCTGCCGTCGGCATCACAACACCATTCCCCGTGCAGTCGCTGGCGATCCCGCTGGCGCTCACCGGCACCGACCTCATCGGTCAGGCTCGCACCGGCACCGGCAAGACGCTCGCCTTCGGCGCCCCGCTGCTGCAACGCATCCAGCTCGTCGACGACCCGCGCCCGCGCGCTCTCGTCGTCGTCCCGACCCGCGAACTCGCCCTGCAGGTGGCGGCCGACCTCGAGGTGGCCGGCAAAGGCCTTGGCGCCCGGGTGATGGCCGTCTACGGCGGCCGCTCCTACGAACCGCAGATTCAGTCGATCAACGCGGGCATCGACGTCGTCGCCGGCACGCCCGGCCGGTTGCTCGACCTGGCCCGGCAGGGCCATCTCGATCTGTCGGCAATCGAGGTGCTGGTGCTCGACGAGGCCGACGAGATGCTCGACCTGGGCTTCTTGCCCGACGTCGAGCGCATCCTCGCGCTCACGCCGTCGACCCGCCAGACGATGCTGTTCTCGGCCACCATGCCCGGCGAGATCATCTCGCTGTCGCGCCGCTACCTGAATCAGCCCACCCGCATCCGGGCCGAGGAGCCGGACGAGGGCCGCACGGTGCCCGACACCGCGCAGCACGTCTTCCGGGCTCACTCGATGGACAAGCCGGAGATGCTGGCCCGGATCCTGCAGGCCGAGGGCCGCGGGCTGACCATGGTGTTCTGCCAGACCAAGCGGCAGTGCGACCGGCTGGCCGCCGACCTGTCCGAACGCGGGTTCGCGGTCGCCGCCGTGCACGGCGACCTCGGCCAAGGCCAACGCGAACAGGCGCTGCGGGCGTTTCGGTCCGGCAAGATCGGCGTGCTCGTCGCCACCGACGTCGCAGCCCGTGGCATCGACGTCGAGGGCGTCACGCACGTCGTGAACTACTCGTGCCCGGACGACGAGAAGACCTACCTGCACCGCATCGGCCGCACCGGGCGCGCCGGCGCCAGCGGCGTGGCGGTGACGCTGGTCGACTGGGACGACCTGATCCGCTGGAAGTCGATCAACCAGATCCTCGACCTGCCGTTCCCCGACCCGCCCGAGACCTACTCGACGTCCGACAGCTTGTACGAGGAGCTGTCGATCCCCCGCACCGTCACCGGCGTGTTGCCGGTCGAGGAGCGCACCCGCGCCGGCATCCGCGCCGAGAGGCTCGAAGACCTCGGCGGCGGCGAGCGCAAGCAGCGTCCCCGCAAGAGCACCGCGCGCAAGGACGGCCCGCGCAAGGAGAGCGTCCGCAAAGACAGCGCCCGCAAGGAGAGCGCGGCCAAGCCTCGGCAGCGCAACCGCACCCGCGGCGCGGCGAGCCAGGCGAGCCAGGCGAGCCCGGCGAGCCCGGAGAGCCCGGCGAGCCAGGCCGAGTCGGCAGGGGCGCCGGCCTCGGCTGACGGCGAGCAGAACGCGGCGCCACGACGGCGACGCCGGTCGCGCGGTGGGCGTGGCCGCGGGGGCGCCGCGCAGCCGAGCGCGTCGTCCGACAGCGCGCCGCCCGAGTAGTTCAAGCGCCCCTCCTCGCGAACCGACGACTTAGTCAGAAAACCGCGAGGAGGACCAGTGACACTGCGCACCGTTGCCGGAAGGCGCGTCGGGGAGACCGCCGAGGACCTCCAAGTTTGGCTGCGGCAGCTCGACGGCTGCCCGCCGATCTCCCTCACCGTGCTCGCCACCTGCCCGAGCGAGCAACACGCCGACGAGCCGGCCACCTGGTTCTACGTCGAGGCGGACGCGCGCGAGTCGACCGCCCGCCGGCGCTGCCTGAGCTGCGGGCGGACCAGCGACGTCCTGGACTCGGCCGAGCATTGGAACTACCCGCGGATGTGGAGCTGCGCCGGTTGCGGTCAGTCGATCGCCGAGGTCGCCGCCGGCCTGCACGTTGAAGACGGGGACGGCGAAGACGCGGACGGCGTGACCTGGGTGGCCGTCGCCGCGCGGTGCGTCGAGTGCGGCTTGATCGAAGGACTGACCGACTTCAACGTCAACCCGATCGACTCCGAGGCGATCACCGCCAGGCTCTAAGCCCCCATAGCTCTACGCCGCGCTAGTCGCTGCCCGCAAAATTTCAGGCGAGCACCGGGTCTAGCGCGTCTTGAAAGTCCTCTGGCGTAAAGGGTTTCGCGATGAGGAACATCGCACCGGCCGCCAACGCCTGCTCGCGCATCTGTGGCGCCGCCTCTGAGGTGACGAAGCCGAACGGCACGTCCCAACCGGCGGCGCGCAGGCCCTTGAGCAACTCAAGGCCGCTCATCTCCGGCATGTTCCAGTCGCACAACACCAAGCCAGGCGGGGCTTGCGAAATCACCTCAACGGCTTCGCGGCCGTTCGACGCCTGCACGATCTCGTGCTCGTCGTAACCGGCAAGCTGCAGGGTGCGGACGACGATCATCCGCATCGCCTTGCTGTCGTCAACCACCAAAATGCGCATGACCGCGCCGCCTCACGCGGCTCAGGCCGCCGCGGCGGCCTGCTGCCAGAGGCTCACGATGAGCGACTCGCCGCGCCACGACAAGCCGACCTCGCGCACCACCTGCGCGCCCGGGACCGCGAGTTGGCCGTGCACGACCGCGGGCAATGACAGCGCCGACGGACCGGGCAGCATGCTCTTCACGTTGCCGCCGACCATGTTGGCCAGCTCGCCAAGCGCGTCGACGACCTCGGTTTGGGTGACGTCGGCCGGCTGCATGGAGAACAGCGCCGCCGCCGCGTGCCGTGCGGCGGGCGCGGAGCATTGCAGCATGATCGAGCCGATGTACGCGCCGGACAAGTGCACGCAGCCGGTGACCCGTTCCGCGCCAAGCTCGGGGGCGCCGGGCACCAGGCCGTCAGGGTCGCCGTCGAGGAACGACGTCCAGACCTCGCGGGTGATGACCTCGAGGTCGTCCGCGCTCGGGATGTACGTCACCTGCCAAGTCCTTTCAGTAGGCCAGCACGCCGAGCAGCGCGAGCTTGTCGGCGATCGCGTCAGGGGTGAACGGCTTGATCACGTATTCGTGAGCGCCGGCGGCGAGCGCGCGCACGATCTGCGACTGCTCGCTTTCGGTGGTCACCATCATCAACGTGATCTGCCGCCACTTCTCTTCTTTGCGGACGGCGTTGACGAACGCCAAGCCGTCCATGACCGGCATGTTCCAGTCGACAAGTGCAATCTCCGGCATCGCGCCGCTTTGGAGGCGGGCGATCGCTTCAGCGCCGTTCGGCGCCTCGACGACATCGAAACCCAGACCGCGCATGATCCGACCGAGGATCAAGCGCATGGCGCTCGAATCGTCGATCACCATGGCCAGCAACGGACCGCCCCTTTCCTCATACGTTGATTCATCGGCTTCGCGCGCGCTTAGTTGAGCGGCTGGCGCGCCGCCTCGGCGCGCAGCGGCGGCGCCGGCGGCAGGGACGGTAACCACGGCCACCCGCCGACGCCCCCGGCAACCGGAGCCCGCGGCTGCGGGGCGGCCGCGGGAGCCGGCGGCGTCGGGAAACTCACCCGCGCGACGGCCTGGCGCAAGCCAGCCGCGCCCAGCGGTTCCGGCATCGGCGTTTGCAATGGGTCGGCGCCCCGTGGCCGGTACAGCGTGGCGGTGCCGGCCGCGACCCGCTCGAACCCGTCGTCCAAGCCAATCGTGGTCTCCGAGCCGCCCAAAAACAGGAAGCCGTCGGGCTTGAGCACCCGCCGCACTCGCTGCAGCACGTCCGTCTTCGTGCTGGCGTCGAAGTAGATGAGGACGTTGCGCAAGAAGACGACGTCCATCAACGGCAGGTCGAGCGCGTCGCCGAGGTTGAGCCGCTTGAACCGGACCATGCTGCGGACGGCGGGAACCACCTTCCAGTCGGTCTCCGCGCGCTCGAAATGACGAACCAGCATCGCCGCGGGAAGACCGCGGTTGACCTCCAGCTGGGAGTAGCGACCCTGCTCGGCGCGCTGCAGGACCTCGTCGCTGATGTCGGTGGCGAGCACCTGCACCTGCCAGTCGGAGGTGATCAGCGGGTGGTCGAGCGCCGACATGGCGATGCTGTACGGCTCCTGGCCGCTCGAGCACGCGGCCGACCAAACGTTGATCCGATGCGTGCTGGTGCGCTTGCGGCACAACTCGGGGAAGACGACCTGGTTGAGCAGGGTGAACGGGTCGCGGTCGCGGAAGAACGACGTCTCGTTGGTCGTCATCGCGTCGACGATTCGCCGGCGCATCCGCTCGTCCGGGCTCAGCTGCAGACGCGCGATGAACGCCCCCACATCGCCGAAGCCCTCGGCCCGCGCGATCGGCAGCAACCGGCTTTCGACGAGGTACTCCTTGCCTGGGCCGATGACAATCGCGGCGTCCTGCTTCACCAGGTCGCTGACGAACATGAACGCGCTCAGATTGATCGTCACCAGCCGCCCCCGGCGGTCGCGGTGGCCCGCGCCGGCCCGGCCGGCGAGGCGGCCGCGGCGGGCGGCAGTCGGTGCAGGTGCGGCCGTCGCGTCGTGCCCACGGCGCCGACGAGCGTCTCCGCCACTTTGTCCAGCGGCACCACGTCGTTCGCCAAGCCGGCCTGCGCGACCGCTCCCGGCATCCCCCACACCACCGAGGACGCCTGGTCTTGGACGACGAGGCGACCGCCGGCCGCTCGGATGCGCTCCGAGCCCTTCAGGCCGTCGCGGCCCATGCCGGTCAAGACGCACGCGAGCGCGCCACTTCCGTAGACCGACGCGACCGAGCGAAACAACACGTCGACCGACGGACGGCAGTAGTTCTCCGGCGGCTCTTTGGTCAGCTGGGCGACCACGTCCACCCCGCGGCGGCGCAGCACCAGGTGGTGGTCGCCGGGCGCCACCAGGATCTGGCCGGGTTCGACCCTCAGCCCGTCGGCCGCCTCGCGGACCAGCAACGGGCAGCTGCGATCCAGCCGTTCGGCGAACATCCGGGTGAACAGCGGCGGCATGTGCTGCACGACGACGATCGGCGCGGAAAGGTCGGCGGGCAGGTCCGCGACGATCGCGGTGAGCGCGTCGGGGCCGCCGGTGGAACACCCGACGGCGATGATGTCGACGCGGTCTTGGCGCACCGGATGGGTCGGCGGCGCTGGGCGGGTTCGGGCGCTCGTCTTGTCCCGGGTGGCGCCGACCAGCGCCTTGATCTTCGGGATCAGCTCGCTGCGCACCCGGTCGATCGAGGCGTTGATGCTGCCCACGTGCGACGGCTTGGTGACGTAGTCGGTGGCGCCCGCGGTCAGCGCGTCCAGGGTCGCCGCGGCGCCGCGCTCGGTCAGCGTGCTGAACATGACGACGGGCAGTTGCGGGTGGGTCAACCGCAGCGCGCGCAGCGTGGCGAGGCCGTCCATCACCGGCATCTCGACGTCGAGGATGACGATGTCGGGTCGCAGTTGCGGCAGCTTGTCGAGCGCGATCCGCCCGTTGGCGGCGGTTCCGACCACCTCGATCTCGGGGTCGTCGTCCAAGACCGAGGCGACCATGCGCCGGATCACGACGGAGTCGTCGACGACGAGAACCCCGATGCTGCCCACCGACACCTCCGCGGCCGCCAATGCGTTGGCGCGGCCGTCGATGGCCGCACTAACTCATCGGCAGCAGGCGGCGTGGCCTAAGGGCCATCTGCGCGATCAACAGACCGTGGCCACGACGACGCCCGTGCCGAGATGACCCGCGTCGGGCGCATAACCCGGTTCCGTCTTGACGACCACGACATGCGCCACCTGGCCGGACAGCATCGAGCCCACGCGCGTGACCCGATCCGTGACGACGACGGCGACGTACTCGGGCAGCGTCGCGGGAGGCTCCGAACTGACCCCGGGCAAGCTGGTCCAGGTGGCGCCACACGCCGCGGGCGGAACGCCCGGGGCGTACCCAAGGAAGTCCGCAGGCGCCGAGCCGCCGCTCGTCGCGTTCGCCTTCCACCACCTCGCCCCCCAGAACTGCGCGGTGGCGCCGACGGACGCGTTGCCGTCTCCGATGACGAAGCTTCCGCCGGCGCTGACCGCGTAGACCATCAGCTTGCTCGTGGCCGCGGCGCGGGAGCCGCCGTCGTCCGAGATCGCGACGGTGACCGTGTGCGACCCGAGGGCGTCGTAGGCGTGCGTGCCGCTCACCGCGAAGGAGCCCGCCGAGGTCTGGCTGACGGTCCCGGACGTGACGGCGCCGTCGCCCCAGTCGATCGACGCGGTGAAGTCGGAAACCGAACCCCAAGGGTTGTCGTCGGTGAACGTGGCGACGGTCAGCCCGCTGACCGGGTTCGGCGAGGTCAGGGTCGAACTCGCGGTCGCGTGCAACGCGGCGTCGGCCACACTCGCCGTGCTCATGGCAGTCGCGTCGGAGCCGCCGGCCGCCGAGATCGTGACACTGACTTGGTAGCTGCCCTCCTCGGTGTAGGTGTGCGAGCCAGTGACCGCGAAACCGCCGTCCGCGCCGCGAATGACGACGCCTGCCGTCGTAGCGCTGCCGTCGCCCCAGTCGACGCGCGCGTCGAAGGCGCTCGCGTCAGCCGAGGAATCGGTGTAGGTGAACGACGCGACAGCGCCGGAGAACGCCGCGCCCTCGGTCGCCGGAATCGGGACGCCGGTCGCCGTGACCACGCCGGCGCCGTTGACGTCGACCCGTGTTGTGCGCTCACCGCAACCGCCGTCGTCGTCGCACACCTTGACGCTCACCCAGTACGAGCCGGATGCCGTATAGCGGTGACGGAGGTCGAATGTCTTGCCCGACAGCGCGAGCGGTTGCGGCCCGGCTCCGTCGCCGTAATCGACGGTCGCGGTCCACGAGTCGTCGCCGGGGTCGGTGAAGCTGCCCCCCGCCGCGTATTGCTGCCCCGAGCCGGTGGAAGAGTCAATCTCGCCGACGGCGGGCGCCACGTTGACGATCGTGATCGTGTGGCTGGTCTCGCCAGTCCCGCTCGACCCGGTGACCCGCAACCGGACGACGCGTGCTCCGTCGTCCGACATCGAGGCCGTCGCGCTCGGCGTGGTCGCGTCGCCGAAAACCCCGTCGCCGTTGAGATCCCAGCTATATGTCAGCGGCCCTGAACCGTCGGGGCCGATCGAGTCGGAACCGTCGACGACGAACGTGGTCCCCTCCGCCGCGTACGCCGGCGCGACGATCGCGGCGGTTGGCGGGAGCGACGCCGTCGCGGCGCCCACGGCGATCGTCACGGTCGCCGTGTTTGACGCAAACGAGCCGTCATTGGCGCGGACGACGAAGCTGTCGGCGCCGTTGAAGCTCGTCTCAGGCGTGTAGGTGACCGCGTCACCGCTGATCGCCGACAGCGAGCCGTGCTGCGGCCCGCTGTCAATCGACCAGGTGAGCGGGTCGCGGTCGGCGTCCGTTGCCTGCAGCGTGATGTCGACCGCCGTGTCGATGTCAGTTGTGACCGCGGTGTCGGTCGCGACCGGCGCGTGATCGATGGCCTCCAGCGCACCAAGCGACATGACGAAGGCGCTGGTGTGCCCATTGAACGTTCCGGTGCCGGTGATCTCGCCGGTGTTGCTGATGCCCCATGCCTCGTTGAGCTGCCATCCGGAATACGTCGGCAGCGCGCTCGTCAAATCCTCGACGACTCCGTTCTTGATGACGAACGCCCGGTTGTCGGTGCTGTGGTGCATCAAGTCGGTGTACGGCCATCCGCACTGTCGGCCACCGAACCCGACGATGACGTCGCTGTCGTTGACGGAGGTCGCCATGCCGCAGGTCAGGCCCATCGCGCCGAGGTCGAACCAGGTCACCGTGCCGTCGGCCTTGCGCAGGAACGGCGGGCTGCTTGTCACGCCGTCGCTGCCCGGCGCGTGACTGACGCCGCCCCACCCGACGATGTCGCCAGCGGTGTTGACGTCAAGCGCGCCCGACGCCTGCGGCCGCGTGGTGGAATCGGCCGGCGGGAAGAGGTAGGACGCGGCGTACGAGCCGTTGTCGGGCACCGCCATCGCGGCGACCGGCTGCCCATTCCATCCCGGTTCGTTCATCCAGCGCGTCGCCACCACGGTGCCGGCGTCGTTGATGCCACCGACCTTGCGCACGTTGGTGCCGGTCGTCTCAATAACTGAGGAGAACCCTGGCGGGTCCGGCAGCAGCTTCACCGCGCCACCGGTCCAGGTCACCCAGACGCCGAATGCGGAGCCGGCGGCGACCCCCTTGTTGTTGATGGCTTCGGCGGTGGTGCCCTCCAACGGAACCGGTGTCCCGTCGGGCTGCCAAATCGCCGCCTCGTTCGGCAGCCGACCGGCAACCTGGCCGGCGTTGTTGATCGACCAGGCCGTCGTCCAGTCGAAGTGGTACCCGCCGTCGATCGGCAGCAGGTGGGCGGTGCCGTCGGCGTCCCACCGGATCGGCGGGTTCGTCGTGGAGTCCGTGCCCACCATGCCGGCGACCTGGCCGCTGTCGTTGACGTCGAAGCCGTACGTCGGCTGACCGGCGTAACCGGCCGGTGTCTCAAGGCCGTTGACAACCGACGCGGTTGTGACGGTGATGGCGCTCAGGGCCGTCCCGGTGTTGCCGGCGGCGTCGGCCGCTCGAGCGCGCACGGTGTAGGCGCCCGACGTCAAATCGTCGCCGGCGGGCATCGCGACCGTGCTCTTCCACCACCCGTTCCACCAATCGCGGCTCCAATCAGGAGCGGTCGCGAGCCAGGTCTCGTCCGGCTGCCAGCTGGCGCCGTTCCAGTAGGCGCCGTCGGCATTTCGCTCGATGTCGAACTCAGTCGCGCCCACCCCCGAGCCGTCGTCCACGCTGGTTCCGCTGACGTCGCCGATCACGTTGATCGCGCTGCCGGGCGCGGGCGACGCGATCGTGACCGCCGGCGGCGTCGCGTCGACGCCGATGCGCACCCACTGCGGCGGTTCTTGCGCCCCGGCGCTGTCTGTCGCGTAGTACATGACATACCCACCCGGCTCGCCGACCTGGAAGGTCGCGGTGTCGCCAGACACGACGTGCGAGGCGTCTCCGGTGTCATACGTGATGGCGCTGACCGTCCTGCCGTCACTTGCCCGGGCGTGCAAATGCACGGTCACCGGAGTGGACGACCAACCGCTCGCGGGCAGAGCGGGCAGCGTCGTCATGGTGGTGAACGGCGCGGTCGGCGCCGCGCTCACGTCGAACGTCTGAAGGTTGGAACGGTTGCCGGCGTAGTCGTCGGCAAAGGCCAGCAGCGGTGTTCCGGCAGCCAGCGCGATCGGGCCGTCGT
>DASVDW010000005.1:0-2813 GCA_036380925.1 Acidothermaceae bacterium
ACGCTGTCGGCCAGCCCGCCTAGGATTTGCGGCGTGGCGACCACTCCAAGTTCGACGACCAGCCCGCAACGACTGCTCCTGGTCGACGGTCACTCGATCGCGTACCGCGCGTTTTTCGCGCTGCCGGTTGAGAATTTCGCCACGACGACCGGCCAGCCGACCAACGCGGTCTACGGCTTCACCTCGATGCTGATCAACCTGCTGCGCGACGAGCAGCCGACGCATGTCGGCGTCGCGTTCGACGTCTCGCGGCAAAGCTTCCGCAGCGAGACCTTCGCCGACTACAAGGCGAATCGGTCCGCCACGCCCAACGAGTTCAAGGGTCAGGTCAGCCTGATCCAGGAGGTCCTCGCGGCGCTGGCGATCCCGGTGATCCAGGTCGAGGGCTACGAGGCTGACGACGTCATCGCCACGCTCAGCACGCAGGCCGAGGCCGACGCGATCGACGTCCTCATCTGCACCGGCGACCGCGACGCGTTCCAGTTGGTGTCTGACCGGGTGACCGTGCTGTACCCGCGCAAGGGCGTCTCCGACATGGCCCGCATGACGCCGGCCGCGGTCGAGGAGCGGTACGGCCTCACCCCGGCGCAGTATCCCGACTACGCCGCGCTGCGCGGCGATCCGAGCGACAACCTGCCAAGCATCCCCGGCGTCGGGGAGAAGACCGCGGCGAAGTGGATTCGCGAGTACGGCTCCTTGAGCGCGCTGGTCGACCGGGTCGACGAAGTGCCGGGCAAGGCCGGCAACGTGCTGCGCGAGCATCTCGCCAGCGTGCTGCTCAACCGGCGGCTCACCGAGTTGGTGCGCGACGTTCCGCTCGGCGTCGGGCCGCATGATTTGCACCTCGGTCAATGGGATCGCGAAGCCGTGCACCGGGTTTTCGACACCTTGCAGTTCCGGGTGTTGCGCGAGCGGCTATACGCCACGCTGGCGGCGCCCGAGCCCGAGGCGGAGGCTGGCTTTGCGGTCGAGGGCGGCCAGCTCGGGCCTGACGAGATGGCGGCCTGGCTGGCCGAGCACACGTCGTCCGGTGTTCGCGTCGGTGTGTCGTTTTCCGGCACGTGGGGGCGCGGCACCGGCGTGGTGACCGGCGTCGCGCTCGCCGCGCCTGACGGCGCCGGCGCGTACGTCGACCCCACGCAGCTCACCGAGTCGGACGACGTGGCGCTCGCGGCGTGGCTTGCCGACGCCGCGCGGCCGAAAGCGGTGCACGACGCGAAAGGTCCGCTGCTCGCGCTCGCCGCCCGCGGTTGGACGCTGCGCGGCATGACGAGCGACACCGCGCTGGCCGCCTATCTCGCGCTGCCCGGCCAGCGCTCCTTCGACCTCGCCGACCTCGCGTTGCGCTACCTGCGCCGCGAACTGCGCGCCGACGACGCCACCGACCAGGGGCAGCTCTCCCTCGACGGCCTCGACGAGGACGGCCTCGCGGTCGCGCAGATCGTCCGCGCGCGGGCCGTGCTCGATCTCGCCGACGCCCTCGACAAAGACCTGGAGGAGCGCGGCGCGACCGCGCTGCTCGCCGACGTCGAGTTGCCGCTCATCGACGTGTTGGCCGACATGGAGCGCACCGGCATCGCGGCCGACCTCGACCTGCTCGGGGCGCTGTCCGCCGAACTCGGCGGCTCGGTGAAGGAGGCGGAGCAAAACGCGTTCGGCGTCGTGGGCAGGGAGTTCAACCTCGGCTCGCCCAAACAGTTGC
Organism: Acidothermaceae bacterium; assembly: GCA_036380925.1. Classification (GTDB taxonomy): domain Bacteria; phylum Actinomycetota; class Actinomycetes; order Acidothermales; family Acidothermaceae; genus JAICLV01. The sequence continues at coordinate 1,703 of DASVDW010000005.1, forward strand.
AGCAGATCCTGTTCGACGAGCTGAAGCTGCCGAAGACCAAGCGCATCAAGACCGGCTACACCACCGACGCGGACGCGCTGCAGGGCCTGCTCGCCCAAACCGGCCACCCGCTGCTCGAGCACCTGCTGCACCACCGCGACGTGTCGCGGTTGAAGACCGTCGTCGACTCGCTGATCCCGATGGTCGACGACGCGGGGCGGGTGCACACCACGTTCAACCAACTGGTCGCCGCCACCGGCCGGCTCTCCTCGCAAGACCCGAACCTGCAGAACATCCCCATCCGCACCGCGGAGGGCCGGCGAATTCGCCAAGCCTTCGTGGTCGGCGCGGGTTACGAGTCGCTGATGACCGCCGACTACAGCCAGATCGAGATGCGCATCATGGCGCACCTGTCCGGCGATCGGGCGTTGCTCGACGCGTTCAGCTCCGGTTTCGACTTCCACGCAACCACCGCCGCGAGCGTGTTCGGCATCCCGCTCGAGCAGGTCGACGGCGTCGCGCGCAACCGGGTGAAGGCGATGAACTACGGCCTGGCGTACGGACTTTCCGCCTACGGCCTGTCGCAGCAACTCGGCATCACGCCGGACGACGCGCGGGGCCTGATGGACGAGTATTTTCAACGTTTCGGCGGCGTCCGCGACTATCTCGCCGAGGTGGTCGAGCGGGCGCGGCGCGAGGGTTACACCGAGACCATCCTCGGCCGGCGCCGCTATCTGCCCGATCTCAACAGCGACAACCGGCAGCGCCGCGAGATGGCCGAGCGGATGGCGCTGAACGCGCCGATCCAGGGCAGCGCGGCCGACATCATCAAGGTGGCGATGCTCAACGTGGATCGCGCTTTGCGCGACAGCGGCGCCAAGTCGCGCATGCTGCTCCAGGTGCACGACGAACTCGTCTTCGAGATCGCGCCGGGGGAGCGGGCGGACGTCGAGGCGATCGCGCGCCGTCAGATGGCCGACGCCTATCCGCTCGACGCGCCGCTCGACGTCTCGGTGGGGGTCGGCGCGAACTGGGACGCCGCCGGTCACTAGCGGTCGGGGGAAGGCCTGCGCCGGTGACGCTGGGTCTGCCGCTGACGCGGCGCGCTCTTCAGGGTGATCGCGTCGGGGCG
>DASVDW010000006.1:0-11706 GCA_036380925.1 Acidothermaceae bacterium
GCGGTTTCCCGAGGGCGTGACCGGCGAGGCGATCTACCAGAAGCGGGCGCCGACGCACCGCCCCGAGTGGGTGCAGACGGTTCGGGTGAGTTTCCCGAGCGGTCGGCACGCCGACGAGCTGTGCGTCACCGAGATCGCGTCCGTTGTGTGGGCGGCCAACCTCGGGACGATCGTCTTTCACCCGTGGCCGTCGCGGCGCGCCGACACCGAGCGTCCCGACGAGATGCGCATCGACCTCGACCCGCAGCCGGGCACCGACTTCGACGACGCCCGTCGGCTGGCCGGCGTCGTCCGCGAACTGCTCGACGAGCTTGGGTACGCGGGTTACCCGAAGACGTCGGGCGGCCGCGGGATTCACATCTACGTGCGGATGCGTCCGGAGTGGACGTTCACCCAGGTGCGGCGTGGTGTGCTGGCGTTTTCGCGCGAGGTCGAGCGGCGCGCTCCCGAACTCGCCACCACCAAGTGGTGGAAGGAGGAGCGCGGCGAGAAGGTTTTCCTTGACTACAACCAAAATGCGCGCGACCGCACCATCGCCGCCGCGTACAGCGTGCGCGCGTTCCCCGACGCCACCGTCTCAACGCCGGTCACGTGGGACGAGTTGGATGACGTCGACCCGCGCGACTTCACCATCGCGACCGTGCCAGCGAGGTTTGCCGAGATCGGCGATTTGCACGAACGCATCGACGATGTGGCGCACGATCTGACGCCGCTTATAGAGATGGCCGACCGGGACGAGCGCGATCTCGGTCTTGGTGACGCGCCTTACCCGCCGAATTTCCCAAAGATGGAAGGCGAACCGGCACGGGTGCAGCCGAGCCGGGCGCGGAAGAAGAACTAGTCGTCGAGCACGATCGTGCGGGCCGCGATAGCCGCGCCGCGCGCCCCGGCCATGTCGAGGTCGGGCACCACGGCGAACTGCGCGACGTCACGCTGCTCGGCGCGCAACGCGGTGTGCGCCCGGACGCGCGCGAGGAACCACTCGCGAAAGTCGGGGGAGGCCTCGACCACACCGCCGCCGATGAAATACGCGCTGGGGTCGGTGAAGTTGCTGGCGATGGTGAACAGCCGGCCGAGCGCCATCGCCTGTTGCTCGAAGACGCGCATCGCAAGCGGGTCGCCCTGCTCGCCGAGCGAGCGCACCTTCTTCGCGGCCGTGTGCGGGTCGACGCCCGCCAACTCGTGGCCCGGGAAGCGGGTCAGCCAGTAGGGCAGCAGGTTCTGCTCGATGGCCGTCAGCGACGCGACGCTTTCGACGTCCCCGGAAAAGCCGCAGTTGCACCTCGGTATGGGCTGGCCCTCGTCGAGGAGACCGTCCATCGGGATGTGCACGTGGCCGAGCTCGCCCGCCATGCCGGCCGCGCCGCGGATCACCCGGCCGGCCTCGATCAGACCGCCGCCAAGGCCGGTGCCGACGATCGCCGAGACGGAGGAGTGGTGCGTGGCGTCGGCGCCGAAGAACGCGTAGTGCGCGTACAGCGCGGCCGCGTTGCCGTCGTTGTTGTAGACGACCGCGACGCCGAGGTGCTTTTCCAGCGCGCCGCGAAAGTCGAAGCCGCGCCACGCGGGCTGGGAGAAGTTGGTCGCGCCCTTCGAGGAGATGATGCCGTCGGCGCTGGCCGGGCCGGGAGTGTCGAGACCGATGGCTCGGACGACGGCGCGCGGCGTGCCGGTGAGGTCGAGCACCCGCTCGAAGCTCTCGGCCAGGCTGGCGACCGCGACATCGGGGCCGTCGTTGACCCGGCTGGGGTTCTCGACCAGCTGGCTGACCAGGAACTCGCCGTCGTCGGTGAGCACGGTGGCGTTGTTGCAGTTGCCGCCGTTGTCGAGCCCGACGACGACCCAGTCGGAGTCCGCCATGTGCCATCCCCTGAGTTGCCGCGCCCGCGTTCCAGTGTCCCGGTGTTCGCGATTGTAGGGAACCAGGACGGCCCCGACGACCGCTCAGGCGCCGGACAACACGTCGGCGAGGTCGAACCGCACCGGGCGCTCGAGTTGCTCGTACGTGCACGACGCCGGCTCGCGATCCGGCCGCCAGCGCCGGAATTGCGCGGTGTGCCGAAAGCGCCCGCCTTCCATGTGGTCGTAGGCGACCTCGCACACCAACTCCGGCCGCAACGCCACCCAGCTCAGATCCTTGCCCGCGTTCCACCGGGTCACCCCGCCCGGACGTCGGTCGCCCACATCGGCGGCAACCGCCGAGCCCCATGGATGCTCCGACTCGTCCACCCGGTACGGCTCCAACTCGGCGATGAGCTCGCGCCGCCGCGCGGCCGAGAACGCGCCACACACGCCGACGTGCTGCAACACCGCGTCGTCGTTGTAGAGCCCCAGCATCAGCGACCCGACCGCGGCGCCTTTGGCCGACGCGCGATGCCAGCGAAACCCGGCGACCACGCAGTCGGCGGTGCGCTCGTGCTTGATCTTCAGCATCACCCGTTGATCGGGTTGATACGTCAGCTGCGGCGACTTCGCCACCACGCCGTCGAGCCCGGCGCCTTCGAACACCTCGAACCAGCGCTGCGCCAACTCCACCGAGTCGGTCGCAGGCGTGAGCAACACCCGAGAGTCGGACGACGCGAGCGCGTCGACCAGCAACGCGCGTCGTCGCGCGAACGGCTCGCCCATCAACGACTGGTCGCCGATCGCCAGCAGGTCGAACGCGACGAACGACGCCGGTGTCTCAGCGGCCAGCTTGCGCACCCGCGAGTCGGCGGGGTGAATGCGTTGCAGCAACGCCTCGAAATCGAGGGAATCGCCGGTCACGATGACGATCTCGCCGTCGACGACGCAGCGCTCCGGAAGGATTGCCTTGACCGCCTCGACGACCTCGGGGAAGTACCGGGTCAACGGCTTCTCGTTGCGAGAGCCCAGCTCCACCTCGTCGCCGTCGCGAAACACGATGCAGCGAAAGCCGTCCCACTTCGGCTCGTACAACAACCCCGATGGGATCGCCGATTGCGACTTCGCCAGCATCGGCTTCACCGGCGGCATCACGGGCAGCTTCACCGTCGCGCCTCGTATCGCGCGTACAGCAGATCGTCGTCGTCGATCAACAGTTGCGTCAGTCGCGTCTGCGCAGGTGGCGAGATCACCGGGCCGTCGAGCACGCGTCTCGCCGGGCCGCCCACCAGCATCGGAGAGACGGTGAGGCACAGCTCGTCGAGCACGCCGGCCGCCACCGTGGAGCCGAGAAACGACGGACCGCCCTCGCACAGCAACCGGGTGAGTCCGCGGTCGGCGAGCGCGCCGACCATGAGCGTCGGGTCGACGACCCGAGAGCCCGCGACGATGACGTCGGACACCTCGTGCGCGGCGCGCAGCAGATCCGGCGGCGCAGCCTCGCAGGTGACGACGATCGGACGCTGCCGAGCCTCGGTGAAGTACCGCGACGAGAAGTCCAGCCGCAGCTGGTTCGACACCACGGCCATCACTGGCGCCGGCGGCTGACCCGCCGCGGCCCGCACGTCCTGGTACTCCTCGCGCGCTCGCGCCGGACCGTAGCCCTCCGTGACAACGGTGCCCGCACCGGCTATCACGACGTCCGACAACGCGCGCAGCAGCCCCAGAATCCGTTGGTCGGTGGGGTTGCCGAGGCCCCCTGCGCGCCCTTCGAAGGTCGCCGCGCCGTCAGCGCTGGCAATCATGTTGCCGCGCAGCCACGGTCGCTTCGCCGGATACGCGTAGGCGTCGACGAGGTCGACGTCGTCGGTCGGGTCGGGCAGCAGTCGTCGCATCGGCACAGTCAATCAGGCGGACGCCGCCGCGCGCGCGGCGATCACGACCGACGCCGGAGGGAGGCGCGGCACGTCACCGCCGGTGGTGGACGCTGACGACAGCAGCACCCGCCTTGCGTTCGGTGCGAGCGGCACCGCGGCCGCGCCGAGGTTGGCCACCAACTCCAGATCGCCGTAATCGACGGTCAGCACCCGCGCGGCGTCGTCCACCGACACCGCGGGAAAGTGCCCGGAACGCAACACCGGTCGCGATCGGCGCAACGCGATCAGGTCGCGATGCCACCGCAGCACGTCGTCGTGGGGCGACCGCGACAGCTCGTCCCAGTCGAGCACCGAGCGGCGCATGGTCTGCGGATCCTGCGGATCGGGGACGTCCGCCGGATCCCACCCGAACGCCTTGAACTCGTCGCGGCGCCCATGCCGCACCGATTCCGCCAGCTGCGGGTCTTGATGGTCGGTGAAGTACTGCCATGGCGTGGACGCGGCCCACTCCTCGCCCATGAACAGCATGGGCGTGAACGGGGAGAGCAGCACCAGCGCCGCGGCCACCTTCACCAGGTCGGACGACGTCAGCGCCGCGATGCGCTCGCCACGCGCCCGATTGCCGACTTGGTCGTGGTTTTGCGCGTACCCGAGCAGGCGGGTCGCCGGCATGGCCGGCGGCAGCGGGCGGCCGTGCCGGCGGCGACGATGCTTCGAATGGTTCCCGGCGTAGACGAAGCCGCGCGACAGCGCGGTCGCCAATTGCCGCAGGGCGCCGAAATCCTCGTAGTACCCGAAGGTCTCACCGGTGACGACGGAATGCAGCGCGTGGTGGAAGTCGTCGCTCCACTGCGCGTCGATCCCGTAGCCGCCGATCTCGCGAGCGGAGACGACGCGGGGGTCGTTGAGGTCGGACTCGGCGATCAGCCAAAGAGAGCGGCCCAGCTCGCGCGACAACCCCTCGACCGACACCGCGAGCTCCTCGAGCAGGTGCGTAGCCGACGTGTCGACGATGGCGTGCACGGCGTCGAGTCGCAACGCGTCGAACCGGTACTCGCGCAGCCACATGAGTGCGTTGTCGACGAAGTAGCGGCGCACGTCATCCGACTCGGCGTCGGAGAAGTTCACCGCCTGGCCCCACGGAGTCGCGAACCTGTCGGTGAAGTACGGACCGCATCGCGGCAGCACGTTGCCGTCCGGGCCGAGGTGGTTGTAGACGACGTCGAGGATCACCCTGAGGCCGCGGGTGTGGCAAGCGTCGACGAAGCGCTTGAGGCCGGCCGGTCCCCCGTAGGAATCCTGTACGGCATAAGGGAAAACGCCGTCGTATCCCCAACCCCGAGTTCCCGGGAACGCGGCCACCGGCAGCAACTCGACGAAGTCGACTCCGAGCGAGGTCAGGTGGTCGAGGCGGCTGATCGCGGCGTCGAACGTCCCCGCGTCGGTGAAGGTGCCGACGTGCAGCTCGTAGATGACCGCGCCGAGCAGCTCGGCGCCCGACCACGAGTCGCAGCGCCAGCGAAACGACGCGTGGTCGACCAGCCTGGACGGCCCGTGGACGCCGAGCGGCTGCCACGCCGACCTGGGATCGGGCAGCGCCGGCCCGCCGTCCAGGGAAAACCGGTAGTCGGCGGCGGTGGCCGTCGGCGCGTCGGCGCGCCACCAACCGGCCCCGGCGTCCGTCATCGCGATTCTTTCCTCGTCGAGCAACAGGTCGACGCGGCGCGCGTGTGGCGCCCAAACGGAGAACGTCGTCATGGCGCTCTCGCTAGGCGGTGACGCTGACGGCGGGCACCAGCAACGCGACGCAAGAGCCAGGGAGCAGGTCGCGCACCGGCGTCTCGCCACCGGGGTGCTCGCGGCCGCTCAACGCGTCGACCCACGCGCGGCGCGGGATTTCGAGCGCGGTGTCGCCCCAACCTCCGTCGCGGCGCAACCGCGCGGAGAATCTGGTGGCCACCGCGATCAGCTCCTCCGATCGCGCGTACGCGACGACGTGGTCGGCCGCCCGCCCGCTTGCCCGCAGTGGCGAGTACGCCGCGAACCATTCCGGGTGGTCGCGTCGCAACCGCAGGGCGGTGGCGGTCACCCGCAGCTTGTCATCGAGCAGCGAGTCGAGCGCTTCGCGCCGGACCCCGAAGTCGACCGGCGCGCGATTGTCGGGGTCGACCAGCGTGAACGTCGCCAGCTCGCAACCCTGGTAGACGTCGGGAACACCCGGCATCGTCAACTGGATCAGCTTTTGCGCTAGCGAATTTGCCGCGGCCGCCGGTTCAATCGTCGCGACGAACAACCCGACGTCGGCGAGTAGGCCGTCGTCGGCGAACACCGCGGCCACAAACTCGCGGGCCGCGCGGTCGTAGCGCTCGTCGGGGGATTGCCAACTGGTCGAGAGCTTCGCCTCTCGGGTCGCCTTTTCCAGATAGCGGGTGGCCCGCTCGGCGTCGAGCGGCCACGCGCCGACGAGCGTCTGCCAGAAGAAGTAGCCGGTGCGCGGGTCGGGGCAACCGAGTTTCTCGCCGATCGGCATCCAGCGGGAGACCGCCGCCTCCCACTCGTCGGGCAGTTCCGACAGCACGCTGATCCGCGCGCGCACGTCCTCGGAGCGTTTGGTGTCGTGCGTCGACAGCGTGGTCATCGCGGTGGGCTGGCGCTCTTGCAGATCCGACGCGAAGGCGTGGAACTCGTCCAAGCCGACCCCGAAGCGACCTGGGTCGCCGCCCACCTCGTTCAGCGACAGCAACCGCGCGTGCCGGTAGAAGGCGGTGTCTTCGACACCTTTCGCATACACCGCGGCGGCCGTCTGCGCGAAGCGGGTGGCGAACTCGCTGCCGTCGAGGCAGTGGATCGACAGCAGCTCGATTTCCTTTGTCAGCGCGGGATTCTCCCCGGTCGCGCGCTCGACCGCCTGCTCGAGGGCTTCGACGGTGAACGCCGAGCTCTGGAACGGCCGGTACACCGCCAAATCGCACAACACCTCGCGCAGCGCGTCTCGCAGGGCCTGCTCGTCGGAGCCGGGTTCTCGGCGCGCGAGCAAGCGGGTGAGCCGGTTGATCTCCGGAGCGAGTGCGTTGCGCGCGATCCACCGTTTGCCTTCTCGCGCGACCGCGGCGAAATCCGTGGTCTCCCCGGTGATCTCCGCGTAGACGCGCGACAGCGTCCGCTCCCCGCGCGGGTCGACCAGGAGCGAGTTCACCATGGTGAGCGACTCGTAGCCGGTGGTCCCCGCCGCCCGCCAGTCGGGCGGCAGCGGCTCCCCGTGCGCCAGGATCTTCTCGACCACGGTCCACGCCGAACTCGTCGCGCCCGCCAGCCGCGACAGGTAGCCGCCGGGGTCGGCGAGTCCGTCCGGATGGTCGACGCGCAGGCCGTCGACCAAGCCGGCCCGCACCAGTTCCACGATGACCGCGTGCGTCTCGTCGAAGACCTGCGGATCCTCGACGCGCAGCCCGATCAACGTGGTGATGTCCATGAACCTTCGGTAGTTCAGTTCGGACGACGCGGCTCGCCAGTCGGCGAGCCGGTAGTGCTGCGCGGCGAGCATCTCCTCCAACGGCAAGTCGCCGGTGCCTTCGGCCAGCGGCAGCCGGTGGTCGAAGTAGCGCACCGCGACCGGCTCGCCGCGTCGGCGCTCAACCGAGAGCCGCGGCAGATTTTGCCCGAGCGGGCCGTCGAGAACGGGCAGCACCAGGCGGCCGTCGCCGGCGTCCCAATCGATGTCGAACCAGTTGGCGAACGCGCTGTCCCGGCCCTCGCGCAGCACCGACCACAACGCGCGGTTCAGCGACTCCGGAACCGGGATCGCCATGTGGTTCGGCACGATGTCGAGGACGACGCCGACGCCGTGCGTCCGCAGCGCCTTCACCAGTGTCGTGAAGGCTCGGCCGCCGCCCAACTCAGGGTTGACGTGCGCGTGGTCGACGACGTCGTAGCCGTGGGTCGACCCCGCGCCCGCGCCGAGAATCGGCGACAGGTAAGCGTGCGTGACGCCGAGGTCGGCGAGGTAGTCGGCGAGGGCCGCGGCGTCCGCGAACTTCAACTGCGGTCCGAGTTGCAGCCGGTAGGTCGAGCGGATCGGCGTCGGTTGGGTCGGGCTAGACGACACGGCGCAACACCAAGACCGCTCGTGCCTCCAGGTCCACCGCCCCGTCGGCCTTCAGCGAGGGCCGCTCCACGTCGAGCGGGCTGGTCGTGTCGACGACGATCTCCCATCGCTCGCCGTACTCGGCGGAGGGCAAGGTGAACTCGATCGAGGCGTCGGCCGCGTTGAACAGCAGCAAGAACGAGTCGTCTTTGACCTGCTGGCCACGCGGATCGGGCGACGGTATGGCGTCGCCGTTGAGGAAGACGGCCAACGACTGCGCATAGCCGGTGTCCCAGTCCTGTTGCGTCATGTCGGCGCCCGCCGGGGTGAACCACGCGATGTCGCGCAGTTGCTCGCCCTTGACGTGCACCGGCGTGCCGTCGAAGAACCGGCGACGGCGAAACACCGGGTGCTCTTTGCGGAGCTTGGTCAGGTTGCAGGTGAAGTTCAACTGGACGTCGTGGCGCGACGGCATCGTCCAGTCGACCCAGGAGGTCTCGTTGTCCTGGCAATACGCGTTGTTGTTGCCGCCCTGGGTGCGACCGAACTCGTCGCCGTACAGCATCATCGGCACACCCTGCGAGACCAGCAGGGTGGTGAGGAAATTGCGTTTTTGCTGCTCGCGCAGCGCGAGGATCTCAACGTCGTCGGTGGGGCCTTCCGCGCCGCAGTTCCACGATCGGTTGTCGTCGGTGCCGTCGTTGCCGCCCTCGCCGTTGGCCTCGTTGTGCTTGCCGTTGTAGGAGACCAGGTCTTGCAACGTGAAGCCGTCGTGTGCGGTGACGAAGTTGACGGAGGCCATCGGGCGGCGCCCGGAGTGGGCGTACAGGTCGCTCGAGCCGGTGAGCCGCGACGCGAACTCGCCAAGCGTGGCGTGCTCGCCCCGCCAAAAGTCGCGCACCGTGTCGCGGTACTTGCCGTTCCACTCGCTCCACAGGGGAGGGAAGTTGCCGACCTGGTAGCCGCCTTCGCCGACGTCCCACGGTTCGGCGATCAGTTTGACCTGGCTGACCACCGGGTCTTGCTGCACGAGGTCGAAGAAGGCGGACAACCGGTCGACGTCGTGCAACTCGCGGGCCAGCACCGACGCCAGGTCGAAGCGAAACCCGTCGACGTGCATCTCCAAGATCCAGTACCGCAGTGAGTCCATGATCAGCTGGAGCGCGTGCGGATTCCGGGCGTTGAAGCTATTGCCGGTGCCGGTGTAGTCCATGTATTTGGCGGGGTCGTCGTCGACGAGGCGGTAGTACGCGGCGTTGTCGAGCCCTCGAAACGACAGCGTCGGGCCCATGTGGTTGCCCTCCGCGGTGTGGTTGTAGACGACGTCGAGGATCACCTCGATGCCGGCCTCGTGCAACGTGCGCACCATGGCCTTGAACTCTTGGACCTGCTCGCCGCGGTCACCGGCCGCCGAGTAGCCGTTGTGCGGCGCGAAGAAGCCGATGGTGTTGTAACCCCAGTAGTTCGACAGCCCCTTGTCGTGCAGGTAGCTGTCGGTGACGAACTGGTGGACGGGCATCAGTTCGACCGCTGTGACACCCAGCTGCGTCAGATGGTCGATCATCACGGGGTGCGCGAGCCCCGCGTAGGTGCCGCGCACTCGCTCTGGAATGTCGGGATGCCGGATCGTCATGCCCTTGACGTGTGTTTCGTAGATGAGCGATTCGTGGTACGGGACGTTGAGGCGGTGATCATTGCGCCAGTCGAAGTACGGGTTGATCACGACCGAGGTCATCACGTGCGGCGCGGAGTCGTCGTCGTTGCGCTCGTCCGGCGCGCCGAACCGGTAGCCGAACAGCGACTCGTTCCAGTCGAGCTGACCTTCGACCGCCTTGGCGTAGGGGTCGAGCAGCAGCTTGTTCGGGTTGCATCGGTGACCTTGGGCGGGGTCGTAGGGGCCGCTCACGCGAAAGCCGTAGCGTTGCCCGGGCCCGACGTCCGGCAGGTAGCCGTGCCACACGAACGCGTCGTACTCCGGAAGCGCGACCCGCGTCTCGGCCCCCTCGTCGTCAAACAGGCACAGCTCGACCGAGTCGGCGATCTCGGAGAACACCGCGAAGTTGGTGCCGACGCCGTCGTAGGTGGCGCCGAGCGGATAGGGCGTGCCGGGCCAGGTCTCGGTGTCCATGCCTGTCATTCAATCCTGACGTCCGGGCCCGGCCGCAACCGCGCCGAGCTGATCGACCGCTGGCAACCTGCCCCCAACTCGGCGGGCGCAATCAGCAACCCAACGGCCCCGATCAGCGTCAAACCAAGCGTCAACCAAGGCCCGCTCGACGCCGACACACAACAGTGATCAAATGCGCCAAATCGCCGACGGGAGGCCGCCGGTGGCGCAGACTAGGGATCTCGGCACGACGGAACGGACGGCGAGACGGTGCGACAGGCAAGGCGGGGGACCGCCGCGATGTTTCGGCGGGTGACGTCTCGGCGGGTCGTGGTCGCGCTAGCGATCACCGTCGCCGGCGCCGGCCTCGCCGCCTGCCAGAGCGGCTCGTCGGCCACGTTGGGCACCCCGCCGCCGTCGGCCGCGCCGTCCAGCAGCGCCTCGCCGACGCCCGCTGCCACGCTCTCCGTGACGCCCGCGGACGGCGCGACCAACGTGGCCGTCGACCAAACCGTCACCGTGAGCGCGGACGGCGGGAAGCTCACCGACGTCACGGTCCAGGACGTCGACGGCAACCGGCTGAGCGGTGGGGCGGCCTCGCCCACCGGGGCCTGGGTGAGTGCGGGCGGTCTGATCCCGTCCACCACGTACAAGGTCAGCGCCACGGCCACCAACTCCGCGGGGGAGCCGACGACGCTCACCAGCACGTTCACCACGGCGGCGCCCGCCAAGGTGCTCGGATCCAAAGTGGCCCCGCTGGAGGGGGAGACGGTCGGCGTCGGGATGCCGATCGTCGTCTACTTCACCGCGCCCGTCACCGACCGGGCCGCCGTCGAGAAGCGGCTGAAGGTCGAGGAGTCGACCCCGGTGCTCGGGGCGTGGCATTGGTACAGCGACACCGAGGTGCACTACCGGCCGGCGCAGTACTGGCCACCGGGCGAGCAGGTCACCGTCACGGTCGGGATCAAGGGCGTCAACGCCGGCAACGGCGTGTGGGGCGTCAACGACCGGATCGTGCACTTCCAGGTCGGCGACTCGCACATCACCACGGTCGACGCGAAGACCGACAAGATGACCGTGCAGGTCAACGGCCAGACCGTGAAGACGGTCCCGGTCAGCCTCGGTCGCGACAAGTACCCCACGACGTCCGGGATTCACGTCGTCCTCGAGAAGACGCCGTCCATCGTCATGGACTCCGCGACGGTCGGCATCCCGAAAGGGAACCCTGACTACTACAAGGAAACCGTGCTGTGGGACGTGCGGATCTCCTGGTCGGGCGAGTTCGTGCACGCGGCGCCGTGGTCGGTGGCCGACCAAGGTCGGGCGAACGTGAGCCACGGCTGCGTGAACGCCAGCACCGCGGACGCCAAGTGGTTCTACGACCTGTCGCGGCGCGGCGACATCGTGCAGGTGGTCAACACCCCGCGCAAACTCGAGAGCCAAAACGGCTGGACCGACTGGAACATGTCGTGGCAGCAGTGGCTTCGAGGCAGCGCGATCGACAACGGCGCGCCCGCTTCGCCGAGCGCGAGCGCGGGCGGCTAAGCGCTGCGCGACACCAGCTTGAGCTTCGGCCTGCCGTCGAGCCACGCCTCGAGCTCTTCGGCGGGGAGAGCGCGCGAGAAGTAGTAACCCTGCGAGACGTCGCAGCCGGACGCCGCGAGGTGGCCGGCGGTGATCTCGTTCTCCACGCCCTCGGCGACCAGCCGCATGCCGAGCGAGTGCGCGAGCGCGATGGTCGACCGCACGATCGCCGCCGCCTTCGGGTCGTCGGCCATCGGCTGCACGAACGAGCG
>DASVDW010000007.1:0-21482 GCA_036380925.1 Acidothermaceae bacterium
GCGCGCTGCTCGACCGCGCGCTGCCCACGCGCGTTCGCGCCGCGGCCGCGATCGCGGCCGGCGCGAGCGCCGTCGCCGGCGGTCTGGACGACGCCCTCGGATCGTCGGCGGCCCGCGGGTTTCGCGGTCATCTGGCCGCGCTGCGCGCCGGCGAGGTGACCACCGGCGCGGCGAAGATCGCTGTCATCGGCGCCGCCGGCGCGGTTGCCGGCTGCCTCGTCGCGCGCGATGGCGTGGGGCGTCGGTTGGCGGGTGGCGCGGTCGTGGCGCTGTCGGCGAACCTGGCCAACCTGCTCGACCTTCGGCCCGGACGCGCCTTGAAGTCGGCGCTGGCGGTCGGCCTGCCGCTCGCGGCGTCGTCCGAGTCGATCGCGGCCCGACGGATCGCGGCGCTCTCGCTCGGCGCCGCGGCGGGGTTGCTGCCGGTCGACCTGCGCGAGCGCACGATGCTCGGCGACGCTGGCGCGAATTGCCTGGGCGCGGTCCTTGGTGTCGCCGCGATCACCGACGCCCCTGGACGACGAGTCGGCCTCGTGTTGGCTGGTCTGGCCGGGCTGACGGCCGCCAGCGAGTTCGTCAGCTTTTCCAGCGTCATCGAAAAGTCCGCGGTGTTGCGGGCGGTCGACCGGTTCGGCAGGTGCGAGCGCGGATGATGGCTGGTGCGCGGCTCACCGGCGCCAGGGGCTGGCTCGCCGGCGCGGTCGGAGCGGCGGTCTCGATCGCCGGCGTCGCCGCGGTCAGCCGGATCGTCGGCCTCGGCCGCACCGTGACGTTCGCGCGCACGGTCGGCGCCACCTGTCTCGGCGACACCTACGTGACGTCCAACACGGTCCCGAACATCATCTTCGAGATCGTGGCCGGTGGGGCGCTGGCCAGCCTGGTCGTCCCCGTGCTCGCCGGCCCGGTGGTCCGCGGTGACCGCGCCGAGGTCAGCCAGACGACGTCCGCGCTGTTGTCCTGGGCGTTGCTCATCGCGGCGCCGGTCACCGCGCTCGGCGCCGTCTTCGCCCGCCCGCTCATCGGGCTGCTCATCGGCGCCACCAGCCGAGGTTGCGACCGGCACGTCGAGCTCGTGGTCGGCGCCCGAATGCTGTTGGTATTCATGCCGCAGGTTGTGCTCTACGCGCTGGCGGTGGTGCTGACGGGCGTCCTGCAGGCGCACCGGCGGTTTTTGGCGCCCGCCGCGGCGCCGCTCGTGTCGAGCGTCGTGGTGATCGGGGCGTACCTGCTGTTCCACTCGCTGCACGGCAGCGGCGCCGACATCGGGCAAGTCAGCCTGTCCGCGGAGTTGGTGTTGTCCGTCGGCACGACGCTGGGGGTCGCGGCGCTCGTGGCGCCCATGCTGTTTCCCGCCGCCAAACTCGGTCTGCGGCTGCGGCCGACGCTGCGGTTTCCGCGTTCGGTCGGACGGCGGGTGGCCGGGCTCGCCGCCGCGGGCGCGCTCACCCTTGCCGCGCAACAACTTTCGGTCGCGGTCGTGCTGCGACTGGCGCATCGCGGCGACGCCGGCGCCTTGGTGTTGTACAACCTCGCGTGGGCGGTCTACCTGGTGCCGTGGTCGGTGGTCGCGGTGCCGATCGCGACCAGCGCGTTTCCGCGATTGGCGGCCCGCGGCGACAGCGGCGACCAGGCGGGCTACGCCGCCGCCGCCTCGCTCGGATTGCGCATCGTGACGGTCGCGACGGCGGCCGCCGCCGCGGGACTGGTGGTGACGAGCGCCCCTGCGGCGCGTGTCTTGGTGTTGCGCGTGCCTGGCAACGGCGACACCACCGCGCTGGCCTGGACATTGGCGGCGTTCGCGCCAGGGTTGCTCGGTTATGGCTTGGTGGCCTACCTGGGGCGCGCTTTGTACGCGCTGCAGCGCTGGCGGTTCGCCGCGGCGGCGATTTGCGGTGGCTGGGTCGTCGTCATCGCGGCAGACCTGGCGCTGGTTCCGGCCTTTGACGCGAGGTGGCGGGTGGTGGCGCTCGCGATCGGTAACTCGATTGGCATGACCGTGGCCGGCCTCGCGCTGTTGGTCGGCGTCGCGCGGGCGACGCGTCGCCGGGTGTTGTCCGGCATGGCGCGCACGGCGGCTGGCTCGCTCGCCGGGGTCATCGCGGGCCTGGCCGTGGGGCTAGCCGTGGTGTGGCTGCTCGGGCCGCACTCAGCCGGTGTCTCGGTGTTCGTCGCCCTGGTCGCCGGGGCGGTCGCGATCGCGGTCGCGGTGCTCGTCACCATGGTGGTGGAACCAGCCAGCGAGCGCGCTCGGCTGCGGTCCCAGTTGTTTGGCCCCTTGCGATTGCGCGGCGGTGAGTCCGTTGGGTGAACTGCGGGTCGCGCTGGTGTTGGCGACCAGCACCGGCGGGGTGGGCCGGCACGTCGCCGACGTCGCCCGCGAATTGTCTTCGCACGGCGTGCGCGCGGTCGTGCTCGGCCCTCGGGCGACGAACGAGCGATTCGGTTTCGCCACGCCGTTTCGCTCGATCGAGATCGGCTCGGCGATGCGGTTGCCCGACCTGTTGCGAACGGCGTTGGCGGCCTTGCGACTTCGACGTGTCGTGCGCAGCGCCGACGTCGTCCACGCCCATGGTTTTCGCGCCGCGGCGGTGAGCGTTGTCGCGTCGCGTCGCGTGAGTGCCAGGCGCCGCCCGCGTCCTGCTCTGGTCGTCACCTTTCACAATGCGATGTCCGGCGGGAGATTCCGGCGCGGCGTGTTGCTGCGGGCGAGGCGGTTGGTGGCTCGTCGCGCAGACACCGTCTTCGTGGTGAGCCCGGATTTGGCCGCGGCGATAGCGAATTCTCGGCGGGCGCTCGTCGCGGCGCCCAGCGGGGTCGCCGATCGCGAACCGGCGACGACCCGGCGGCTGCTTGACATCGCCGACGACGCGGCGATCGTGCTCGCCGTCGGACGGTTGCACCCGCAGAAGGGCTTCGACGTGCTGGTGCGCGCGGCGACTCGGTGGCCTCCTGACCGACGCGTCGTTGTCGTGATCGCCGGAGACGGTCCGCAGCGCGGCGCGCTGTCTAAGCTCGTCGCCGAGCTCGCGGTCGACGTGCGATTGATGGGAGACCGAGACGACATCGCGGATCTGCTGCAGGTGGCCGACGTGGTGGCGATGCCGAGCCGTTGGGAGGGTTGGCCGTTGACGGCAGGGGAGGTGCTGACCGCCGGCCGTCCGATGGTGGCGGCCGCGGTTGGCGGATTGCCTGAGTTGGTGGGCGACGCCGCGGTGCTCGTGCCGCCGGCGGACCCGGTCGCGTTGGCGGACGCGATCACCACGCTGCTCGAGGATGCCGAGCTGGCAGGCGATTACGCGCGCCGAGCGGTCAAACGAGCCGCCGAGCTGCCGGTGAACGCCGACGTCGTCCGCCAGTTGGTCGACTGCTACGCGCGGCTGGCGAGCCGCTCGTGACGCGTCGTGTGCCGATTCTTGTCGCCGCGCTTCTGGGCCTGCTGGTGGCGGCGCCTCCGGCCGACGCCGCACAGCAACCCGCGGTGATCGTGATCGGCTTGCCGCAGCTGGGCTGGGCGGACGTCGACGCCACCACGACGCCGGTGCTGTTCTCGTTGGCCAGGCAGGCCGCTGTCGGCTCGATGTCGGTGAAGACGGCTGAACCGGTGACCTGCGTCGCCGACGGCTGGCTCACCCTCGGCGCAGGGAATCGCGCGCGGGCCGACGACCGCGCGGGTGGCGATTGCCGAAGTTCGACGCTGCGTGTGCGGCCCGCCGGCGACGGCGCGACCATCGACGGATTTTCCGCCGTCTACCGCGAGAACGCGCGGTCGGACGACGCGGCGAAGCTCGGCGCGCTCGCCGACTCGGTGGGTGGATGTGTGGCCGCCGCAGGGGCGCCTGCGGCGCTCGGGGCCGCGGACCATCTCGGCCACGTCGCCCGTTACCGCGATGACGCCCTGGCGGCGGCCGCCAATCCCACGTTTCTTCGGCAATGCCCGGTGACGCTGGTCGCCGCGACAGCGGCCGACGCCGACCGTGTTGTCGCCGCCGTCGAGGAGAACGCCCCTCACGGCGCGGTGGTGATTGTGGCGGGCGTGTCGGAGACCCAGCCAGACACGGCGCATCTGCACGTCGCGATGGCTCGCGGTCCCGGCTTCTCCGGCGGCGAGTTGGTCAGCGCCTCGACACGCCGCGCGCCCTTCGTGCAACTCGTCGACATCGCCCCGACGGTGCTGCAGTTGCGCGGCGCGACGCAGCCCACGTCGATGATCGGCCAACCGTGGCGGGCCGAACCCGGCCACGCCCGCGACCTCGACACCGCCGATCACATCGCGAAGCTCGCCGACCTGGATCGGGCGGCCCAGCATCAACGCGACGCCGTCATCCCGTTTTGGGTGACGCTGGTGGCGCTGATGATCCTCGCCAGCGCGGCCGCCGTGGTGGTGGCCGCGGAACGGTCGGCCCGGCGCCTCGGAGGAAACCGGCGGTGGGTCGCCCTCGCGTGCGCTTGGTGCGCACTGTTGCCGGCGTCCTCGTTCCTCGCCGGGGTGATCTCGTGGTGGCGGGCGCCCGCGCCGCTGGCGGTCTTGATGGTGTCGACGGCGGTCGCCGCCGCAGGGCTCACCGCGTTCGCCTGGTGGCTGAAGTCGGTGGCGTTCAAAGACGACCCGTTCGGGTTGGCCGCCGGCGTCGGGCTCATCACCTTCGCCGTGGTCGGCCTCGACCTGCTGACGGGCGCCCATCTGCAGATGTTCACGATGGCTGGCTATTCACCTCTCGTCGCCGGACGGTTCGCCGGAATCGGCAACGTGGCGTTCGGTGTGTACGCCGCGGGCGCCGTGCTGGCGGCCGCGGGCGTGGCGCTCGTCGCACGCCGTCCGACTCGCGCGGTGGTGGCGATGGGGGTGGTGGCGGTGGCGATCGACGGCGCACCGCTTTGGGGCAGCGACGTCGGGGGCGTCTTGGCGTTGGCGCCGGCGTTTTGCGTGTTGGCGTGGCTCATCGACGGCGTGGGCGTGTCGTGGCGGCGGGTGCTGACCGTGGTGGTCGTCGCGGTCGCCGCGATCGCGGTGTTCGCGGCCGTCGACTACGCGCGCCCCGCGCGCGACCAGACGCATCTGGGTCGGTTCGTCGGCGACATCGTGCACGGCGGCGCGTGGCAAATCGTGCGGCGGAAAGCGCTGGCGGACGTCCGGCTGCTGTTCTACAGCGCGCTGACGTTGCTGATCCCGGTGATGGTGGTCGCCGCCATCCTGCTCGTGCGTCGGCCGCCCGCGGTTTTGCGGCGGTCCTTCGCCGACTCGCCTGTCCTCAAGCCGGCGCTGACCGGCTGGCTGGTGATGTCGGTGATCGGCGCGGTGGTGAACGACTCGGGGGTGGCGATCCCCGCGCTCGCCGTCCTGGTCGTGCTGCCCGCGACGATGACGGTTGTGGTGGCGAGCGCGACACTCGACCGGCGGGCCATCGGGTCGACGCAGTCACCACCGAGCCTGTTACGCTGAGAGTCCGTGGACAACGCAACACCGGCCGGCCTCGAGCATCGCCTCGGCGCCGGCCGTTCGGCTGTCTGACCGACATTCGGCCAGCATCAGACCACGGGAGCCCTCTTGGCATCGCCGCACCAGACCAGGCATGTGTTCGTCACCGGGGGCGTCGCCTCCTCACTTGGCAAGGGGCTCACCGCCTCGAGTCTGGGCAATCTGCTGAAAGCACGTGGCCTGCGGGTCACCATGCAAAAGCTGGACCCCTACCTCAACGTCGACCCGGGCACGATGAACCCGTTTCAGCACGGCGAGGTGTTCGTCACCGACGACGGCGCCGAGACCGACCTCGACATCGGCCACTACGAGCGCTTCCTCGACACCGACCTGCACGGCTCGGCGAACGTGACGACCGGCCAGGTTTACTCGACGGTGATCGCCAAGGAACGCCGCGGCGAGTACCTGGGCGACACGGTGCAGGTCATCCCGCACATCACCAACGAGATCAAGTCGCGCATCCGGCGGATGGGCGGTCCCGACGTCGACATCGTCATCACCGAGATCGGCGGCACGGTCGGCGACATTGAGTCGCTGCCGTTTCTCGAGGCGGCCCGCCAGGTGCGGCACGAGGTCGGCCGCGACAACGTCTTCTTCCTGCACGTCTCGCTGGTGCCGTACATCGGACCGTCCGGCGAGTTGAAGACCAAGCCCACGCAGCACTCGGTCGCCGCCTTGCGCCAGGTCGGTATCCAGCCCGACGCCGTGGTGTGCCGCGCCGATCGGCCGATCCCGCAAAACGTGAAGCGGAAGATCAGCCTGATGTGCGACGTCGACGAGGAGGCGGTCATCGCCGCCGTCGACGCGCCGAGCATTTACGACATTCCCAAGGTGCTGCACTCCGAGGGTCTCGACGCGTACGTCGTCCGACGGCTCGGGCTCGCGTTCCGCGACGTCGACTGGACCGACTGGGACGACTTGCTGCGGCGGGTGCATCACCCTGAACACGAGGTCGAGATCGCTTTGGTCGGTAAGTACATCGACCTGCCGGACGCCTATCTGTCGGTCACGGAGGCGTTGCGCGCGGGCGGCTTCGCCAACGACGCCCGGGTGAACATCCGGTGGGTGCCGTCCGACGATTGCGCCACTCCCGAGGGCGCGGCCCGGGCGCTGTCGGGCGTCGACGGCGTCGTCATCCCGGGCGGCTTCGGCGTGCGCGGGATCGAGGGCAAGGTGGGGGCGCTGCGCCACGCCCGGGAGAACCTGCTGCCGACGTTGGGCCTGTGCCTTGGCTTGCAGTGCCTGGTGATCGAGGCGGCCCGGCACCTGGCCGGGCTTGCGGACGCCAACTCCGCGGAGTTCGACGCGGCGACCCCGCATCCGGTCATCGCCACGATGGCCGATCAGCGTGATGTCATCGCGGGCGAGCGCGACATGGGGGGCACCATGCGGCTTGGCCTCTACCCCGCCGAACTGCTCGAGGGCTCGATCGTGCGCGAGATGTACGGCGAGCCGTATGTCAAAGAGCGGCATCGGCACCGCTACGAGGTGAACAACGAGTACCGGACGGCGTTGGAAGCCGCCGGGCTGGTCATCTCAGGAACCTCACCCGACGGGCGCTTGGTCGAGTTCGTCGAACTTCCGCGGCAGGCGCACCCCTATTTCGTGGCCACTCAGGCGCACCCGGAGTTGCGTTCCAGGCCGGCCCGCCCGCATCCGCTGTTCCGCGGGCTGGTGGCCGCCGCGCTCGCCCGGGTCGCGGAGCGGGATCGCCCGGTGCGGGTGGCGCAGCCGCTGGCTTCCGCGTGACGAGGTTCACCGACGAGGCGGTCGACCGCCTCGTGCTCAGCAGTGAGCAGCGGTTCGACGGGCGCGTCATCAGCGTCCGCACCGACCGGGTCGATCTTGGCGACGGGCACCAGGTCGAACGCGACTTTGTCGTCCACCCCGGCGCGGTGGGAGTCGTCGCGGTCAACGAGGAGCTGCAAATCCTGATGGTGCATCAGTACCGCCATCCGGTTGGTGCGTTGCTGTGGGAACTTCCCGCCGGCTTGCTCGATGTCGATGGCGAAGCTCCCTCCGACGCCGTCGCGCGTGAACTCTTTGAGGAAGGTGGTTACCGAGCGAGCACGTGGTCGGTGTTGCTCGACGCTTTCACCTCACCTGGAGGGTCGGACGAGTCCATCCGCATTTATCTCGCTCGGGACCTCGTCGAAGTGCCAGCCGACGAGCGGCACGTCGGCGAGGACGAGGAGCGCGACATGCTGATCGACTGGATACCGCTCGCCGAGGCGAGGGCCGCGGTGCTCTCCGGCCGCTTCCACAATTCGCTTGCCATCATGGGAATCCTCGCCGCGGCCGCCGTCCTGCTTGACGGTGTGGCAACGGAGCGCGCTCCTGACGCGCCTTGGTTTCGCGGAGCTCGGCGCACACCGGACGCCGCGTCGACTTGATCACCCTGCGCGGGTAGGGGCTTACACTCGACCCAAACCACGGCACACCGTGGTTTGACAGGTCACCGACAACCAAGTCGGTGACCGCCCCACCTGCGGAAGGCAGCGCGTCGTGAGGATCGGCGTACCGCGCGAAGTCAAAAACCACGAGTATCGGGTGGCGATCACCCCGGCCGGCGTGCAGGAACTGGCGCGGCAAGGCCATGAGGTCGTCGTCGAGCGACATGCCGGCGTGGGCTCGTCGATCCCGGACGAGGATTTCGCCGCGGCCGGCGCCGAGGTGCTCCCGACGGCCGACGACGTCTGGGCGTTCGCAGACCTCGTGCTGAAGGTCAAAGAGCCGATTGCGCAGGAGTATCACCGCCTTCGCAAGGGCCAGGTGCTGTTCACCTACCTGCACTTGGCCGCGTCGCGAGAGTGCACCGACGCGCTGCTCGCGTCGGGCGCCACCGCGATCGCCTACGAGACGGTGCAATTGGCCGACGGTTCGCTGCCCCTGCTCGCGCCGATGTCGGAGGTCGCCGGTCGGATGGCGCCGCAGGTCGGGGCGCGCTGCCTCGAGCGCGAGGCGGGCGGCCGTGGGGTCCTCATGGGCGGGGTCTCAGGCGTTTACGCGGCGAAGGTGGTCGTCCTCGGCGCTGGAGTCGCCGGCATGAACGCCGCCGCGATCGCGCTCGGCATGCAGGCCGAGGTGCTGCTGCTCGACAACAACATCGAAAAGCTGCGCCAGGCGGACCGGATCTATCAGGGTCATCTGCAGACCGTCGCGTCCAACGGCTACGAGATCGAGAAGGCCTGTCTCGACGCGGATCTCGTGATCGGTGCGGTTCTCGTCGCCGGCGCGAAGGCGCCCAAGTTGGTTCGCGACGACCTGGTGGCCGAGATGAAGTCCGGTGCGGTGCTGGTCGACATCGCGATCGACCAGGGGGGCTGCTTCGAGGGCTCGCGGCCCACGACGCACGACGCGCCGACGTATCGCGTGCATGACACGTTGTTCTACTGCGTGGCCAACATGCCGGGGGCGGTCCCGCACACCTCGACGTACGCGCTCACCAACGTGACGCTGCCCTACGTGTCCGCGATCGCGGGGCAGGGCTGGCGTGCCGCCTGCCGCGCCGACCCGGCGCTGGCGCTGGGGCTCAACGTGCACGACGGCCAGGTGGTGAGCGCCCCGGTCGGCGATGCGCACGGGCTGGACGTCGCGGCGCTGGCCGACGTCCTAGCCTGAACGCACGTCCCGTCGGTGCCGCGAACGCGGCCGTCCGCTGGAGGTGCGCGTCGGCATGGCCCCGCGAGTGCTCGACGCGCAGATTCGCGGCTACCTCGACCATCTCGCGGTCGAGCGCGGACTGGCGAAGAACACGCTGACCTCCTATCGCCGCGACCTGCGCCGCTACGCCGAGTTTCTGCTCGCCGCCGGCGCGACGTCGTTGGCCGACGTCGGGGAGGGCGACGTCGCGCAGTTCCTGGCCGCGTTGCGCCGCGGGGACGAGTCGCATCCGCCGCTGTCGGTGACCTCGGCGGCGCGCGCGATCGTCGCGGTGCGCGGATTGCACCGGTTCGCGATGCGGGAGGGCAGCGTCCGGACGGACGCCGCGGGGGCGGTTCGGCCCCCCTCGCCGGCGCGGCGGCTGCCAAAGGCCATCTCGGTCTCGGACGTCGAGCGGCTGCTGGCGGCCGTCGGTTCGGGTGGCTCGCCACGGGAGCTTCGGGATCGCGCCCTGCTGGAGCTGCTGTACGGGACGGGCGCCCGGATCTCCGAAGCTGTCGGTCTCGCGGTCGACGACGTGGACTTCGACGCCGGCGCGGTGCGGCTGTTCGGCAAGGGATCGCGCCAGCGCGTGGTGCCGCTTGGCTCGTTCGCGCGCCGCGCGCTGGCGGCGTACCTGCGGGTCGGTCGTCCCGCGCTGCTCGCGGCATCGGAGCGCTCGACGGGCTCGACGGGCTCGACAGGCTCGGTGGGGTCGACGGCGGCCCGAGGGGCGGTCTTCGTCAACGTGCGCGGCGGGCGGCTGTCACGGCAAAGCGCGTGGAGCGTGCTGCGGACGGCGGCCGAGCGGGCCGGCCTGACCGGCGCGATTTCGCCGCACACCTTGCGCCACTCGTTCGCGACCCATCTGCTCGACGGCGGCGCCGACGTCCGGGTGGTGCAGGAGTTGCTCGGACACGCCTCCGTGACGACGACGCAGATCTACACCTTGGTGACCGTTGATCGGTTGCGTGAGGTGTACGCCTCGGCGCATCCGAGGGCGCTCGGCTTGCCGGACGAGTGACTTCGGCTCTAGGGTCTCGACTCGTCGGCATGACGGCATGACGGCTCATCGTCAGAGAGGTACAGCAACAAATGGCTAAGTCGACAAAATCTGCGGCAGCCCCGAGCGGCGCCGAGTCGACAGCTGCGGCAGATTCCGACGTAGCCGACGCGAGAATCGGGCGTGACGGGCTCGACGCCGCAGGGCGGCCGATGCCGAGGTACGCCGATCCGCTGCCGGTCGATCAACACGGGCCGGCGTGGGTCATCGCGATGTGCAACCAAAAGGGCGGCGTGGGCAAGACCACCAGCACGATCAACCTCGGCGCGGCGCTCGCCGAGTGGGGTCGGCGGGTATTGCTGGTCGACTTCGATCCGCAAGGCGCGCTGTCCGTCGGCCTTGGGGTGAACCCGCACGACCTCGACCGCACCGTCTACAACGTGTTGGTCGAGCGCGACGTCTCGGTGGACGACGTGTTGCTCAAGACCAACACCCCGGGGATGGACCTGCTGCCGAGCAACATCGACTTGTCCGCCGCCGAGGTGCAGTTGGTCAACGAGGTGGCTCGCGAGCAAGTGCTCGCTCGCGCGCTCGAGCCGGTGCTCCCCGACTACGACATCGTGTTGATCGACTGTCAGCCCTCGCTCGGTTTGCTGACCGTGAACGCGCTGACCGCCGCGTCCGGCGTGATCATCCCGCTCGAGTGCGAGTTTTTCGCGCTCCGCGGTGTGGCCCTGCTCATGCAGACGATAGAGAAGGTGCAGGAGAGGTTGAACCCTCGACTGCAGGTTGAGGGAATTCTCGCAACAATGTTCGATCCCCGCACGTTGCATAGCCGCGAGGTGTTGGCTCGCGTGGTGGAGGCGTTCGGCGAGCGGGTGTTCCACACCGTCATCGGGCGCACGGTACGTTTTCCCGAGACGACGGTGGTCGGGGAGCCGATCACCGCGTACGCGTCGAGCTCGGCGGGCGCTCGGGCCTACCGCGAACTCGCCAAGGAGGTGCTGGCCCGATGAACCGCCGACCCCGGCTGCCCGGAGCCGACGAGTTGTTCCGAGCCACCGCGGGCGCCGCCGCCCACTCGGCCGGAGCCGCTGGAGCGGCTGTGCCGCCGGTCCGCCCGGCGCCCGCCGCTCGGGGCAGCGCCGCGCTCGCCAGCCCCCCGCGCGCGGCCCGGGTCAGCCGGGCGCTGGAGCCCGCCGCCGACGTCGACGCCGAATGGGATGTCGGCGCCTCAGCCGGTCCGCCGTCCGATCTGGTCGACGAGGAGCCGACGGGCCAGCCGGGCGCCCGCCCGATTCGGATCGCTCGGCGTGGCGAACCGCGGCAATCGCGGCCAACCGGTCGCGAGCGGCACGACGAGAAGATCACGGTCTACTGCTCCCCAGAGGAGCTGCTGCAGCTCGAGCACGCCCGACTCGCGCTGCGCGCCTCCCACGGCCTCGCCGTCGACCGTGGCCGGATCGTCCGGGAAGCGGTCGCCGTCGTCCTCGCCGACCTCGAGGCGAAGGGCGACGCGAGCATCCTTGTGCGTCGGCTGCGCGGGCGTTGATCTGTGCTCTACGCGCTGCGGTACCCGCTGTCGTTCGTCGTCCTCGTCGTCGCCTTCGCGATCGGCTTGTATGTTCGCGGCCTGGTCCAGCGGCTGATCGGCGGACAACGGCGGCCGGCGTGGGCGCGCGACCTCACCCGTCGGCGCCCGCTCGGGTGGTTGCGGTCCGTCGTCGACCCCTACGGCTGCGTCGCGGCGGCGATCGGCGGTCCAGGCTGGGGGAGCTCGCTCGAGACCGGCAACTTCGTCCGCAAGCCGCCGGCGAAGGTGGTCGCCCAACTGCTCGCCGGTCCGATCGCGCTCGCCGGCATCGGCATTGGGGCGCTCGCCGGGTTCCGCGCGTGGACGGACGTCGGCCTGTCATCGGTGCCCAACGCGCCAAGTTGGCTGCGACAGGCATACGACGGCGCGCCGTTTTTGGTCGAGGCCGGCACTCACGTCCACTACTTGACCAACTTTGGCAAGGTGGCGCTGCTGCTCGCGGGAACCGAGTGGCTCGCCATGGGCATCCTGGCGATCTTGCCGCTGCCGCCGCTCGACGGCGGCAAGTTGCTCTTCGCGCTGGCGCCGCGCAGCCCTGGCTGGCAGCGGGCGCACTACCGGCTCGATGAGGAGAACTGGGGCACCCTGATCCTGTTGGTGCTGGCCTTGCCGATCTTCGGCGAGCCGTTGCTCGTGTCGTTGTTGAGCACCATGGTCGACCCGCTGGTCGGTCTGATCGCGTGAGCGCGATGGTCGACGAAGCTCCACCGAACTCGGAGTCACGCGGGTTTCAGGTTCATCTCGAGGTCTTCGAGGGGCCGTTCGACCTGCTACTCGGCTTGATCGCCAAGCACGAGCTCGACATCACCGCGGTCTCGCTGTCGAAGGTCACCGACGAGTTCATCGCCTACATCCGGCACATGGGCGCCAACTGGGACCTCGGTCAGGCGAGCGAATTCCTCGTCGTCGCCGCCACCTTGATCGACCTGAAGGCGGCTCGCCTGCTGCCCGCCGCCGAGGTCGAGGACGAAGAGGACCTCGCCCTGCTCGAGGCAAGGGACCTGCTGTTCGCCCGGCTGTTGCAGTACCGCGCGTACAAGCAGGTGTCCGCCATCCTCTCCTCGCTGCTCGCCACCGAGGCGCGGCGCCACCCCCGCGCGGTCGGGCCTGACCCGCGTTACACCGGACTGCTTCCGGAGGTGCTGATCGGGCTCGGCCCGCAGCAGTTCGCCGCCATCGCCGCGCGCGCCCTGACGCCGAAGCCGCCTCCGACGGTCTCGGTGGCGCATATCCACGCGCCAACGGTGAGCGTTCGCGAGCAAGCCGGCATCATGAGCGAGCGGTTGCGCCGCGGCGGCGCGGCCACCTTTCGGGCGTTGACCTCCGACTGCACGGCCACCGTGGAGGTCGTCGCCCGGTTCTTGGCGCTGCTGGAGTTGTTCAAAGAAGCGCTGGTCTCGTTCGAGCAACTCACCCCGCTCGGTGATCTGCTGGTGCGTTGGACGGGCGCTCCGGACGACGATGGGACGGCGGCGCAAGCGGCGGTCTCGGATTGGCCGGACGAGAGCGCGCAAGACGACGGCTCGGCGGCCGCCCCGGTGGACGAGGCGGCGCCCTCCGACTAGGCGCGCCGAACCGGCCGCACCATAGGCTGGCTCGCCGACTCGCTGTTCCGCCTGCAAAGTCGTGATCCCGATCTGGAGGTAGCCATGTCGACAAATCCACCCGGCGCCGAAGAGCCGTTCGGCGAGGCGGAGGTCGACGCTGATCGCGGTCAGCCGGAGGTGCTGGGGCACACCGCGGAGGTCCCGGAGGCGCCAGAACGCGCCGACGCCGCCGAACCGGCGGGGGAGCAGCTGGCTGGCGAGCAGCTGCGCGGCGCGATCGAGGCGATCTTGCTCATCGTCGACGAGCCGGTCGGGTCCACCATGATCGCGAGCGTGCTCGCGGTCCCGGAGGTCCAGGTGCTCGCCACACTCGACGACCTGCGTCAGGACTACGACGACTCGGCTCGCGGCTTCGAACTGCGCGAGATCGCCGGGGGGTGGCGGCTATACACCCGCGGCGAGTTCGCGGCCTACGTCGAGCGGTTCCTGCTCGACGGCCAACAGGCCCGGCTCACCCAAGCCGCGCTCGAGACGCTCGCTGTCGTCGCCTACCGGCAGCCGGTTAGCCGGGCGCGGGTGAGCGCGGTGCGGGGAGTCAACGTCGACGGGGTCATGCGCACCCTGGTGAGCCGCGGTCTCGTCGAGGAGGCGGGCGCAGAGGAGTCCGGGGCGGTGCTCTACCAGACCACGAGCTACTTCCTGGAACGGCTCGGCCTGCAGAGCCTGGAGGATCTACCGAACTTGGCCAATTTCCTACCAGAGACTACGACAATAGAGGAGTTAGAAGGCGAACTCTCAAGTTCAGGTCGAGATGAATAATCCGGATAATAACCAGTCCGGCGTTCGGCTGCAGAAGGTGCTGGCAGCCGCTGGCGTGGCCTCCCGGCGGGCCTGTGAGCAGCTGATCGCCCAGGGTCGGGTGGAGATCGACGGTCGGATCGTCCGCGAGCAAGGCGTGCGGGTTGATCCGAGCCGAGCCGTCGTCAAGGTCGACGGTGTCCGGATATCGGTGCGAGAGGCGGCGCGCTATCTGGCGGTCAACAAACCGCGGGGGATGCTCAGCGCGATGTCCGACTCAACAGGGCGACCATGTTTGGGGGACCTTGTTGAGCACCGCGCGGAGCGGCTCTTTCACGTCGGCCGACTTGACGCGGACAGTGAGGGTTTGCTGCTGCTCACCAACGACGGCGAGCTCGCCCACCGGCTGATGCACCCGTCCTACGGCGTGCGCAAGACCTATCTCGCCGAGGTGACCGGGGCCGTGCCGAGGGAGCTCGGTCGGATCCTACGCGCCGGCGTCGAACTTGAGGACGGCGTCGTGCGGGCGGACAGCTTTCGGGTGGTCGGGCGCTCGGGCGCCCGGGTCATGGTCGAGATCGCGCTGCACGAGGGTCGCAAACACATCGTCCGCCGGCTGCTCGCGGCTGTCGGCCACCCGGTGCAACGGCTGGTGCGCACTGAGATCGGTCCGGTGAAACTGGGCGATCTGCGACCCGGGAAGGTCCGGCCGCTCACCCAGCCCGAGATCGGCGCGCTGTTCGCGGCGGTTGAGCGCTGACCCTACGTCAGGTTCGGCCATCGACAGATTTACTGAGCCACTCCTCGACATAGAGTCTTGTCGACTAAACCGTGTGCTGATGAAGGTCCTTGTCCTCGTAAACCGGCATGGCGAACGCCGAACTCGCCGTCGTAACGTCTCCGGGCTCAAGGGCGTGTTCGCAGGTCACAACGCATGGCTAAACAGACATGTCGACATCGGGTCGGCCTGGGTCGCCCTCTCGTGCATCGCCACAGCGACACGGTGATTCAGCTGTTAGTCGACTCATCGCTTACCCGCTTCAGCGACACACCGCCGAAGCGTTTTGATGCGTTGTTGGCACATCGCTAGGGTGACCAAGACACCTGTCGATCAAGGAGTGGGACGTGGCGGTTAGGGCGGTGCGGGGAGCCATCCAGGTGGACGCCGACGAGCCGGCGGCGGTTTACCGGGGCGTTCAGGAGATGATCGCCGCGGTGCTGGACCGAAACCAGCTCACGCCGGCCGACGTCATCAGCATCTTCTTCACCGCGACTCCCGACCTGACGTCGTGCTTCCCGGCCACCGGCGCCAGGCAACTGGGGTTCGACGACGTTCCGCTGCTGTGCGCGAGCGAGATCGCGGTGCCCGGCTCGCTGCCGCGCGTCGTCCGGATGCTCGCCCACGTTGAGACCGACACGGCCCGGGCTGACATCCGGCACGCGTTCTTGGGCGCGGCGGCGGCGCTGCGCGACGACCTGAAGCAATGACCACCGCACCCTCCGACGGCCAGTCCGCGGTCGACCAGCCTGCCGAAGCGCGGGCCGGCGCGACGGACGCGCCGCCGCCGCGGCCGCACTCTGTGTTGATTGTCGGCTCCGGACTCATCGGGACGTCGATTGGCCTGGCGCTGCGCGAGGTCGGGGTCGACGTGGCCTTGGAGGACAGCGCGTCAGGGCGATTGGCCCTCGCGGTCGAACTTGGCGCCGGCCGGCTGAGGTTGCCAGACGAGGGGTTCGATCTGGGGGTGATCGCGGTTCCGCCCGGCCAGATTGGCGCTGAACTTTCCCGACTTCAGCGATTGGGCATCTGCAAGACGTTGAGTGATGTTGGCTCTGCAAAGGCTCAACCTCAGGCTGACGCTGAATCTCTTGGCGTGAATCTCGCCCGATACGTGGGCGGTCATCCTGTCGCGGGGCGTGAGCGATCTGGGCCGGCGGCCGCGCACAGCGATCTTTTTGTCGGCCGCCCCTGGGTCCTCACCCCGACGCCGGCGGCCGCGCCGGACGCGATCGACGACGTCCGAGCTCTTGCTCTCGCCTGCGGCGCGATTCCCGTCGAGATGTCGGCCGACGACCATGACGCCGCGCTTGCGACCGTCTCGCACCTGCCGCACGTCGTGGCCTCGCTGCTCGCTGCGCAGCTGGTCGCCGCGTCCAGGCAGACTGTCGCGCTCGGCGGCGCCGGCCTGCACGACACCACCAGGGTCGCCGCCGGAGACGCGCGACTGTGGACCGACATCCTCGCGGCGAACTCCGGCCACCTCGCCGCGGCGCTGCGGGCCTTCGCGGCCGACGCGGCCCGGATGGTGGACGCGCTCGAGGCCATCTCGGCCGGAGACCAGGGCGCGCTCGCGACGTTGACCCGACTGCTGGAGAGCGGCGCGGCGGGACGAGCGCGGGTGCCGGTGAAGCGGGGCGAGTCGGCCGCTGACTTCGCCACCGTCCCGATCGTCGTCCGCGACGCCCCGGGTGAGTTGGCCGCGCTGTTGCGGGCGCTCGGCGACGCGGGCATCAACGTGGAGGACGTCCGGGTCGAGCACGAGCCCGGGCGACCGGTCGGGGTTGTCGAGATCGATGTCCGCGAGGAGGCGGTTGCCGCGTTGATCGCCTGCATGCGCCAGTCCGGTTGGCAGGTTTACTCATAAAGCGATGAACCGACTTGTCGATAAAGTCGTTTACGACCCTGCCGCGGTGGCCCGATACGATGCGTCCTGAGGTCGCGCCACGGCGACTGCTCCAGCCGATCCAGACAATCGCAGCCGCCCGCCACATCGCCTCAGGAGATCGCCGATGCCCCCCGCCGACGCCGACCACGGTTCGCTGGTCGTCGCCGTCGACGGCCCGTCCGGCTCCGGGAAGTCGACGGTGTCCAGGGGCGTGGCGCGCGAGCTCGGGCTGCGCTACCTCGACACCGGGGCGATCTACCGCGCGCTGACCTGGTGGGTGCTGCGCAACGACGTCGACCCGCTGGATCCGGCCAGCCGGCGGGCGGTGGTCGACCGCCTCGACAGCTTCGATCTGCGCATCTCCACCGACCCCTCCGACCAGTGGGTGCGAGTGGGAGAGGTCGACGTCACGGCCGCGATCCGCGCGGCCGACGTGACGACGGCGGTCAGCGCGGTCTCCGCGATCCCGCAGGTGCGAGCCCGTCTGCTCGACGTTCAACGGCAGCTCATCGGCGACGGCGGCATCGTCGTGGAGGGCCGCGACATCGGCGTCACCGTCTGCCCCGACGCGCCGGTCAAAATCTTCCTCACCGCCAGCGCCGCCGCCCGCGCCGGCCGCCGCGCCCGCGAATTCGACAAAACCGACGACGCTGCGGTGGCGGCCGTGCAAGCCGATCTCGCCCGCCGTGACCATCTCGACGCCAGTCGAGCGGCGTCACCGCTCGCCGAGGCCCCCGACGCCGTCGAACTGGACACCACCAAGCTCGACGTCGGCGAGGTCGTCGCCGCCGCGGTGGCGCTGGTCCGCGAGCGCACCAAGGTCGTCGCGGAGCGAATCGGCGGATCGCGATGACCGTCGACGGCACGTGGGACAGCGAAGCCGACTGGGTTGACCTCGACGCCGGCGCGGGCGCGCGCGAGACGGTTGAAGCTGGCGGCGGCGACGACGTCGCGTCGCCCCCGGTGGTGGCGGTCGTCGGGCGGCCGAACGTCGGTAAGTCGACGTTGGTGAACCGCATTCTCGGACGACGCGAGGCTGTCGTCCAAGACGTGCCTGGTGTCACCCGCGACCGCGTCACCTACGACGCGAACTGGCGCGGCCGCAGCTTCACCCTCGTCGACACCGGCGGGTGGGAGCCGGACGCCCGCGGGCTGCAGGCCCAAGTGTCGGAGCAGGCGGAGATCGCGGCCGCGGCGGCCGATGTGGTGCTCCTGGTCGTCGACGCGGTGGTCGGCGCGACCGACACCGACGAGATCGTCGCCCGCACCCTTCGCCGGGCGAGGAAGCCGGTCGTGCTCGTGGCCAACAAGGTCGACAGCGCGAGGGGAGAGGCCGACGCGTCGAGTCTTTGGTCGCTTGGGCTTGGCGAGCCGCACATGGTGAGCGCGCTGCACGGCCGCGGCAGCGGCGACCTCCTCGACGCGGTCTTCGACGCGTTGCCGGAGCCGCCGCCGCCCGACGAAGAACGACGCCGCGGCCCACGGCGGGTGGCCCTGCTGGGCCGGCCGAACGTCGGCAAGTCCAGCCTGTTGAACAAGCTCACCGGCGAGCAGCGGTCCGTCGTCGACGCCGTCGCCGGCACCACCCGCGACCCGGTGGACTCCATCGTCGACCTCGCCGGGTCAACTTGGCGTTTTGTCGACACAGCGGGAATTCGCCGCCGGGTCAGGGAAGCCTCGGGCGCGGAGTACTACTCGAGCCTGCGCACCGCCACCGCGTTGCGCGAGGCGGAGGTGGCCGTCGTCCTGCTCGACGCGAGCGAGTCGCTCACCGAGCAAGACTTGCGGATCATCGAGATGGTTGTGGAGTCCGGCCGCGCGCTCGTGCTGGCTTTCAACAAGTGGGACCTGCTCGACGACTACCGTCGCGAGCAGCTGGGCTCGGAGATTGAGCGGCAGCTGCATCACGTGGCTTGGGCGCCGCGGGTCAACATCTCGGCGAAGACCGGGCGCGCCGTCGACAAGCTGACTCCGGCGATCGAGACCGCCCTCGACGGTTGGTCGCGGCGGGTTCCGACGTCCAGGTTGAACAGCTGGCTCTCGCAGCTGATCGCCGCGACGCCGCCGCCGGTGCGCGGCGGCCGCCAGCCGAGGGTGCTGTTCGCCACCCAGGCGGGCACTCAGCCGCCGCGGTTCGTGCTGTTCTCGTCCGGCTTTCTCGAAGCCACCTACCGCCGGTTCGTCGAGCGTCGGTTGCGCGAGGATTTCGGGTTCCCTGGCACGCCTGTGGAGATCTCGGTGCGGGTGAAGGAGTCGCGCGGCAAAAAGGGCGGCGGCAGAGCCGGCAAGGGCAAGTCCGGACGACGGTGACGCCGTGGGGCGGCGGCGTCCGTGCGATATCGTCACTGCAGCCGAGTTCACTCGGCATTCGGGACGTGGCGCAGCTTGGTAGCGCACTTGACTGGGGGTCAAGGGGTCGCAGGTTCAAATCCTGTCGTCCCGACAGCGAGACGAAACGGGCGGCACACACGGGCTCGGCTGCTGCAGCGGCCGGGCCCGTTCGCGCATAACGTTGGAGCACGACCGATCGGGGCAGAAGGGACGGCCGGGTGAGCGCACAGCAGGCCGCGCCAGCGTCCGACCGCGTCGTGACGGCGCCGAACGCGCTCAGCCTGCTGCGGTTGCTCGGCGTCCCGTTGTTCTTGTGGTTGGCACTCGGACCCCATGCCGACGGCTGGGCCATCGTCGTGCTCGCGGTCAGCAGCATCACCGACTGGCTCGACGGCAAGCTGGCGCGGCTGCTGAACCAGACCAGTCGGATCGGGCAACTGCTCGACCCGGCCGCCGACCGGCTGTACATCGTCGCGACCGTGATCGCGTTGGGCCTTCGCGACATCATGCCGTGGTGGCTCGCCGGGGTGTTGCTCGGACGGGATGTCGCGTTGCTCGGGTTCGTGCCGGTGCTCAAGCGGCTCGGGTACGGCTCGACCCTCCCGGTGCACTTTTTCGGCAAGGCGGCGACCTTCAACCTGCTGTACGCGTTGCCGTTGCTGCTGCTGGGGAGCGGGTCGAACACGGTCAGCCACGTGGCGCGGATCGTCGGTTGGTCGTTCGCGATTTGGGGCGCGGCCTTGTATTGGTACGCCGGTGTGCTGTACGCACTTCACGTCCGGCAACTAGCGCGGGCCGGCGGTATGGACGACGCGACAGCGCCGCCGACGCCGTCGGCGCCGCCTGGCCCGCCGGGACATGACGGACCCGAGCGCGAGGCCAGGGAGGCGTCCGTATGAGCAACGGTCTGGCGCCCGTGCTGCATCCGGCGACGGCAGGGATGAAGGCCGTTGTGATGGCCGGCGGCGAGGGCACCAGGCTGCGGCCGATGACGGCCAACCAGCCAAAGCCGCTGCTGCCAGTGGTCAACCGTCCGATCATGGAGCACGTGCTGCGGCTGCTTCGCCGGCACGGCTTCACCGACACCGTCGTCACGGTGCAGTTTCTCGCCTCGTTGATTCGCAACTACTTCGGCGACGGCGACGAGCTGGGGATGAACCTGCAGTACGCCACCGAGGAGACGCCGCTCGGGACGGCCGGCAGCGTGAAGAACGCGGAGTCGGAGTTGCGCGACTCCAGGTTCGTCGTCATCTCCGGCGACGCGCTGACCGACATCGACCTGAGCGACATGGCCAGGTTCCACCACGAGCACCAGGCGCTCGTCACCGTCGGGCTCAAGCGGGTGCCGAACCCGCTCGAGTTCGGCATCGTGATCACGCGCGAGGACGGTCACATCGACCGGTTTCTTGAGAAGCCGACGTGGGGTCAGGTGTTCTCCGACACGGTCAACACCGGCGTGTACATGATGGAGCCCGAGGTCTTCGAGCACGTCGCGGGCGGTGAGCCGGTCGACTGGTCGCAGGAGGTGTTCCCGAAGCTGCTCGAGATCGGCGCGCCGATTTTCGGCTACATCGCCGACGCGTACTGGGAGGACGTCGGGACGCTCGAGAGCCTCGTCCAGGTGCAGGCGGACGTGCTCAACCGTCAAGTGGACGTCGACATCGAGGGTTTCGAGATGATGCCGGGCGTCTGGGTCTGCGAGGGCGCCGAGGTCGATCCAGAGGCGGTGCTCAAGGGCCCGCTCTACATCGGGGACTACGCCAAGGTCGAGGGCGGAGCCGAGCTGCGCGAGTACACCGTGCTCGGCAGCAACGTGGTCGTCAAGAGCACGGCTTTTTTGCATCGCGCGGTCGTGCACGACAACGTCTTCATCGGACCGCAGACCAACCTGCGGGGCTGCCTCATCGGCAAGAACACCGACATCATGCGCGGCGCCCGCATCGAGGAGGGCGCGGTCGTCGGCGACGAATGTGTCGTTGAGGAAGAGGCCTACATCTCGTCCGGCGTCAAGGTCTATCCGTTCAAGACCATCGAGGCTGGCGCCCTCGTCAACACCAGTGTCATCTGGGAGTCGCGCGGCCAGCGCAACCTGTTCGGCCCGCGCGGCGTGTCCGGCTTGGTCAACGTCGAGATCACACCGGACCTCGCCGTGCGTCTCGCCTCTGCCTGGGCGACCACGCTGCGCAAGGGCAGCACGGTCGTCGCCAGCCGGGACGTCTCGCGCGCCGCGACGGCCCTCAAGCGCGCCGTCGTGAGCGCGCTGACCGCCAGCGCGATCGAGGTCCGCGACCTCGAAGCGGGTCACGGGCGCGGGCGACGCCTCCAGGTCGCGCACGTTGATCGCGGACGCGGTGAGCGCGCTGATGACCGCGCGCTTCAGCGCGCGGGCCGCGCGCGACACGTCGCGCGACGTCGTCACGACGTC
>DASVDW010000008.1:0-2833 GCA_036380925.1 Acidothermaceae bacterium
AGGGCGCGATCATGGCTTTTGAGAACGCGCATCAGCTGGCGATCGACGGCATCGCCGGCCCCGCGGTGTGGGGCGCGTTGCTGCAAGACGCGGTGGCCGGCGCGGTCGACCCGCAGCCGTACACCTGGGCCTGGACGACGATGCAACGCCCCGAGACGCTGCGCATTTGGAGCGACGGCGACTTCGTCTTCTCGTCCAAGGCGAACACCGGAATCGCCGCGGCGCCCACGCCGAAAGGCAGCTGGCCGGTGTTCGCCAGGTTCCGCTCCCAGACGATGAAAGGCACCAACCCCGACGGCAGCAAGTACGTCGATCCAGGCGTGCCGTTCATCAGCTACTTTTACCAAGGCGACGCGATCCACGGGTTCAAGCGCGCGTCTTACGGCAGTCCGCAAAGCCTCGGCTGCGTCGAGCTGCCGTACGCCGCGGCGCAAACGGTGTGGAGCCTGATCGACTACGGCACCGTGGTGACGGTCACCGGCTGACGTCCGCCCCGCCGGCGTGGCGCTAGACCGACCTTTGGTAGCTGCCGAACGCTCGCACCGCCATGCCGAGGCAGGCGAGGCACAGCGCCGCCAGGAAGCCGAGCCGGGAGAACGCGAATCCCCAATCCGGGTTCGCGTCGAGCGACTGACGACCGACCTCGACCGCCCAGTTGACCGGGTTGTAGGCGGCCACATCCTTGATCCAGGCGGTGACCTCGCTGCTCGGCATCAGCAACGTCGACAAGAACGACATCGGCAGGACGAGGAACGTCACCGCCGCGATCATCGACTCCTCCTTGCGCATCAGCAGGGCGAGCGCGTCGGAGAACGTGGCGAACGCGGCCCCGAGCAGCAGCGCCGCGACGACCAGCAGCAACACCGCGCCCAGCCCGCCGTGGAAGCGGGCCCCCGCCAGCAGGCCGAGGCCGATGATGATCAGTGATTGCGCGAGCGTCGTGACCAGGCTGTTCGCCAAGTGCCCCGCGATGATCGCGCCGCGAGAGACCGGCGAGACGAGGAACCGGTTCATCACGCCGCGGTCGAGGTCGTTGATGACCGACATGCCTGACCAGCCGTTGCTGAACATCGCGTTCATGACGACGATCCCCGGCGTCAGGAACTCGATGTAGGAGTCGGTGGTGAAGCCGGGCAAGCGCGCCACGCTCTTGAAGAGCTGGCCGAAGAGCAGCAGCCAGATGACCGGTTGCACCAAGGTGATCATGACGAAGGCTGGCTGCCGCAACAGCGCGCGCACGTACCGGACGCCGATACCGCCGGTCTGCCGCATCGTCAGGGCGAGCGTGCTCATCAGGCGTTGTCCTTTGCGCTGTCGGAAGTTTGCCGGCCGGCCGCCTCGTAGGCGTGGCCGGTGTGCCGCAGATACACGTCATCGAGCGACGGGCGTGCGACGGTGGCGGAGGCCACTGGCAGGCCCGCGGACTCGAGCGCGACCAACACCGACGGCAGCGCGGCCGCGCCGTTGTCCGCCCTTCCCCGCATGCTGCGTCCCTCGATCGTCACCTCGCGCAACTCATTGCGCTCGACCCAGCCCCGCAGCGTTTCGCCGTCAGGTTCGGTGGCGAACTCGATGGCCACCGCGTCACCGCGCAGTTCGCTCTTGAGCGCCTCGGGCGCCCCCCGCGCCACGACCACGCCGTCGTCGACGATCGCGAGGTCGTCCGCCAGCTTGTCGGCCTCCTCCAGGTAGTGCGTGGTCAACAGCACCGTCAGGCCCTCGTCGCGCGCCAGCCGGGAGATCTCGGTCCACATCTCCGCGCGGGCCTGCGGGTCGAGGCCGGTGGTCGGCTCGTCGAGGAACAGCACCTTCGGCCGGTGCATCAATCCCATCGCGACGTCGAGCTTGCGCTGCATGCCGCCCGAGTACGTCTTGGTGATGCGCTTCGCGGCGTCGCTCAGCCCGAACTGCGCGAGCAACTCGTGCGCCCGCGACCGCAACTCGACGCCGTGCATTCCATAGAGTTGTCCTTGCAGCGCGAGGTTTTCGAACCCGGTCGCCTCCAGGTCGCACGCCGACTGCTGCGCGACGCAACCGATGAGGCGGCGCACCCGATCCGGGTGGGCGTTGACGTCGACGCCGCCGACGGCCGCCGTTCCCGAGTCGGCGCGCGACAGCGTCGTCAGGATCTTGACGGTGGTCGACTTGCCTGCACCGTTAGGCCCGAGCAGGCCGAACACCGCGCCGGGCGCGACGTCGAACGACACCCCGCGCAAGGCGCGCACGTTTCCCTTGTAGGTCTTGGTCAGATCGCGCACCGCGATGTCGGCGCCCGATCCCCCGCTCGTCGACGTGACGACGGACGACGATGCCACGGTCATCACTTCACTCCCTTTCCTGCTTTCCGCGGCGGCTTCTCCGGCT
This sequence comes from Acidothermaceae bacterium, assembly GCA_036380925.1. Lineage (GTDB taxonomy): Bacteria > Actinomycetota > Actinomycetes > Acidothermales > Acidothermaceae > JAICLV01. The sequence continues at coordinate 2,365 of DASVDW010000008.1, forward strand.
TCTCCGGCTTGCGGGTGGCGTGAAACTGCCGCCACATCTCCACACCCTCGAGGGCCCCGGACTCGATGTCGTCGACCAGAGCCGCGACCCAGTCGCGCTCGGCTTTCCTGAGCACGCCGCGGTACTCGCCCTCGATCCAGAACAGCCTCGGCAGGTTGTACTCCTCGGCCATGCCGAGCAGCCCCTCGTTGGAACGGATCTCGACGTCCAACGCCACCAACCGCGCCTTCAACAGCCGCACCGCGTCGTCCGGATGCAGCGCCCCGATCAGCGAGAGCCCCGCCTCGAACTGGGTGAACTCCTTGGCCGGCAGGCGAATCAGATCGCTAAGCCAGTCGACCATCACGACCTTGCCCGACTCGGTGATGTCATAGACGGTGCGCTCGGGGCGGCGCCCTTCGCGGACCGTCTCAACCGCCTCGATCAGATCGGAGCGCACGAGCGCGTCGACCACGGTGTACAGCGACCC
>DASVDW010000009.1:0-19763 GCA_036380925.1 Acidothermaceae bacterium
GAGGTGTCGCCCGATTCCGGTGACGTTTTCTCCCTGAATCCGGTAGGAAACGTCACGAGAACAGGTCTGGACTCCACCGAATGAGCGAGGCCCCCCGGCCGGGCGCCCGGCGCGAACTCGTCCTCGCCGTCGCCGGGTGCGCGGTCGCCGGCGCGGTCGTGCTCTTCGCGGCCGGTCGACGCTGGGTGCATTACGTGGTCGTCGGGGGCGGTCAGGCTACCGGAGGACCGACCGGCCACGACGTGGCGGCTGGCACGAGCGCGCTTGGGCTGGTGTTGCTGGCCGCCGTGGTGGCGATGCCGGCGACCCGCGGGTGGCTGCGCCGCGTCGTCGCTCTCGTGGTCGTCGCGGCTGGCGCGGGCACGATCGCACTCGCCGGCTACGTGTTGGCCGACCCGGCAGCGGCCGCCGGCGGATCCGGGTACGTGGGCTTTTTCTCGTTGTCGCCCGACCCGACCGTCCGGTTGCGGGCGACCGGCTGGCCGTGGGTCGACGTGGTCGCCGGCGCCGTCGCGCTGGCGGCGGGCGGGTTCGCGTTGCTGCGTTCTGGAAGCTGGCCGGCGATGGGCCGACGCTATGAGTCCGGTCGCCCGTCGGCGAAGCCGTCGTCCGGGTCGTCGGACGGGTCGTCGTCCGACGCGTTGTCGATGTGGGACCGCCTCGACGAAGGCGACGATCCCACGCTCTAAGGGCCGCTTCCCGATCGGCCGAACATTCCTCGAACATTGCTCGAACAGATCCGTCGCGGTCTGCGCCGACTCTCACGTTCGGCGACATGGAGTGAATCGAGGACGACGCATGGCTGCCGCAGCACCGGAGACCAAGGGACTCGTCCTGGTCGTCGAGGACGAGCGCGCGATCGCCGACCTGGAGCGGATGTACCTGACCCGCGAGGGCTTCGGCGTGCACGTCGAAGCCGACGGCCGCGCCGGGCTCGCCGCGGCGCGCAACATGCACCCGGTGGCCATCGTGTTGGACGTCGGCATCCCCACCATCGACGGCGCCGAACTCTGCCGGATCCTGCGCGCCGACGGCGACTGGACGCCGATCCTGTTCGTCACCGCGCGCGACGACGAGGTCGACCGGGTGCTCGGTCTCGAGCTCGGCGCCGACGACTACCTGACCAAGCCGTTCAGCCCGCGCGAGCTGGTGGCCCGCGTCAAGACCGTGCTGCGGCGCAGCCAGGCGCGCGGCGCGGACGAGCGGGTGTACGTCGTCGGCTCGGTCACGCTCGACCCGGCCCGGCGCCGGGTGACCGCGGCGGGCAAGGCGGTCGAGCTGACCGCCACCGAGTTCGATCTGCTGGCCTTCTTATGCCGCCGACCTGGGCGGGTGTCGCGCCGGGAGGAGCTGCTGTCGCAGGTCTGGGGCTACGCCGCCGCGGCCGGCACCCGCACGGTGGACGTCCACGTCGCGCAGATTCGCGGCAAGCTCGGCGACGCGAGCCCGATCCGCACCGTGCGCGGCGTCGGTTACACGGCAGATGCCTGACGCGGATGCCTGAACAGATGCCCGCGACTTCCGTGTGGCGGGAGCCGGCCAGCCAGCGCCGTCGCAGCCTGGCGTCGCGGATCATCCTCGTCACCACGATCGCCGCGGCGCTCGCCGTGCTCGTGGCCGGCGTGTTGTCCGGTTTCTTGCTGCGGTACTCCGCCCAAGCCCAAGGCCGCCAGGTGCTGCGCGACGACGCCAGCTTGGCCGCCACCGCCACCGACCTGTCGGTTGAGCGCAACGGGCGGGCCCGGGTGCCCGAGGCGATCGTGCGGGTGCTGACCGCCGACCGCGTCGACGTCGTCCTCGTCGACCCGGGCGGCGCGATCACCGGCCCGGCAGGTCGGCCGTTGGCTGTCCATCCGCTCAGCGACAAGGACCTCGCCGCGCTGCGCGCCGGCGCCAGCGTCTCTGCGACGCGCAAAGTCAACGGCAGCAGGGCGTACGTCGAAGGGCGGCCGCTGTCGAACGGCGGCGCCGTCGTCCTGGCCCAAAAAGTGGCGGCCGCGCGGTCGAACGAGGGCGGCACCCGGTTGCGGCTCGTCTTCGGCCTCGGCGTCGGGTTGCTCGTCGCCGCCGGCGTCGGGGTGGTGCTCGCCCGGCGGTTGGCCCGCCCGCTGCAGCGCGCGGCGGCCGCGGCGCATCGGCTGTCGACCGGCGCTCGCGACGTCCGCGTTGAGCCCGCCGGGCCGGCCGAGGTCGCGGAGGTCGCCGAGGCCATCAACGGGTTGACCGCGGCGCTTTCCGTCAGCGAGGGTCGGCAGCGCGACTTCCTGCTGTCGGTGTCGCACGAGCTGCGCACCCCGCTGACCGCGGTCAAGGGCTACGCCGAGGCGTTGGCGGACGACGTGGTGCCCGCGGAGGCGGTGGCGCCGACGGGACGGGTGCTGCTGGCCGAGTCGGCGCGTCTCGAGCGACTGGTCAGCGACCTGCTCGACCTGGCGCGGTTGGGCGCGCAGGACTTTCGCATCGACGCCACGGAGGTCGACCTCGCCGAGCTGACCCGTCAGGCGGCGACCGTGTGGGCCGACCGATGCGCCCGCGAGGGCGTCGGGTTCGCCGCCGAACTGCCGGCCGGGCCGGTGCTGGTGCGCACCGACCCGACCCGGGTTCGGCAGATCATCGACGGGCTCGCGGAGAACGCGTTGCGGGTGACGCCGAGCGGGCGGCCGATCGTCTTCGCGCTGCGCGCGGAAGGCGACGCGGGAGCGGTGCTTCAGGTCCGCGACGGCGGCCCCGGACTCACCGACGACGACTGCCAGGTGGCCTTCGACCGGGCCGTCTTGTACCAGCGCTATCGCGGCGTGCGCAGGGTTGGCACCGGCGTCGGGCTCGCGCTCGTCGCCGGCCTGGCCAGGCGGCTCGGAGGGCGCGCGGAGGCCGGTCGGGCGCCCGAAGGGGGCGCCTGCTTCTCGGTTTATTTGCCGGGGGGCCGGGGGCGGCCCGAATCGGGGCCGCTAACCTGAGCGGACCTGGGTTGCCGCAGCGCCGCGGCGATTCCGGCGCTCAAACGGGTGTGTGAGGGACGCGAACGAGCCGATGAAGTGACACGACCTGCCGATGACCGACCTACATGACCGCGCGACCGTCAGTAGCCGCGAACACCTTGGGGACCGATACGTGAGCGTGCTCGACGAGATCATGGTCGGCGTCCGCGCCGACGTCGAGTCGCGTCAGCGCGCGGTGTCGCTGGACGATCTGAAGGCCCGGGCCGCGAAGCGCGTCGGGACGATCGACGGTGTCGCCGCGTTGCGGCGCGACGCGGTCACCGTCATCGCGGAGGTGAAGCGGTCGAGTCCGTCGCGAGGCGACCTCGCGCCGATCGTGGATCCGGCCGGGCTGGCCCGAGCCTACGAGCAGGGCGGCGCCGCGGCGGTGAGCGTCCTCACCGAGCGCCGTCGGTTCAACGGGTCGCTCGATGACCTCGAGACGGTGCGCAAGGCCGTCGAAATTCCCTTGCTGCGCAAGGACTTCATCTACAGCTCCTACCAGCTTTGGGAAGCGCTGGCGTACGGCGCCGACCTCGTGCTGCTCATCGTGGCCGCGCTCGACCAAAGCGCGCTGGTGTCGCTGGTCGAGCGCGCGCAGTCCCTTGGGCTCACACCGCTCGTCGAAGTGCACGACGAGCGCGAGGTCGACCGCGCGGTCGACGCCGGCGCCCAGGTCATCGGCGTCAACGCCCGCGACTTGCGCACGCTGGAGGTCGACCGCACGGTGTTCGCCCGGCTCGCGCCGCGCATCCCGCCGGGAATCGTGAAGGTCGCGGAATCGGGCGTGCGCGGGCCGCACGACTTGTTCGCGTACGCGTCCGCGGGCGCCGACGCGGTGCTGGTGGGCGAGGGCCTGGTCACCGACAAGGACCCGCGCCAAGCGGTCGCCGACCTGGTCACGGCAGGGGCGCACCCGGCGCTGCGGCACGGCCAGCGGTGAGCCAGCTGCCCGACGCCGCCGGCCACTTCGGCCCGTTCGGCGGCCGGTTCGTGCCGGAGGCGTTGGTCGCGGCGCTCGACGAACTCGCCGCGGCCCATCGAGAGGCGCTCGCCGACCCGGTGTTCACCGGGGAGCTCACCAGGTTGCTCACCACGTACGCCGGCCGGCCCACGCCGGTGACCGAGGCGCGCCGATTCTCCGAGCACGCGGGCGGCGCCCGCGTCCTGCTAAAGCGCGAGGACCTCACGCACACCGGCTCACACAAGATCAACAACGTGCTCGGCCAGGCGCTGCTCACGGTGCGCATGGGCAAGAAGCGGGTGATCGCCGAGACCGGCGCCGGCCAGCACGGGGTGGCCACCGCCACCGCCGCCGCGCTGTTCGGCCTCGATTGCACGATCTACATGGGCGAAGAGGACACCAGGCGGCAGGCGCTCAACGTCGCGCGGATGAAGCTGCTGGGCGCCGACGTGGTGCCGGTCACCGCCGGCAGCCGCACGCTGAAGGACGCGATCAACGAGGCGTTCCGCGACTGGGTCACCACCGTCGAGCACACGCACTACCTGTTCGGCACGGTCGCCGGCCCGCACCCCTTCCCGGCCCTGGTGCGCGACTTCCAAAAGGTCGTCGGCGAGGAGGCTCGGGCGCAGGTGCTGGAGTTGACCGGGCGGTTGCCCGACGCGGTCACCGCCTGCGTCGGCGGCGGTTCGAACGCCATGGGCATCTTCACCGCGTTCCTGCCCGATTCCGCGGTGCGGATGTATGGGTTCGAGGCGGGCGGTGACGGCGTGGCCACCGGTCGGCACGCGGCGACCATCACCGGCGGCGCCCGCGGCGTGCTGCACGGCGCCCGCACCTACGTCTTGCAGGACGCCGACGGCCAGACGATCGAGTCGCACTCGATCTCGGCTGGCTTGGACTACCCGGGGGTCGGGCCCGAGCACGCCTGGCTGGCGGAAACTGGGCGGGTCACCTACCAACCGGTCACCGACGCCGAGGCGATGGACGCGTTCCGCCTGCTGTCGCGCACCGAGGGCATCATCCCGGCCATCGAGAGCGCGCACGCGCTGGCCGGCACGTTGCACGTCGGCCGCCAACTCGGGCCGGACGCCACCGTCCTGGTCAGCTTGTCCGGTCGCGGCGACAAGGACGTCGACACCGCCGCCCGCTGGTTCGGCCTCACATGACAGCGGTCAGTGACACGTTCGCCCGCTGCAAAGCCGAGGGTCGGGCCGCGCTCGTCGGCTACCTGCCCGCCTGCTTCCCGACGCCCGAGCGTGGCGTGAAGGCGCTGCGCGCGCTGGTCGAGGGCGGCGCCGACGGCGGCGTCGACATGGTCGAGGTCGGGCTGCCGTACAGCGACCCGGTGCTCGAAGGACCGACGATCGCGCAGTCGCACGACATCGCGTTACGGGCCGGTTCGACCACCGCGCACGTGCTGCGCACGGTGGAGGCGGTGGTCGCCAGCGGCGTCCCGGCCGTCGTCATGACCTACTGGAACCCGGTCGAGCGCTACGGCGTCGAACGGTTCGCCGCCGATCTCGCGTCGGCGGGCGGCAGCGGCTTGATCACGCCGGATCTGCTGCCCGACGAGGCGGAGCCGTGGCTGGCGGCTAGCGACGCGCACGGCCTCGATCGGATCTTCCTGGTCGCCCCCAGCTCGACCGACGAACGGATCGCCCTCACCACCAGGTTCTGCCGCGGGTTCGTGTACGCGGCGTCCGTCATGGGTGTCACCGGCGTCCGCAGCCAAACGAGCGCGCTCGCGCCGACGCTGGTCGCTCGCACCCGGGCGCACACCGACCTTCCGATCGGCGTCGGACTGGGCGTGAGCAACGGCGACCAGGCCGCCGAAGTCGCCGGATACGCCGACGCGGTCATCGTCGGTTCCGCCTTCGTGCGCCGGGTGCTCGACGCGCGCGGCGTCGACGACGAGGCGGTCGGCGTTCGCGCGCTGGCGGCCGAGCTCGCCACCGCCGTGCGGCGTCGTCCGGCGAGCTGAGCAGTGCAAAACCAGGACGGCGCGGTACCGTCGAAGGCGCGATGACTCCAAGCCTGCACGCCTACATCCCCAGCCCGAGCCAAGGTGTCTGGCATCTCGGTCCGATCCCGCTGCGGGCGTACGCCTTCTTCATCATCGTCGGCGTCTTCGTGGCGATCGCGATGGCCGACCGCCGCTGGCGCGAGCGCGGCGGGCGGTCTTCGACAGTGAGCCAGATCGCCACCTGGGCGGTGCCGTTCGGCCTTGTCGGCGGCCGGCTCTACCACGTCATCACCGACCCGGAGCTGTACTTCAAGCACGGCAACGACTGGGTGCACGTGTTCTACGTGTGGAACGGCGGCCTGGGCATCTGGGGAGCCATCGCCCTTGGCGCCCTCGGCGCGTACATCGGCTGCCGACGCGCCGGAGCGGTGTTTCCGGCGTTCGCCGACGCCGCCGCGCCGGGGATCGTGCTGGCGCAAGGCATCGGCCGCCTCGGGAACTACTTCAACCAGGAGTTGTTCGGCAAGCCCACCACGATGCCGTGGGGGTTGCGCATCGACGCCGACCACGCGGCCAACGCCAACCTGCCGGCCGGCGTCTATCAACCGACGTTCCTGTACGAGCTGTTGTGGGACGTCAGCACGGCGGTGCTCGTCATCTGGGCCGACCGCCGGTTCAAGATGGGCCACGGCCGCGCGTTCCTGCTGTACGTCATGACCTACGTCGTCGGCCGCAGCTGGATCGAGTACCTGCGGGTGGATCACGCCAACCACATCCTCGGCCTGCGCCTGAACGACTGGACGTCGATCCTCGTCTTCACGTTCGCCCTCGTCGCGTTCCTCGTGTCGGCCAAGCGGGCGCCGGGCCGCGAGATGGTCGTCGAGCTCAACCCAGCGCAGCCGGACGACGGGGGGTCGGCGCCGGTGGACGGCGGGTCGCAGGAGCCCGGCCGGGCCGGGTCGGACGACCAGTCGGTCACGCTGCCGGGCGAGCGCGCTCCGGGCGAGCGCGCGCCGAGCGGGGAAGCGGCCCCGTGACGGCCGACGAGGAGCTCACCGAGCGGTCGCGGGCCGAGGTCCATCACAGCCATCGGGACGTCACCGGGGGCTGGTTGCGTCCCGCTGTTTTCGGCGCCATGGACGGCCTGATCTCGAACTTCTCCCTGATCTCCGGGTTCGCGGGCGCGAACGCAGACCGGCATCTGGTGATCTTGAGCGGCCTCGGCGGACTGGTCGCCGGCGCGTTCTCGATGGCGGTCGGCGAGTACGTCTCGGTCGCCTCGCAAAGTGACCTGGCCCGCGCGGAGATCGCGGTCGAGCGCCACGAGCTGCGGCACAACGCCGAGGCGGAGCGCGAGGAACTCGCCCAGCTGTACATCTCCCGCGGCGTCGAGCCGCACCTGGCGCACGAGGTGTCCCGGCAGCTCTCGATGGATCCCGACCAGGCGCTGGAGATCCACGCGCGCGAGGAGTTGGGCGTCTCGACCGACGCTTTGCCGTCTCCTTATCTCGCGGCCGGATCGTCGTTCGTGTCGTTCGCGATCGGCGCCATTTTGCCGGTGCTCCCCTTCATCCTCGGCGCGTCGACGTTGTGGCCGGCGGCGTTGCTGGCCGCGATCGGACTGTTCGCCGCCGGGGCCACGGTGGCGCGGATCACCGCGCGCCCATGGTGGCTTGGCGGCGCCCGGCAATTGCTGCTCGGCGCGGCCGCGGCCGCGATCACCTTCGGCGTCGGCGCCGCGATCGGAACGCACGTCGGCTGAGTGGGGGCGGAGGCCCCCGCGCGCTGGCACAGCCGCACGACGCCACGCAAGCGATGTGACGCGTCTCGCGATGCGCTAGTCTGTCTGCCGTCGCGGCGTCGCCCAGCCGAGATCTCGCTGTCGAGAAGCTCGGTGTTCGCGTCCGTCGTGCCAGGTCGAGATGACCAGCAGGGCCAGCGTCGTCCCTGTGTAGATCGGTGCAGGTGGCGTACCCGTTCAATCCCGCCGCCTCGCCGCAGCGCACAGCTGACGACGGGAGTGCCATGTTCCTGGCCGCTGGTCCGCCGCGGAGCGGTCTCTACGACCCCGCGAACGAACACGACGCCTGTGGAGTTGCGTTCGTCGCCGACCTCCGGGGTCGCCGCAACCACGACACCGTCGCAAACGCGCTCACCGCGCTGCGCAACCTCGAGCACCGCGGGGCCACCGGCCGCGAGGCCGACACCGGTGACGGCGCCGGCCTGCTCTCCCAAATCCCCGACGAGTTTTTCCGCGCGGTGGTCGACTTCGAACTGCCGGCGGCCGGCGCTTACGCGGTCGGCATCGCCTTCCTCCCCGGCGACAACTTCGCCGCCGGCGCCGCGGTCGCGGCGATCGAGCGGATCGTCGCCGAGGAGCAGCTTCGGGTGCTCGGCTGGCGGGAGCTGCCCGTAGTCCCCGAACTGGCCGGCCCGAGCGCGCGGGCGATGATGCCGCGCTTCCGGCAGCTGTTCGTCGCTCCGGTCGACCCGACGTTGTCCGGAATTGCCCTGGAGCGCTTCACCTATCGGGCACGCAAGCGGATCGAGCACGAGGTCGACGTCTACTTCGCCTCGTTGTCGCCGCGCACCATCGTCTACAAGGGCATGCTCACGGCGCCGCAGCTGGAGCCGTTCTTTCCCGACCTGTCAGACCAGCGGTTCGCCTCGACGCTCGCGCTGGTGCACTCGCGTTTCTCGACCAACACCTTCCCGAGCTGGCCGCTGGCCCACCCGTACCGCTACATCGCGCACAACGGCGAGATCAACACGGTCAAGGGCAACCGCAACTGGATGCGCGCCCGTGAGACGCTGCTGGCCAGCGACCAGATCCCCGGCGACCTAAGCCAGCTGTTCCCGATCTGCACGCCCGGGGGCTCCGACTCGATGAGCTTCGACGAGGTGCTCGAACTGCTGCACCTCGGCGGCCGGTCGCTGCCGCACGCCGTCCTCATGATGATCCCGGAGGCGTGGGAAAAGCACGCCGAGATGGACCCCGCTCGACGGGCCTTCTACGAGTTCCACAGCAGCCTGATGGAGCCGTGGGACGGCCCTGCCTGCGTCACCTTCACCGACGGCACCCTCATCGGCGCCGTGCTCGACCGCAACGGTCTGCGCCCGGCCCGCTACTGGGTCACCGACGACGGCCTCGTCATCATGGCCAGCGAGGTGGGCGTCCTCGACATCGACCCGTCCACCGTCGTGCGGAAGGGCCGGTTGCAGCCGGGCCGGATGTTCCTCGTCGACACCCAAGCCGGGCGCGTCGTCGACGACGCCGAGATAAAGGCCCAGCTCGCCGCCGAGCGTCCTTACGACAACTGGCTGCACGCCGGCCTGCTGAAGTTGCCCGACCTCCCGGAGCGCGAGCACGTCGTCTACAGCCACGAGTCCGTGCTGCGGCGCCAGCAGACGTTCGGTTACACCGAGGAGGAGCTGCGGGTCTTGCTGGCGCCGATGGCGACGGCGGGCGCCGAGCCCATCGGTTCAATGGGCAACGACGCGCCGCTCGCGGCGTTCTCGGGCCGGCCGCGGCTGCTGTTCGACTACTTCACCCAGCTGTTCGCCCAGGTCACCAACCCGCCGCTGGACGCGATCCGCGAGGAACTCGTCACCTCGCTTTCCGGCACGATCGGCCCCGAGCAGAACTTGCTGCAACCGGGTCCGGCGTCGTGCCGGCAGATCGTCGTGCCGTTCCCGGTCATCGACAACGACGAGCTCGCGAAGATCCTGCATGTCAATGACGACGGCGACCTGCCGGGCCTCGCGCCGTTCGCCGTCCGGGGTCTTTACGACGTCGACGACGGGGGAGCGGCGCTGCAGCGCCGGCTGGACGAGATCTGCGTCGAGGTGTCGGACGCCATCGAGCGCGGGGCACGCGTCATCGTGCTTTCCGACCGCGACTCCGACCGCGAGCGCGCGCCGATCCCGTCGCTGCTGCTCACGTCCGCGGTGCACCACCACCTGATCCGCGAGAAGACCCGCACCAAGGTCGGGCTCGTCGTCGAGGCGGGCGACGTGCGCGAGGTGCACCACGTCGCGCTGCTCATCGGCTACGGCGCGGCCGCGGTCAACCCGTATCTGGCGATGGAGACCGTCGAAGACATGGTGCGCACCGGCGCCATCACCGGTGTGAGCGCCGAAGACGCGGTGCACAACCTGGTGAAGGCGCTCGGAAAGGGCGTGCTGAAGGTGATGTCCAAGATGGGCATCTCCACGGTCGCGTCCTACACCGGCGCGCAGGTCTTCGAGGCGCTAGGGCTTTCCCGCGACGTCGTCGACAAGTACTTCACCGGGACGACGTCGCGGCTCAACGGGGTGGGGCTCGACGTGCTCGCCGCCGAGGTCGCGGCCCGGCACAACGACGCGTATCCCGTCGGCGACGTGCGCGCGCTGCACCGCCGGCTGAACATCGGCGCCGACTACCACTGGCGCCGCGAGGCCGAGGGCGAGCCGCACCTGTTCAACCCCGAGACGGTCTTCCGGTTGCAGCACTCGACCCGCACCGGGCAGTTCGACATCTTCCGGGAGTACAGCACCGCGGTCAACGACCAGTCGAGCGCGTTGATGACCCTGCGCGGTCTTTTCAAGCTGCGCACCGGTGTCCGTCCGCCGGTGCCGATCGACGAGGTCGAGCCGGTCAGCGAGATCGTGAAACGATTCTCCACCGGCGCGATGTCGTACGGGTCCATCAGTCAGGAAGCCCACGAAACCCTTGCCATAGCGATGAATTCATTGGGTGGCAAGTCGAACACCGGCGAGGGCGGTGAGGACGCCGAACGTCTTTACGACGATCGCCGGTCCGCGATCAAGCAGGTCGCGAGCGGGCGGTTCGGCGTCACCAGCGAGTACCTCACCGCCGCCGACGACCTGCAGATCAAGATGGCGCAGGGCGCCAAGCCCGGTGAAGGCGGCCAGCTTCCCGGCCACAAGGTTTATCCGTGGATCGCGGCAACGCGGCATTCCACGCCTGGCGTGGGGCTCATCTCGCCGCCGCCGCACCACGACATCTACTCGATCGAAGACCTCAAGCAGCTCATCCACGACCTCAAGAACGCCAACCCCAGGGCGCGAGTGCACGTCAAGTTGGTTGCGGAGGTCGGTGTCGGCACGGTCGCCGCCGGGGTCGCCAAAGCGCACGCCGACGTCGTTTTGATTTCCGGGCATGACGGCGGCACCGGCGCCGCCCCGCTGACGTCCATCAAGCACGTCGGCGCGCCGTGGGAGCTCGGGATCGCCGAGACCCAGCAAACCCTGGTGGCAAACGGATTGCGCGAGCGAATCGTCGTGCAGGCCGACGGTCAACTCAAGACCGGCCGCGACGTCGTCATCGCCGCGTTGCTCGGCGCGGAGGAGTTCGGGTTCGCGACGGCGCCGCTGGTGGTGTCCGGCTGCATCATGATGCGGGTCTGCCACCTCAACACCTGCCCGGTAGGTGTGGCCACCCAAGACCCCGTGCTGCGCGAGCGTTTCAACGGCAAGCCGGAGTTCGTGGTGAACTTCTTCCAGTTCATCGCGCAAGAGGTTCGCGAATACCTTGCGGAGTTGGGTTTTCGCTCGATCGCGGAGGCGGTTGGTCAAGTCGAGTTCCTCGACACGTCGGACGCCGTCCAGCACTGGAAGGCGAACGGACTCGACCTCGCGCCGATCCTGTGCGCGCCAGACGACCGCAGCGAGCCGCGGCGCCAGCTCGTCGGGCAGGATCACGGTCTTGAGAAGGCGCTCGACAACACGCTCATCGAGTTGGCCGACGGCGCGCTGAACGAGCGCGTTCCGGTGCGGTTGGAGATGCCGATCCGCAACGTCAACCGCACGGTCGGCACGCTGCTGGGCCACGAGGTGACCAAGCGCTATCGCGGCGTCGGCCTGCCCGACGGCACGATCGACGTGACGTTCACCGGGTCCGCGGGCCAGTCGTTCGGCGCGTTCGTGCCACGCGGGGTGACCCTGCGGCTCGTCGGCGACGCGAACGACTACGTCGGAAAAGGCTTGTCGGGCGGCCGCATCGTGCTGAAGCCGTTCGACGACGCGCCTTTTGTGGCGCACGAGAACATCATCGCGGGCAACGTGTTGCTCTACGGCGCCACGAGCGGTGAGATGTTCGTGCGCGGCGTCGTCGGTGAGCGGTTCGCGGTGCGTAACTCCGGCGCCACCGCGGTCGTCGAAGGCGTTGGCGACCACGGGTGCGAATACATGACCGGCGGCGTCGTCGTCGTCCTGGGCAAGACCGGAAGGAATTTCGCGGCCGGCATGTCGGGAGGCGTCGCGTATCTCATCGACCTCGACCCGCGCCGCGTCAACACCGGCATGGCCGACATCGAAGAGCTGGACGACGAAGACCAGGCGCTCGTGGAAGGGCTGGTGCGCAGGCACGCGAGCGAGACCGGGTCGCGGCTGGCGGCCGACCTGCTGGCCGATTGGCCGGCCACGGTCACCCGTTTCTCGAAAATCATGCCGCGTGACTACAAGCGGGTGCTGGAAATCCGGGCCCAGGCCGAACGCGACGGACTCGACTTCGACAAGCTCATCATGGCGGTGATCAGTGACTGACCCGAAAGGCTTCCTGAAGTGGCAGCGCGAACTGCCCGAGGACCGGCCCGTCGACGTGCGGATCGGTGACTGGAAGGACGTCCACCAGGCCATCACCCACGAGGACCTCGAGACGCAGGCCCGCAGGTGCATGGATTGCGGCATCCCGTTCTGCCACAACGGCTGCCCGCTCGGAAACCTCATCCCGGAGTGGAACGACTTGGTCGGGCGGTCCGACTGGCAGGCCGCCAGCGAGCGCCTGCACGCCACGAACAACTTCCCCGACTTCACCGGTCGGCTGTGCCCGGCGCCGTGCGAGGCGGCCTGTGTGCTGAACATCAGCCCCAGCCAGACCAGCGGCGCGGTCACCATCAAGCGGATCGAGCAGGAGATCGCCGAGCGCGCCTTCGAGGAGGGCTGGCTCCCACCCCAGGTGCCGACCCGGCTCAGCGGCAAGACCGTCGCCGTCGTCGGTTCGGGCCCGTCCGGTCTGGCCGCGGCGCAGCAACTCACCAGGGCCGGTCACACGGTCGCCGTGTACGAGCGGGCCGACCGGATCGGTGGCCTGCTGCGCTACGGAATCCCCGAATTCAAGATGGAAAAGTCGGTGCTCGACCGACGGCTTGAGCAGATGAAGGCCGAGGGAACCAAGTTTCGGCCGGGCGTCGAGGTCGGCGTCGACCTCACGGCTCGTGAGCTGAAGGCGCGCTACGACGCGGTCGTGGTCGCCGTCGGATCGACGATGGGCCGCGACCTGCCGGTTCCAGGACGCGCGTCGGGCGGAATCCATCAGGCGATGGAGTACCTGCCGATCGCCAACCGCGTGCAACAGGGCGACCTCGCCGCGCCCACGATCACCGCGGAAGGCAAGCATGTCGTCATCATCGGCGGCGGCGACACCGGATCGGACTGTCTTGGCACCGCGATCCGTCAGGGTGCGGCGTCCATCACGCAACTGGAGATTTTGCCCCGGCCAGCTGTTGAGCCCGACCCGGGCACGCCGTGGCCGACGTGGCCGCTGATGTGGCGGGTGTCGACCTCGCAAGAAGAGGGCGGCGAGCGTCAGTTCTCGGTGAGCACACAGGAGTTCTTAGCCGACGAGCACGGCAACGTGCGAGCGCTTCGGCTCGTCGAGGTGCGCCGCGCCGCCGGTGGGTTCGAGCCTGTCGCCGGCACCGAGTTCGAGATTCCGGCGCAACTTGTCTTGCTCGCGTTGGGTTTTTCGGGCCCAGAGAGGCTGCTCGCCGAGCAGTTCGGGATTCAGGTCGACGCGCGAGGCACCTTCTCGCGCGACGGGTCGTACGCGACGTCCGTGCCCGGCGTCTTCGTCGCCGGTGACGCCGGGCGAGGTCAGTCGCTGATCGTGTGGGCGATCGCCGAAGGGCGGGGCGCGGCGGCCGCCGTCGACCGCTTCCTGTCCGGCCTTGACCGGCTACCTGTGGCAGTGACGCCGGCGACCCGGCCGCTGACGGCCTGAGGCGCGACCACTCCTAGTGTTGACGCCATGAGTCGCCGCGCCAAAATCGTCTGCACCCTTGGCCCTGCGACCGAATCCGCCGAGGCCGTCAGCGCGCTTGTCGACGCTGGCATGGACGTCGCGCGGCTGAACCTCAGCCACGGCACACACGCCGACCACGCGGCCGTTTACCAACGGGTGCGCGACGCCGCCGACGCGAGCGGCCGCGCGGTTGGCATCCTGGTCGACCTGCAGGGCCCGAAGATCCGGCTTGGCCGCATCGCGAACGGGCCGGTCGTGCTCTCGGCGGGCGACGAGTTCATCATCACCACCGAGGACGTTCCCGGCAGCAAGGTGCTCGTCTCGACGACGTACAACGGTTTGCCGGGCGACGTCGAGCCTGGGCTGCACATCCTCATCGACGACGGCCGGGTGTGTTTGCAAGTCGTGTCTGTCGACGGGCCCCGGGTGCGCACCAAGGTGGTGGAGGGCGGCGCCATCTCCGACCACAAAGGCATCAACGTGCCCGGCGCGGCGCTTTCGGTGCCTGCCCTCAGCGACAAGGACGTCGACGACCTGCGGTGGGCGCTGCGCATCGGCGCCGACATGGTCGCGCTGTCGTTCGTTCGCTCGCCGTCCGACTTCGACGACGTCGCCAAAATCATGGACGACGAGGGCCGTCGAGTGCCCGTCATCGCGAAAATCGAGAAACCGCAGGCGGTCGAGCGCATCGAAGACATCATCGAGGCGTTCGACGGGTTCATGATCGCGCGTGGCGACCTCGGCGTTGAGATGCCGCTGGAGCAGGTGCCGGTCGTGCAAAAGCGGGTCATCTCACTGGCCCGCCGCAACGCGAAGCCGGTCATCGTCGCGACCCAGATGCTCGACTCGATGATCAGCGCCTCGCGCCCGACCAGGGCGGAGGTGTCCGACTGCGCCAACGCGGTGCTCGACGGCGCAGACGCGCTGATGCTGTCGGGCGAGACCAGCGTCGGCCTGCATCCGGCGACCACCGTCGAGACGATGGCGCGCATCATCGAAACCGCCGAGGAGTCGGCGCTCGACACCATCCCTGAAATCCGCGAAAAGCCGCGCACCAAGGGCGGCGCCATCGCGCACGCGGCCGCGGCCGTGGGAGCCGACCTCGACGCGCGTTACCTGGTCGCGTTCACCGAGACAGGAGACAGCGCCCGTCGGCTGGCCCGGTACCGGTCGCCGATACCGCTGCTCGCCTTCACACCGGTCGCCGCCACCCGCTCGCAGCTCGCTCTGACGTGGGGTGTCGAGACGTTTCTGGTGGCGCCTGTGTCGCACAGCGACCAGATGGTGCGCCAGGTCGACCGCGCGCTGCTCGACCTCGAGCGCTGCCGGCACGGGGAGCTCGTGGTCATCATCGCGGGCTCGCCGCCAGGAGTGGCGGGCTCGACGAACACGCTGCGGGTGCACCGCATCGGCGACACCCTCGAGAGCGACGCGCCCGCGTACAGCTAGCGGTCGGCTGTCACCGCGGGGTCGTGTCGATCGACACGCGGTCAACGCGTGGTCGCCGGCCCCAGTGGTTCGCTGAGGCGAGGGGACGGCGCTCAGTACCCCGGGTCGGATTCGAACCGACACTGGATGGTGTTTGAGACCATTGCCTCTGCCGTTGGGCTACCGGGGCTCGCACGCGCAGCGCGCCGCGAGCGCCTAATCTACCGGTTGCCGGTTGTCGGGGCTGACTAGGCTGCTGCGGGTGCGAGACGATCACAGCGCCCCACGCGCGCCAAGTCCGGCCGACATCGCCGCGCTGCCGCGGCGAGCGCAACCCGCGCTGACCGAGCCCGCTTCCGCGGCGTCGGCCAAGCCGGTTCGCAAGCGTGTCGTGGTGGCGGAGGACGAGACGCTCATCCGGCTCGACCTCACCGAGACGCTGGCCGAGCTCGGGTACCACGTCGTGGGGGAGGCGGGCGACGGCGAACGCGCGGTCGCGCTTGCCGAGGAGCTGCGGCCCGACCTAGTGATCCTCGACGTCAAGATGCCGGTGCTCGACGGCATCTCGGCGGCGCAGCGCATCGCCGCGCAGCGCATCGCTCCCGTGGTCATCTTGACGGCCTTCTCGCAACGCGAGCTGGTGGAGCGGGCCCGCGACGCCGGAGCGATGGCCTATCTGGTGAAGCCGTTCAGCTCGGCCGACCTACTGCCTGCGATCGAGATGGCTCTTAGCCGCCACACCGAGCTGGCCGCGCTGGAAGCGGAGGTCGCCGACCTCTCGGAACGGTTGGAGACCCGCAAGGTGATCGACCGGGCGAAGGGGTTGTTGCAGGCGCGCGACTCGTTGTCCGAGCCGGAGGCGTTCCGCTGGATCCAGCGAAAGGCGATGGATCAGCGGATCAGCATGCGCGCGGTGGCGGAAACGGTGATCGCCGACCTCGCCACCACAGAATCGGGCGATTAGCCGCTTAACAGGTGTGTCGGCGTCCAAAAGATCACGAGGAGGTTACGACTCGTAGTTGGTCCTTCGCTCGCCGCCTGATGCGTTGTAGCGTCCGCCCATCAGCGTCGGGGTGGCTGTCGCGGTCGCGAGCAAGGCTTTCACGTCGCCCCACCCGAAAGAGGAGTCAGTGTGCTCAATCGTCGATTAGTCCTAGCGGTCGTCCCGCTCGTGGTCGCGGGCATGGCGTTGTCCGCCTGCGGCTCGAGCAAGAAATCTTCCAGCGGCGGCTCGACCAGCAGCTCGTCCGCCGCCGGCGGCGAGAAGCCAACCTTCAAGATCGCGTACCAGGGTCCGCTGTCCGGCGGCAACGCGCAGCTGGGCTTGAACATGAAGTTCGCCGTCGAGCTGGCGATCAACGAGGCGAACGCCGCGGGCGATCTGCCGTTCAAGTTGGAGTACACCGAGTCTGACGACCAGGGCGACGGCAAGGTCTCGCCGACCGCGGCCCGCAAGCTCATCGATGACAAGTCGGTCATCGGGGTCGTCGGCCCGGCGTTCTCGGGCGCCACGAAGGCGGCCGAGCCGCTGTTCGCCGACGCCAAGCTCGCCACAGTCAGCCCGTCCGCGACGTCGCCGACGTTGGCCGACGGTGGCTGGGCGAGCTTCTTCCGGGTCGTCGCCGATGACAACGCGCAGGGTCCGGCGGACGCCGACTACGCGGTGAAGAAGCTGGGCGCGAAGAACATCTACGTCATCGACGACGCGAGCGCCTACGGTCAGCCGCTCAGCAAGGCGTTCGCCGACCAGGCGAAGAAGGACAGCGCCCAGGTCACGTCTGAATCCGCGCCGGGCACCACCCAGTGCCAGGCAGGGCAAGGAAACGCGCAGCAGTACCCGGCGTTGGCGACGAAGATCAAGGGTTCCGGCGCCGACACGGTGTTCTACGCCGGTTACTACTGCGACTTCGCGTTGCTCGCGAAGGCGCTGAAGTCGGCGGGCTACTCCGGCAACTTGTTCTCGGACGACGGAAGCCTCGACCCCAAGTACATCGAGCAAGCGGGCGCGGACGTCGCTGAGAAGACCTACATCAGCTGCGCGTGCGCCGACATCTCGACGAACCCCGCGGCGCAGGACTTCATCACGAAGTTCAAGGCGCTCGCCAAGTTCGACAGCGGCACCTACTCGCCCGAGGCCTTCGACGCCGCGAACACGATCATCTCGGTGCTGAAGAAGATCGGCCCGACGGCCACCCGCGAGCAGGTCATCGAAGGGCTGAAGACGGTCGACTACAAGGGCATCACCAAGGAAGTGAAGTTCGAGTCGAACGGCAACATCGCCGGCACCTCGGTGTACATCTATCAAGTCCAGGGCGGGAAGATCGTCTCGCTTGGTCTCGCGAACACCTGAGCCGCATCGTTAGCGTGTGGTCGGGCGCGCCCGCGCGCCCGACCACACGTGCGAGCGGTGCCCGCTGGGTGCAGTTCACGGGTAGTTCGCTTCGAACCGATGGGAACCGCGGACGATGTGTCTGACGCATAACTTCTGGGGGTTCTTTGTCCCCGGCCTGGCGAACGGCTTCCTGTACGCGCTGATCGCCCTCGGCTACACGTTGGTCTACGGCGTCTTGCAGCTCATCAACTTCGCGCACAGCGAGGTCTTCATGAGCGGCGGTTTCGCCGGCCTCTTCACCCTCAACTGGCTGATCGGCAGCCACCACCCGTCGGGCATGTCGTCGGTCGGGTACGTCGTGATCGGATGTGCCGCGGGGGCGATCGGCGGCGGCGTCGTCGCCTATCTGCTCGAGCGAGTCGCGTATCGCCCGCTACGCCGCAGACACGCGCCCAAGCTGGCGTTCCTGATCAGCGCCATCGGCGCGTCCTACTTCTTGCTCAACCTCGCGGGAAAGGAGTTCGGCCGCGACTCGCGGCCGATCGCCCAGCCGTTCACCCAGACCCAGACCGAGCCGTTGTTCAAAATCTTCGGCACCGGCGTCTCGCTGTACTACGCGGTCATCGCGCTGGTCGCCATCATCATGTTGGTGATGCTCGACCGGCTGGTGAACAAGACGCGGCTTGGCCAAGGCATCCGCGCGGTCGCGCAGGACGCTGACACCGCAGGCCTGATGGGCGTCGACATCAACCGGGTGATCGCGCAGACGTTCGTCGTCGGCGGGTTGCTCGGGGGAGCGGCCGGATTCTTGTACGGGCTCGGGCCGGCGAACGTCAGCTACACGATGGGGTTCACGCCTGGGCTCAAGGCCTTCACGGCCGCCGTTCTCGGCGGGATCGGTAACATCCGCGGCGCGATGCTCGGCGGCTTGCTGCTCGGCATCATCGAGAACCTCTCGGTCGCCTGCATCAGCCCGTCGTGGGTCGACGTCGTCTCCTTCTTCATCCTCGTGCTGGTGCTGCTCGTCCGACCGACCGGCATTCTCGGCGAGCGGCTGGGGAGGTCGGCGTGAGCGCGATTCGCGATGGCGAGGCGATCCGTCCGCCGCAATCCACCGGTGAGCGCAACGCCTGGCAGCGGCTGCGCCGCAACGACAACGCGCGCAAGTTCGTCGCCTGCATCCTCGGCGCGCTCGTCGTCGCCGTCATCACCGGACCATCCGGGAGTGTGAGCCACCCGACCGCGGGATTCACCGGAGCGCTCTTCCACCCCCGAGTCATCGTGTTCCTCGTGCTCGGCGTGCTGCTCTGGCTGGGGATGGTCGGCCGCGACACCGTCGCCGGCAGCATCAGGTCGATCACCGATCCGATCAGCGAGGCGCGCACCAGATGGCTCGGCGACCCGAAGGTGCGCTACTCGCTGTACGCCGCGCTGCTGATTTTCGCCGTCATCTACCCTCGCAGCCTCAGTTCGTTCTGGCAGGGGGTGCTCGTCGACCAGATCGGCGTTTACGTCTTGCTGGCAATCGGCCTGAACGTCGTGGTGGGATTCGCCGGTTTGCTCGACCTTGGCTACATCGCCTTCTACGCGATCGGCGCGTACTCCTGCGCGTACTGGACGGGCGCGCTGCCCATCAAGCCGGTCTTCCACCTCAACCCGTTCGTGTCGATCGTGCTCGCGGTCGCCGCCGCGATGATCGCCGGTGTCATCCTCGGCGCGCCGACGCTGCGGCTGCGTGGCGACTACCTGGCGATCGTCACCCTCGGTTTCGGCGAGATCATCACCATCTACGCCAACAACCTGCAAAGCGTGACCGGTGGAGCGGGCGGCACCAACGTGGTCCCGCACCTGTCGATCAACCTGCTCGGCGTGAAGTACCACTGGAAGCTGGACTCGCTGCCGTATTACTACCTGCTGCTCGTGTTCGTCGTCGCCATCCTGGTGATGTTCCGGGCGTTGGAGAACTCGCGCGTCGGCCGCGCGTGGACCGCGATCCGCGAGGACGAAGTGGCCGCCGAGGCGTCGGGGGTCAACACCTTCAAGTACAAGCTGCTCGCGTTCGCCATGGGCGCGTC
>DASVDW010000010.1:0-15333 GCA_036380925.1 Acidothermaceae bacterium
AAGACACGGGCGAAGTACATCGAGGCCTACGAGCGGCTGACCGGGCTCGCCTGGAGCTGAGCAGCCGCGCGTCGGCGTCGCCAGCGGGTGCGCAGACCGCGCCCTGGACAGGTCAACCGGCCCGAGGACAGGTCTGCTGGCCTGTCCTCGGACGAGTTAGCCCCCTGAACGTGATCAACTGGCGCGGGGCGTCAGGACGCCGGCGTGACCTCCACCGACACCTTGGCGGCCACCTCGGGGTGGATGCGCACCACGACCTGGTGCTTGCCTACCGTCTTGATCGGGGCGGCCAGCTCGATGCGCCGTTTGTCGAGCACCGGGCCGCCGGACGACTTCACCGCGTCGGCGATGTCGCCGGCCGTCACCGAACCGAATAGCCGACCGCCGGCGCCCGCGCGAGTGGGCAGCGACACCGACAATGCCTCGAGCTGGGCCTTGATCTCCTGCGCGTGACCGAGGTCGCGCACTTCACGCACCTCGCGCGCCCGCTTGATCAGCGCCACCTGCTTCTCGGCGCCGCGCGTCGCGCGCATCGCAAGACCTTGCGGCACAAGGAAGTTCCGGCCGTAGCCGTCCTTCACCTCGACGACGTCGCCAGGGGCGCCCAGGCCATCGACCTCGGACGTGAGAATGAGCTTCATTGAAAACTTCCCCTTCTTAGCGCGCCGCGCTGGTGTAGGGCAGCAACGCCATCTCGCGGCTGTTCTTCACCGCGGTCGCGACGTCGCGCTGGTGCTGCGTGCAGTTGCCGGTCACCCGACGCGCGCGAATCTTGCCGCGGTCGGAGATGAACTTACGCAGCAGGTTGGTGTCTTTGTAGTCGACGTAGGAGATCTTCTCCTTGCAGAACACGCAAACCTTCTTCTTCGGCTTGCGGGCTGGAACCTTCGCCATCGTTATCGCTCCAAGAGTTAGTCAGCCGGACGGCGCGCGGCGGTCGCGCCGCGAGGCGCGTCGTCCGAGAGGTTTGTTTTAGAAGGGCGGTTCGTCGGAGAAGCCGCCGCCTGCCGCCGCAGGAGACCCGGTGGACCAGGGGTCGTCGGCCGGCGCGCCACCGCCGAAACCGCCGCCGCCACCACCGCGCGAGGCCTTGGTGACCTTCGCGGAGGCGTTGCGCAACGACGGGCCGACCTCGTCGACCTCGACCTCGAAGACGGTGCGCTTCTCACCCTCTTTGGTCTCGTACGAGCGCTGCTTCAGCCGGCCCTGCACGATCACCCGCATGCCGCGGGTCAGCGACTCGGCGACGTTCTCCGCCGCCTGCCGCCACACGTTGCAGGTGAGGAAGAGGCTCTCGCCGTCCTTCCACTCGTTGGTCTGCTTGTCGAGATAGCGCGGGGTCGAGGCGACGCGGAACTTCGCGACCGCCTGCCCGCTTGGGGTGAATCGCAGCTCCGGATCGTCGACCAAGTTGCCGACGAGGGTGATGTTGGTGTCGCCCGCAGCCATGATGGCCTCCCTACCGCGATTCGGGACGGATGAGCTTGGTGCGCAGCACGGTCTCGTTGAGATTGAGCTGGCGGTCGAGTTCCTTGACCGCGGCGGGCTCGGCGACCAGATCGACGACGGCGTAGATGCCTTCGGCCTTCTTGCCGATCTCGTAGGCGAGCCGGCGGCGACCCCACACGTCGACCTTCTCCACGGTGCCGCCGCCTTGGCGGACCACACCGAGGTACTGCTCGAGGGACGGGGCGACGGTGCGCTCCTCGACGTCAGGGTCGAGCAGCACCATCAGTTCGTAACGACGCATGCGTGCACCAGCCTCCTTCGGACTCAGGCGGTCACGGTCGTTCCGTGACAGGAGGGCACGCGCCCGGACGGATCTTGCCGCCTCGGGCGTCGGCAAAGGATACCAACCCCCAGCCCGGCCCTCGCCAGTTGATCACGTTTCGGACGCGTACCTGCCCCTGGACACCTCCACAGGCCTGTCCAGGGACCCGTACACGTCCAAAACGTGATCATCCCGAACGCGCCTAGGGTGGGTGGTGTGAGCACTCCGAAGCTGGGCGGGCACGTCGACCAGGAAGACCCGATCGCGGAGGCGGCCGCCCGCGACGCTGACCTGTCGCAGTTCTTCCTCGGCGACCCGCAGGGCTGGAAGGGACCGGAGATCCGGGCCGACGCGACCGCCCTCCAAGACGCCGAGATCGACCTTTACGTGCACTCGCCGTACGTCATCAACGTGGCCACCACCAACAACCGCATCCGGATCCCGAGCCGCAAGCTGCTCGCCCAGCACGCCGACGCCGCGGCCTCCATCAACGCCAAGGCACTGATCGTGCATGGCGGCCATGTGCTCAAGGCCGACGACCCGCAGGTCGGCGTCGAGAACTGGCGCAAGACGTTCGAGCGCTGGCAGCCGCCTCTTCCGATCTTCATCGAAAACACCGCCGGCGGCGACAACGCGATGGCCCGCACGCTCGACCGGCTGGCCATGCTGTGGGACGCCATCGGCGAGTACGGCCCCGGCTTGTGCCTCGACACCTGCCACGCCCACGCGGCCGGCGTTGACCTGTCCACCGTCGTCGAGCGGGTCAAAGCCATCACCGGTCGGATCGACCTCGTGCACGCCAACAACTCGCGCGACGCGTTCGGCTCGGGCGCCGACCGGCACGCCAACATCGAGGACGGCGAGATCGACCCGGCCCTCATCGTCGAGGTCGCCCGCCAGGCCAACGCTCCGGTGGTGTGCGAGACGCCCAACGGCGTGGCCGGCCAGGGCGCCGACATCGCCTACCTGCGCAAGCACCTCAACGGGTAAGCCCTACGCGGGCGCACCCACCGGCTCCTCGTACCGCTGCGACCTGTCAAAGATGTCGGGCGCTCCGTCGAGCACGCCGCCGGCCGGGTCGTCAGAGCCGTCCATCCGGACGACGTCGCGCGACGGCCGGACCATGTCGATGACGACGAGCACGCACATCGCCAACACCGCGATGTCACGAATCCACAGCGACACCAGGTACGGCTGCCACTCCAGGCCCTTGCCCGGTCGGCTGACCTCCAGCAGGTAGAACCAAATCCCCAAGAAATAAAGGATTTCCGCGAACTGCCACACCAAGAACGCCCGCCATCGCGGACGCGCCAGCACGAACAGCGGCAACAGCCACAGCACGTACTGCGGCGAGTAGACCTTGTTGACGACCAAGAACAGCGCCAACGTCAGGAACATCAACTGCGGCACCCGCGGTCGGCGCGCGACGCCGAAGGCGAGGGCCGCGACACCCAGCAGGATGATGACGGTCAACGCTGCCTCGTAGGTGTTCACCTCGTGGATCGAAAAGGAGTGGTCGAACATCTGCTGGAACGCGTACCAGATCGAGCCCCAGTCAGGCGTGCGGCTCTTGTTGAACGCGTAGAAGGTGCCGAAACCGGACGGCGCCGCGATCCACACCGGCACGTCGACGATCGCCCAGCCCACGACCGCCCCGGCGAGCATGCGAAAGAACGGACCCAGTCGCCGACCGCGCAGGCACAACATGAACAGCGGTGCGAGCAGCAGCAGCGGATAGAACTTGGCGGCGACCGCCAGCCCGAACAGCAGGCCGGAGACGAACACCCGTTTTCGCGACCAGGCCAGCATGGCGAGCGAGGTGAGCGCCACCGCGATGAGATCCCAGTTGATGAGCCCGGCCAAGATCAACGACGGCGCCAGCGCGAGCATGGCGGCGTCCCAGATCCGCCGCCGATGCGTGAGCGCGGTCGCCACCACCGCGACCAGCGCGGCGATCGCCAGCATGAACCAGGTGACGTCGAGGAATCGCTGCCCTCGGTCGTTCGCCGTCGACGGCACGACCGCGTCGACGA
Source organism: Acidothermaceae bacterium (assembly GCA_036380925.1). Classification (GTDB taxonomy): domain Bacteria; phylum Actinomycetota; class Actinomycetes; order Acidothermales; family Acidothermaceae; genus JAICLV01. The sequence continues at coordinate 3,805 of DASVDW010000010.1, forward strand.
CCTTCATGCCGATCCACATCGCGCCGCCGATCAAGACGGGGTACTCGACGTTCGTCGGGTTGCCGTTCGAATCGGTGTGCGTGTCGAGGTAGGGCACCTTGCCCTTGTCGAGGCCCTCGCTGAAGTAGAGCGGGTAGATGTCGTTGTAGCAGGCGTGGCTGTATTGGAATCCGTTCCACGGCTGGTTTCGGCATGGCAGCTTCTGCATGTACATCAGCACTGACGACAGCATCGCGAGCGCGATCAACACCCGAATCGGCGTCCACCATGACGAGCCGCGCGCGGCGTGCCGACCCAGCGGTCCCCCGAACCCGGCGCTCGCGCCGCGCACCACCGGATCGTCATGGGTCGGCGCGACGACGTCGCCGGCAGCGTCCGTGGTGCGGTTTTCCATGGCCTGCAACTTAGCCGACCCGCCGGGCCGCTACGGGCCCGACGGCTTCCCCGCGGCCGGTGGGGAAGCGCCGGTTGTCTTCGTCGGCGTCGGTGACGGCGATTTCGTCGTCCCACCGGACGCCGGCGGCGAGGTCGGCGGCGCGGATCCGCTCGGCGGCGGGGCGCTGTGCGTCGGCGACGCGGGCGCGGACGACGGGGGAGCCGACGACGACGGGGGCGCCGACGGCGGCGCGCCGACGTTGGCGCGCGGCGGGAAGGGCGCCACCTTCTGGTGCGCCAGGGCCGCCTTCATGAACGCCGCCCACATCTTGGCCGGCAGCGTGCCGCCGTAGATCTGGCTGTACCCGGCGATGCCGGCGAGCGGCGCGTTGTGGTCGCGGAACATCGTCACGCTCGCCGACAGCTGCGGGGTGAAGCCGGTGAACCACGCCGAGACGTTCCCTGAGGTGGTTCCGGTCTTGCCTGCCGCGGGCCGCCCGATCTTGGCGGACGTGCCGGTGCCGTAGTTGATGACCTGCTGCATCGCGTAGCTGACGTCGGCCGCGACACCAGCCGAGAACGCCTGCCGCTTTTGCGCTTTCGCCTGGTACAGCACCTTGCCGTTCGCGTCGGTGACACTTTGGACGACGTAGGGCGCCGCGTACACGCCCTTCGCGGCGAACGTGGCGTACGCGGCGGCTTCGTCGATCGGGTGCGTCGAATCGCTGCCCAGCAGCATCGAGCCGTTGGCCGACAGCTTCGTGGACGGCGGCAGACCGGCCGCGTGAGCGGCGTCGATCACCTTCTGCACGCCGACTTTCTCGCCCAGTTGCACGAACACCGTGTTCACCGAATGCGCGGTCGCGGTGACCAGGTCGATGTTTCCGAACTGCTCGCCGGAGTCGTTGACGTACTTCTGGCCGGCGATGGTTTGCGGCGAGCGCCCGCTGAACCGCGTCGACAGCGGCAGCCCCGACTTCAACGCGGCAGCCAAGACGAACGGTTTGAACGTCGAACCCATCGGCGGGATGGCCTGAGTCGCGTCGTTGAACGGCCGGGTCACGTAGTCGGGGCCGCCGTACATCGCGAGCACCTTGCCGGTGCCCGGTTCGACGGCGACCAACGCGGTGCGCACGTCGTCCGGCACTTTGCCGTCGCCGACGACCGCGCGGACCGCCTGCAGCGCGGCGCGTTGCGTGCCGGCGTCAAAGGTCGTGACGATGCGCAGGTCGCCGCGGTTGAGCTGGTTCTCGGTGATGCCGTGCGCGTCGAGCTCGGTTTGCACGGCCGCGATGAGGTAGCCGTTTGGCCCGCTGAGCGCGCTCGACGCGCCGAGCGGCTGCAGGTCGGTGGGGTAGCTCGCGGCGGTGCGGTCGGCCTTGCTGAGCCAGCCCTTCTTCACCATGCCGTCGAGGACGTAGTTCCAGCGGGCGACCGCCGCCGACTTGTGCAAGGCGGGGTCGAGATAGGACGGCGCCTGAATGGACGACGCGAGCACTGCGCCCTGCGCGGGCGTGAGCTGCGAGACGTCCTTGCCGAAGTACGCCTTCGCCGCGGCCTCGATGCCGTACGCCCCACGGCCGAAGTAGATCGTGTTCAGGTAGTCCTCGAGGATCTGGTCCTTGGAGTGGGTCTGGCCGATCTTGATCGAGATGAAGAACTCCTTGACCTTGCGGGTCAACGTCCGTTCCTGGGTCAGGTACGCGTTCTTCACGTACTGCTGGGTGATGGTCGAGCCGCCCTCGACGAAGTCACCGTGCCGCAGGTCGACCAGGCCGGCCCGGATGATGCCGAGCGGCGAGACCGCGGGCTCGGAGTAGAAGTTACGGTCTTCCGCGGCGAGCACCGCGTGCTGCACGGGCATCGGAACCTTCGAGAGGGGCACCGACTCCCGATTGCGCGCCCCGACCGTGCCGAGCTGGGTCTTGCCGTCGGAGTAGAACACCGACGCCGACTGCGCGAGCGAGATGCTGTTGGGCGAGGGCACCTTCACCAGCGCGTAGCCGAGCGCGAACAAGCCGATCAGCAGCAACAGCAAGCCGCCGCAGCTGCCCAGCGTCAGCTTCCACGACGGCACGAATCGTCGGACGCCGGTCTTGCCGGCGCGGGGGTAGTCGATCTTCAGGGCGAACCTCAGCTCGGAGCGGCTCTCACGTCGTCCGACCGATCTTGTACCCGGCGACGGACGATCGACGCGCGCCTGGTCGGGGCGCTAGTCCGGCAGCGCGCGCTTGCGTTGGCGCGAGCCGACCTCAGGCGCGCGGCCGTGACCAAGGACGTACGACTCGACCAGGTGGTTCCAGGCGCAGCCTTGGCAGACCTCGACGACGTACACGGTGAACTCGTGGACCTCGGTCTCCATCTGGGACAGCTCACGGGTGGCCTTGATCCGACCGCTGTATTGGCCCAGCGCGTCACCGTAGGTGTAGGTGACGTGCGTGAGTTGCTCGCGCCGGCACACCGGGCACTGGACGTCGGTGGGCTCGCCGTGGTGCTTCGCGGCGCGCAACAGGTACGGGTGGGCGTCGCAAACGTCGGTGGTGGTGGCTTGGCCGCGGAAAAGGGAGGCGAGCGTCGCGCGGCGCGCGAGCGAGTAGTCGATCTTCGAACGGACCGTTTCCACGCAAAACACAGTACGCCGCGCGGCGCCCTCGCAGCCCGCTCGCGAGAGGGCTCACCCGCTCGGTCGACAGGCGCCTGTCGCGAAGGCCGGGCGGCTGTTTAACGTGGTCAAAATGACGACAGTCCAGACCGCGGGCGGCGGCAGCGGCAGCGGCGGCACCGGCGGCCGTGGCGGCGGCGGGACGGTCGCGCGGCCGTGGCCCGCCATGTGGGCGCTGTGCCTCGGGTTCTTCATGATCATGATCGACACGACGATCGTGTCGGTCGCAACGCCGGCGATCAAAGACGCTTTGCACACTGACGTCAACACCGTCATCTGGGTGACGAGCGCCTACCTGCTCGCCTACGCGGTGCCGCTGCTGATCACCGGCCGGCTCGGCGACCGGTTCGGTCCTAGGAACCTCTATCTGATCGGCCTGGTGATCTTCACCGTCGCGTCCGCCTGGTGCGGGTTCACCAACACCGTCGAGCAGCTCATCATCGCGCGCGCCGTGCAGGGGCTGGGCGCGGCGTTGATGACCCCGCAGACCATGACCGTGATCACCCGGATCTTCCCGCCGACTAACCGCGGCCAGGCGATGGGCATGTGGGGCGCCGTCGCCGGGGTCGCCATCCTGGTCGGCCCGCTGCTCGGCGGCGTGCTGATCGACGCGCTCGGCTGGGAGTGGATCTTCTTCATCAACGTGCCGATCGGCGTGGTCGGTGTCGTTCTCGCCTGGCGGCTGGTTCCCTCCTTGCCGACCCACCCGCACCGCTTCGACGTGGTCGGCGTCGGCTTGAGCGCGATCGGGATGTTCATGCTCGTCTTCGGGATCCAGGAGGGCCAGACCTACGACTGGGCGGCGACGGTGTGGGTGCTCATCGTGGCTGGCCTGCTCGTCTTGGCGGGGTTCGTCTACTGGCAGCACCGAAACAGCGGAGAGCCGCTGCTGCCGCTGGCGCTGTTCCGCGATCGCAACTTCTCGCTGGCCAACACCGCGATCACGGCGGTTGGCTTCTCGGTCACCGCGTTCGGCTTCCCGCTGATGCTGTACGCGCAAGAGGTGCTGGGGCTCAGCCCGACCAGGTCGGCGTTGCTGTTCGTGCCGATGGCGGTGATCTCCGGCGTGCTGGCGCCCTTCGTCGGACGGCTCGCCGACCGGATGCATCCGCGCTACGTGGCGGGTGTCGGGCTGATCTGCGTGCCGGTGTCGATGGTGTGGCTGAGCGCCGTGATGCGGCCGCGCGAGGCGATCTTGTGGCTGGTGCTGCCGCTGGCGCTGCTCGGCGTTGGCAACGGGTTCATGTGGTCGCCGCTGAGCACCACGGCCACCCGCAATCTTCCGCTGCACCAAGCCGGCGCGGGCTCCGGCGTCTACAACACCACCCGGCAGATCGGCGCGGTGCTCGGCAGCGCGGCGATCGCCGTCTTGATGCAAAACCGGCTGGACGCCCGGATGCCCGGAGCGGCCGGTTCGGCCGGCGCGGGCCGGACGGGAAAGCTGCCGCCCGCGCTGCACGAGGGTTTCAGCGCCGCGATGGCGCAATCGATGCTGCTGCCGGCGGCGGTCATCGTGCTCGGTTTGATCGCGGCGCTTTGCTTCGCCCGGCCGGCGCACCTGACATCCGCCGCGCCAGACGCTCCCGCGGCGGAGCCGGCCACCACCCGCGGCTGACTTCCATCACCTATTTATATAAGTGTGTTATATAGTCGTGCCATGACACGACGCGACACTCAAGCGGTCGCCGCCGGCATCGACCATCTGGTGATGTGGGCGCGCCGGCAAGCGCCGACGCAGGTAAGCACCAGCACGATCACCACGCTCGACACGTTGCACGCCGAAGGGCCGCTGCGGATCTCCCAGCTCGCCGAACGCGAGGCCGTCTCCCAGCCGGGCATGACGACGCTGATCGACCGGCTGGAGGCGGCCGGGCAAGCCGAGCGCGTTCCCGACCCGAGCGACCGGCGGGCCACCTTGGTCCGCATCACCGAGCTCGGCGTGAAGGTGCTCGCCGCGCGCCAGGCCGACCGCACGGCCGCGTTGGCGGCCGAACTGGAGCGACTCGACGACGCGGACCGAGCCGCGTTGATCGCCGCCCTACCCGCCGTCCGGCGCCTGGTCGGACGGCAGAAAGGATCCCGCCGGTGACGGCCCGCAACGCAACGCAAAGCCCGTTTCGACAACCCAGCGCGGTCTTCGCGGTCGCCTTCGCCTGCGTCATCTCGTTCATGGGCATCGGCCTGGTCGACCCGATCCTGCCGGCGCTGGCGTCGAAGCTGCACGCGAGTCCCAGCCAGGTGGAGTTGCTGTTCACCAGCTACCTGGTCGTGACGGCGGTCGCCATGCTGGTCACCGGCTGGGTGTCCAGCCGGATCGGCCCGAAGCGCACGCTGATCGTGGGCCTGATGCTGATCGTCACCTTCGCCGGCCTGGCCGGCTCAAGCCACACCATCGGCGGCATCGTCGGCTTCCGGGCCGGCTGGGGGCTGGGCAACGCGCTGTTCATCGCCACCTCGCTGGCCGTCATCGTGAACTCGGCCGCCGGCGGATTCGCGGGCGCCATCGTGCTGTACGAGACGGCGCTCGGCGTCGGCATCGCGTCGGGACCGCTGCTCGGCGGGCTGCTCGGGAACATCAGCTGGCGCGGCCCGTTCTACGGCGTCTCGCTGCTGATGCTGATCGCGCTGGTGGCCACCGTCTTCATGGTGCCGACCAGCGAGAAGCCGCCGGAGCGCTCGTCGATAAGAGAACCGATCGTGGCGCTGCGACACGGCGCGTTGGCGCGCACCAGCGTCATTGGATTGCTCTATAACTGGGGATTTTTCACGCTGCTCGGCTACGCGCCGTTCCTGATGGGGCTGTCCGCGCTGAAGCTCGGCGCCGTCTTCTTCGGCTGGGGGGTGCTGGTCGCTGTCTTCGCGGTGTTCGGGGCGCCCGCCTTGAAAGACCGCTACGGCACGACCAGCACGCTGATCGGCTGCCTCGTGCTCGTCGCCGCGATTCTCGGCGTGATCGGCGTTTTCCCGGAGCACCGCTGGGTGGTCATCGGCGCCGTCATCGCGTCCGGCGCTTTGATCGGCCTGAACAACACCCTGGTCACCACCGCCGTCATGAGCATTTCGCCGGTGCCGCGCAACATCGCCTCCGCCACCTACGGTTTCGTCCGCTTCATCGGCGGCGGACTCGCGCCCTTCGTGGCCGGCAAGCTGGTCGAGCGTTACAACGCGCACGTCCCGTTCCTGCTCGGCGCGGCGGTGGTGCTCGTTGGCGCGGGCCTGATCCTGACCGTTCGGCGCGCGCTCGACACCGCGGACGCCGGGGGAGCGGCCACCATGTCGCCGCGGCAGGCGCCTGACGAAGCGGCGGCGCTGCCCGCATAGTGAAACAAATGTCCACATCGCGAGAGGTCGTCGGTAGCGTCGAGCCCCGAGCGAGGAGGACCGATGGAGCTGTTGGAGTGGGACGCCCGCCGCTACGACGCATTGCCGCTGCCGCACCTACGGTGGGGCGCCGCCGCGGTCGAGCGGTTGAGACTGTCGGGCGCCGAGACGGTCGTCGACATCGGCTGCGGCACCGGGCGCGACACCGAGCGGCTGCTCGCGGCGCTCCCGGCCGGCCGGGTCATCGCCGTCGACGGTTCCCGGCAGATGCTCCAGCAGCTCGGCGCGCGGCTCGGCGACGAGGGCGGCCGGCTTCGCGTCGTCCACGCTGATCTGCGCGAACCACTCGACCTCGGCGAGCAGGCCGACGCCGCGCTCAGCGTGGCGACGTTGCACTGGCTGCCCGACCACGACCTCGTCTTCCGCAGCGTGGCCGCGTCATTGCGACCCGGCGGGCGGTTCGTCGCCGAGGCCGGTGGCTTCGGCAACATCGCCGGGTTCCGGCGGGCGCTCGCCGCGGTCGGCGCCGACACCGGCGCCGCGCTGTGGAACTTCGCGGACGTCGAGACCACCACGGCTCGCCTTGACACGGCGGGCTTCACCGACATCGAGGTCAGGCTGGTCGCCGACCCGGCGCGGCTGGAGCGCGGCGAGCAGCTCGAGGCCTACCTCGCGACGGTGATGCTCGGCGCCCACCTGCGCGAGCTGCCGACGAGTGAGCGGCGCCCGTTCGTCCGTGCGGTCGCGGGACAACTGCCCGAGCCGGTGATCGACTACGTCCGGCTGCAGATCTCGGCGGTGCGGCGCTAGGAGCACCGGCCCGGCCGACCCGAGGACAACCGACAGCATCCGAGGACACTCGTCGAGCGGTGTCCTCGGACGCCACCGAGTGTCCAGGGGCGTCGGCGCGCGAGGTCAGCACCACTCGCCGCCACCGCTGTGACGCGCGCCACACCGCGGTGTGTTTGCGCGTCACCCGAACGGGTCGTATCGTTCGGATGTATCGAACCGATACATCGGTTCAGAACACCAATTCGGACGACGGAGCAAAGCATGGCAGAGGCAGCCAAGCGCTCGGGACGCGCGGGCGTCCTTGAGCTTGCCGTCCTCGGCCTGCTCCACGAGTCTCCGATGCACGGCTACGAGTTGCGCAAGCGGCTCAACGCCATGCTCGGCACCTTCCGGGCGTTCTCCTACGGCTCGTTGTATCCGTGCCTGAAGGAGATGCTCGCCGCCGGTCACGTGAGCGCGGACGGCGAGGAGAGCGGCGCGCGTAGCCGCATCGTCTACAAGCTGACCGCCGACGGCAAAGAGCACCTGCAGAACCTGCTCGCCGAAGCCGGGCCCTCCTCTTGGGAGGACGAGAACTTCGGCGTCCACTTCGCGTTCTTCGCCCAGACCGCGGCCGACGTCCGGATGCGCATCCTCGAAGGTCGGCGCAGCCGGCTTGAAGAGCGGCTCGACCACGTCAAGACGTCGCTGTCACGCACCCGTGAGCGGGTCGACAGCTACACCCTCGAGCTGCAAAGGCACGGTCTGGAGTCGGTTGAGCGCGAAGTGCGCTGGCTGACCGAGTTGATCGCGACCGAGCGGGCCGCCGGCACGCAGACAGCGACAAACAGCAAAACCGACACATCCAACAGGCCGGACGACGCGAGGTCGTCCGGCGCTAACGCGTAAACCCTCTCCGGTTCACGAAAACACGAAGGAGCACTTGCTATGGGTTCGGTTCGGGTGGCGATCGTCGGCGTTGGCAACTGCGCCGCGTCCCTGGTCCAGGGGGTCGAGTACTACAAGAACGCAGATCCCGAAGATCGGGTTCCGGGCCTGATGCACGTGCAGTTCGGTCCGTACCACGTGGGCGACGTCAAGTTCGTGGCCGCGTTCGACGTCGACGGCAAGAAGGTCGGCCAAGACCTCGCCGACGCGATCGGCGCCAGCGAGAACAACACCATCAAGTTCTGCGACGTGCCGCCCACCGGCGTCATCGTGCAGCGCGGCCACACCTACGACGGCCTCGGTGACTACTACCGCGAGACGATCCAGGAGTCCGACGAGACGCCCGTCGACGTCGTCAAGGCGCTGAAGGACTCCGGCGCCGACGTGCTCGTGTCCTACCTGCCGGTCGGCTCGGAAGAGGCCGACAAGTTCTACGCCCAGTGCGCGATCGACGCCGGCGTGGCGTTCGTCAACGCGCTGCCGGTGTTCATCGCCAGCAACCCCGAGTGGGCCAAGAAGTTCGAGGACGCCGGGTTGCCGATCGTCGGCGACGACATCAAGTCGCAGGTCGGCGCGACCATCACCCACCGGGTGATGGCCAAGCTGTTCGAAGACCGCGGCGTGGAGTTGCTGCGCACGTACCAGCTCAACGTCGGCGGCAACATGGACTTCATGAACATGCTGGAGCGCAAGCGCCTGCAGTCCAAGAAGATCTCGAAGACCCAGGCGGTCACCTCGCAGATCCCGCACGAGATGGCCAAGGCCGACGTGCACATCGGCCCGAGCGACTACGTGCCGTGGCTCGACGACCGCAAGATCGCGTTTGTCCGCCTCGAGGGCCGCTCTTTCGGCGACGTGCCGTTGAACCTGGAGTACAAGCTCGAGGTCTGGGACTCCCCGAACTCCGCCGGCGTCATCATCGACGCGGTGCGCGCCGCGAAGATCGCCAAGGACCGCGGCATCGGCGGCCCGATCCTGTCGGCCGCGAGCTACTTCATGAAGAGCCCGCCGGTGCAATACAGCGACGACGCGGCCCGCCAGGCGGTCGAGGACTTCATCGCCGGCAAGGTCGACCGCTAAGACCTGCTCAAAACGTCCGAGGACACCTTTACAAAGGCGTCCTCGGACGTTTTCAGTTGAGGAGGGCCAAACCTCTTACCCGCAGGCCGTCAACCGCCGACGCCGTGTTGCGCGGCCCATTCCCGCAGCGCGGTGGCCGCGGCGTCCTTGCCGATCGGCCCCTGCTCCAGCCGCAGCTCTAACAGGAACCGCCAGGCTCGCCCGAGCTCCGGGCCCGGGGGGATGCCGAGGATCGAACCGATCTCGTCGCCGTTGAGCTCCGGCCGGATCGCGTCGACCTCCTCTTGCTGACGCAGCTGCTCGATCCGCTCCTCCAGCGAGTCATACGCCGCCCACAGCGCGGCGGCCCGCTTCTTGTTGCGCGTCGTGCAGTCGGAACGGGTCAACTTGTGCAGGCGGTCCAGCAGCGGCCCGGCGTCGCGCACGTAACGGCGAACGGCAGAGTCAGTCCACTCCTCCGTGCCGTAGCCGTGGAACCGCAGGTGCAGCTCCACCAGCCGCGAGACGTCCGACACGACGTCCTTGGGGAACTTCAGCGCGGTCAGCCGGGCCTTCGCCAGCTTCGCGCCGACCACCTCGTGGTGGTGGAACGACACCCGCCCGCCCGGTTCCTTGCGCCGGGTCGCGGGCTTGCCGACGTCGTGCAGCAGCGCGGCGAGCCGCAACACCAGGTCGGGCCCATCGGTCTCAAGCGCCATCGCCTGCTCGAGCACGGTCAGCGTGTGCTCGTAGACGTCCTTGTGCCGGAAATGCTCGTCGCGCTCGAGCCGCAGCTTCGGCAGTTCGGGCAGCACCCGGTCGGCCAACCCGGTCGAAACCAACAACGCCAGGCCGCGCCGCGGGTCGGGCGAGCAGATCAGCTTGACTAACTCGTCTCGCACCCGCTCTGCGGAGATCTTCAAGATCCGATCGGCGAGCGCGGCCATCGCCGCGGCGACCGAGGGGTCGACCTCGAAGCCCAACTGCGCGGAGAACCGGGCCGCTCGCATCATCCGCAACGGGTCGTCGTTAAAAGAGTCCTCGGGTCGGCCCGGCGTGCGCAGCACCTTCGCGAGCAAGTCCCGGACGCCGCCAAACGGGTCGCTGAACTCGTGGTCAGGCACGCTCACCGCCATCGCGTTGACCGTGAAATCACGCCGCCGCAGATCCTCGAGCAGCGATTCGCCGTACACCACCTCGGGCTTGCGCGAATCAGGCTCGTAGGTCTCGAACCGATAGGTGGTGATCTCCAATCGGTGACCGTCCTTCAACAGTCCGACGGTGCCGAACGCGATCCCGGTGTCCCACAGGTTGTCCGCCCACTTGCGGGTGATCTTCAGCACCTCGTCGGGGCGCGCGCTGGTCGCGAAATCGAGATCCTCGCCGAGCCGATCGAGGAGCGCGTCCCGCACCGAACCGCCGACCAACGCCAGCTCGTGCCCCGCCCTCGCGAACAGCCGCCCAAGATCGTCCGCGACCGGCGACACCCGCATCAGCTCGGTGATGGCGTTGCGCTGAACCTCGGTCAGCCTGGGCGTGGTGTCACCGTGAGGCGCGGAGGAAGTCGCGGGCACGGGTCACAAGAGTACGGCGAAGACGCTCGGACGACGGCAGCGCCGCCGCCCGACCCCGCGCCGTCCCAGCCCGTGAGCGATCCTCGCCATCGCTTTGTCACCTCAAGTTCGCGAAATTTTCAAAGATGGAAGGGTTCTTTTTCTGAGGCGCCGCGCCTATGGTCAGATCCACACAAAACAACGCGTTCGGATAGCAGTCTGTGGGGGACCCGAGTATCGGATGCTAGGGCGGCCCATGCGGTGGTCCAGGTGATCGCGCAGGTGTCGGCCGGGTGAGCGAGGTGAGCTCGGTCATGAGAGGTCCACTCGATATCCACCAGTACCTGCTCGCGCACGACGTCCATCACGAAATCGTTCGGCTGCCGCGGAACTCGCCTGGCAACACCAGCCTCGCGCAGGCGCTCGGACTGCCAGAACGCCGCTGCGTCGCGGTGCATCCGTTCGAGGCGCTGACGACCTCCACCGACACCCTGGTGCTCTTGCTGGCGCCGTCCGACACCGAGATCGACGACGCGCTGGTCGGTCAGCGGTTGGCGCGGGCGATTCCCCACGGCGACTCGCGGGACGCCGTCACGGTGCGGCGCGCGGGCGCCGACGTGGTGAGCAGCCGCACCGACTACCTGGCCGGCCATGTGGCGCCGCTGTTGCTGCCGCCGGACGTCGCGGTGGTCGCGGTTCAGCCGCTCGCCGACCTGGCCGCCACGGTCGTCTACACCCCGACCGGCGACGTCGGCACCGCCCTCGGATTGCGCGCGCTCGACCTGCTGGTGTTGTCGCATGCGACCGTGCTGCCGATCGGTGACCGCGCCACCCGGCGTC
>DASVDW010000011.1:0-61151 GCA_036380925.1 Acidothermaceae bacterium
GGTCGGTGCGGTGGCCCGCAATGCCACCACGTGCTCATGTCGCACCGTCGCCAACATCGCCGCGTCGCGTCGCAACTGCCGCTGCGCCAAGGCGTCGAGCGAGGGGTCGAGCCGCAGCAGCTTCAGCGCCGCGAGCTCACCGGTGGCCTGCGAGCGCGCTCGCCACACCTCGCCGCAAGCGCCGAACCCGAGCAACTCCTCGACGTCGAAGCCTGGAAGACGAAACGAGTCCACGCCGACATTCGACCGCATTCCGGCGCCACCGCGCTGTTGTCGTCCACAGGCCGCCGAGGTCGGCTTTCGCGCACCAGCGGCTCTCGCCTCGCCGCCGAGGGCCACCGCGGACGAGCGATTTGCCAAGCCCGTGGATTTTCCCTTGCACACCAGGGACTTTTCATGACCGCCGCTCGCTGCGCCGCAATCTTCTCGTCGTCCGACGACGTGATGGCCGGACCGCCGGCGGCTCATCGTTGCCGCCCGATGAGCTGCCATCCGGCCAAGAAGTTGAAAGCTGAAACACGTATTGTCGAAGGGTGAGCGAGCTGCGATTCAAGCGACTGGGGTTGCTGCCCTACGACGACGCGTGGGCGCTGCAGCGTGAGATCCACGCGCGCCGGGTCGCTGACGAGATTCCCGACACCTGCCTGCTGTTGGAGCATCCACCGGTGTTCACGGCTGGCAAGCGCACTCAGGACTTCGAGCGTCCGGTCGACGGCACGCCGGTGATAGAGGTCGACCGCGGCGGCCGCATCACCTGGCACGGTCCGGGCCAGCTCGTCGGCTATCCGATCGTCAAACTGGCGATGCCGATCGACGCGGTCGGGCATGTGCGGCGACTCGAGCAAGCGCTGATGGCCGCGTGCGCCGATGTCGGCGTGCGCACCGTGCAGATCGCCGGCCGCTCGGGAGTGTGGGCGCCCGCCGACGACACCGGTCCGGATCGCAAGATCGCGGCCATCGGCGTCCGGATCTCGCGCTGCACGACGATGCACGGCTTCGCTCTCAACTGCGACCCCGACCTCTCGTGGTTCGGTCGCATCGTCCCCTGCGGGATCGACGATGCCGAAGTGACGTCGCTGTCCGCCGAGTTGGGCCGGGACGTAACGGTCGAGGAAATGCTGCCGATCGTCGAAACCCACCTGACGCGAACGATCGCCGTCATCGAGCCGCGCGACCGCCGCGTAACCTTGAACGCGTGACAGCGGTAGCCCCCGACGGACGCAAGCTGCTGCGGGTCGAGGCCCGCAACGCGGCGGTGCCGATCGAGAAGAAGCCAGAGTGGATCAAGATCCGCGCGCGGATGGGTCCGCAGTACTCGGAGCTGAAGGAACTGGTGCGCAGCGAGGGCCTGCACACGGTGTGCGAAGAGGCTGGCTGTCCGAACATCTTCGAGTGCTGGGAAGACCGCGAGGCCACCTTCCTGATCGGCGGCGCCACCTGCAGCCGCAACTGCTCGTTCTGCCAGATCGACAGCGGCCGGCCTTCCCCGCTCGACCGCGACGAACCGCGCCGGGTCGCCGACTCGGTCAAGCGGATGGGGCTGCGCTACGCGACCATCACCGGCGTGACGCGCGACGACTTGGACGACGAGGGCGCCTGGCTCTACGCGCAAACGGTGCGCGAGGTGCATGCCGCCGTCCCGGGCTGCGGAGTGGAGTTGCTCACGCCCGACTTCCACGCGAAGCCAGCATTGCTGGAGCAGATTTTCGACGCCGCGCCCGAGGTCTTCGCGCACAACCTCGAGACGGTTCGGCGGATCTTCAAGTCGATTCGGCCCGGCTTTCGTTACGACCGGTCCCTCGACGTTCTCCGGCAAGCTCGCGAACGCGGCCTGGTCACCAAGTCCAACCTCATCCTCGGTCTCGGTGAGACGCGCGACGAGACCGTCGAGGCGCTCGCCGACCTGCGCTCGGTCGACTGCGAACTGGTCACCATCACGCAGTATTTGCGCCCGTCGGTCCGCCATCACCCGGTCGAGCGCTGGGTCAAGCCCGACGAGTTCGTCGAGCTGGCGAACGTCGCGCGCGAGCTCGGGTTTTCCGGGGTGATGAGCGGACCGCTGGTCCGCTCCTCCTACCGAGCCGGTCGGCTGTACCGCGAGGCGATCGCGACGCGCGCGTCGTCCTGATCTTCGGCCGACCCCTATCCTGGGCACATCATGGCGAAGACACCGACACCACCGACGCCCGCGTCGTCAAAGGCGGCAAAGGCGGCCAAGGCAGCGAAGCCAGCCAAGGATCCGGCCGCGCCGAAACGCAGCGCGCAAATCCGCGAGGCTTTCAAGCTCACCCGGCAGCGCGACAAGCGGCTCATCCCTGCGATGGCGCTCGCTTTCCTCATCACAGCGGGGCTGTTCGTCCTCGCCGGGTTCTTGCTCCACAGCCTGATCTCGTTCATCGTCTTCGGCGTTGTCGGCGGCGTGCTGGTCGCGTTCATCGTCTTCGGACGACGCGCTCGCGCGGCGATGTACGGCGAGATCGAAGGCCAACCCGGGGCGGCGGCCGCGGTGGTCAGCAGCCTGCGCGGCGACTGGCGGCTCACCCCCAACGTCGCGGTCACCCGCAACCAAGACATCGTGCACCGGGTGATCGGCAAGCCGGGCGTCATCTTGATCGGCGAGGGTTCGACCGACCGGCTCACCCCGCTGATCGCCGACCAGCAAAAGCGCATCGGTCGGGTCGCCGCCGGCACGCCGGTCACCGTGGTGCTCGTCGGCAACGAGCCAGGGCAGGTGCCGCTCGGGAAGCTCGAGCGCAAGCTCACCAGGCTCCCCCGCACGTTCAAGGGCTCGACCGTCGATCAGATCGAGGGCCGCATGCGCGCGCTCGGCGGGTTGAACATCCCGATCCCAAAGGGCCCGCTGCCCAAGGGGGCCCGGCTGCCGAAAGGCGTCCGCCCACCCCGGTGAGCTCGAGCCAAAATCAAAGCCGGACGGCGATCGAGCCGGCCGCCTTGTCATGCAAACCGCGCTGGTCGCGGTCGTAGACGACCGCCGGAATCACCAGAATCAGCAGCACGGTGCGCACCAGCACCCACAGCAAGGCCACCCGGCCGCCGTCGAGTCGTCGGACGCCGATCCCCAGCAACCGCATGCCAAGCGTGGTGCCGACTGTTCCGAGCAGCAAGACGTACTCGATACCCAGCACCAGCACCGGCCAACCGGGGTTCACCGGGTCGCGGCCGTCGAAGGCGGCGTGCCGGGTCAGCGTCGACGCGATCAGCACGCAGACGATCCAGTCGATCAGCAGCGCGACGAAACGGCGGCCGAACCCGGCGACCGACCCGGCGCCGGTGGGCGGCAAGCCGAGGCGTTTGCCGGGATAAGCCGTCGGGTCTGAGTTGCGAACCGCCGCGCCAGGGCCCTCAAGCCATGATCCGACCGCTCGTCTGGTGTCACGCGCCACGACCGCAACGATAACGTCGTCGGAGGAGTTGCTCGCGGCTGGACGTAACGCGGCGGAAACATGAGGGATACCGTCGAGAAACCGCAACGCCCTACCGTCGTCACCGTTGCCCGAGCCCGCCCACAGGAGGAGACACATGTTCACGAGCGCCGACGAGGTCCTGGCGTACATCCGTGACAACGACGTGAAGTCCGTCGACGTTCGTTTTTGCGACCTGCCCGGCATCATGCAGCACTTCACAGTGCCGGCCGAGTCGTTCGACGCGAGCGTGTTCACCGACGGGCTCGGCTTCGACGGCTCGTCAATTCGCGGCTTCCAGGCGATCCACGAGTCAGACATGCTGCTCCTGCCTGACGCCTCGAGCGCGGTGCTCGACCCGTTCCGCACCGAGAAGACGCTGAACCTCACCTTCTTCATCCACGACCCGCTCACCGGCGAGGCGTACAGCCGCGACCCGCGCAACGTCGCGAAGAAAGCGGAGGCCTACCTGGCGAGCAGCGGCATCGCCGACACCGCGTACTTCGGACCCGAGGCGGAGTTCTACGTCTTCGACGACGTGCGGTACGAGACCAATTCGCACGAGAGCTACTACCACATCGACTCGGTCGCGGGCGCGTGGAACACCGGCCGGATCGAAGACGGCGGCAACCGCGGTTACAAGGTGCGCTACAAGGGCGGCTACTTCCCGGTGCCGCCGGTCGACCACTTCGCCGATCTGCGCGCGGAGATGACGCGCGCGCTCATCGAGGCCGGCTTGCCGGTCGAGCGCCAGCACCACGAGGTCGGCACCGCCGGGCAGGCCGAGATCAACTACAAGTTCAACACGCTGCTGAAGGCGGCCGACGACTTGATGACCTTCAAGTACGTCATCAAGAACGTCGCGTGGGCGAACGGCAAGACCGCCACCTTCATGCCGAAGCCGATTTTCGGCGACAACGGCTCAGGCATGCACTGCCACCAGTCGCTGTGGAAGGACGGCTCGCCGCTGTTCTACGACGAGCTGGGTTACGCCGGGCTGTCCGACATCGCGCGCTACTACATCGGCGGACTGCTGAAGCACGCGCCGTCGCTGCTCGCCTTCACCAACCCGACCGTGAACAGCTACCACCGGCTGGTGCCGGGATTCGAGGCACCGGTCAACCTGGTCTACAGCCAGCGCAACCGTTCCGCCTGCATCCGCATCCCCATCACCGGGACCAACCCGAAGGCCAAGCGCCTTGAGTTCCGGGTGCCCGACCCGTCGTGCAACCCCTACCTCGCGTTCGCCGCGATGCTGATGGCGGGCCTGGACGGGGTCCGCAACAAGATCGAGCCGCTCGACCCGGTCGACAAGGACCTCTACGAGTTGCCGCCCGAGGAGCACGCCAGCGTGCCGCAGGTGCCGGGCTCGTTGCCTGAGGTGCTCGACGCGCTCGAGGCCGACCAGGACTACCTGCTCGAGGGCGGCGTCTTCACCAGGGACCTCATCGACACCTGGATCGACTACAAGCGCACCAAGGAAGTCGACTCGATCCGGCTGCGTCCGCACCCGCACGAGTTCGAGCTCTACTTCGACATCTAAATCACCCGTTTGACCGCGCGAGCGGGGCCCCGGCGGGCCCCGCTCGTCGCTGGTCGCGGACCCGCGGCCGGGCCGGTTTACGCGCCGGGCGAACGCCGCGCCCGATCGCGGCGCCGCGCCGATCAATCGATGAGCGACCCGCCCCCGCCGTCTGCCAAGATGGCTGACCGTGGGAGGTGCCGGCGTCGAAATGACGGGAGAACGGCCGGTGGCGTCTTCCGGCGGGGCGCTCGATAAACCGGTCCTTATGACCCGCCCTCGTCGGAGCTGGCGGCCGCTCGGGCCGCTGTTGCCAGAGCGCATGCGCCAGCAGCGGCGACCTCGGCTGTGGCAGGAGGTCGCCTTCATCCTGCTCAGCTACTGGGTCTACTCACTGATCCGCAACGCGGTGCCCACGCACGAGAAGCCGGCGCAGGAACATGCGCGCACCATCCTCGACGCCGAGAAGGCGCTGAGCATCGACATTGAGCGAACCCTCAACCACTTCGTCGACGCCGTCCACTGGGGTGGGTGGCACTGGCTGGCCAACCTGTCCGACTACTACTACGCGGTGATGCACTTCATCGTCGTCATCGCGGTGTTGGTGTGGGTGTACGTCCGGCACCCCCTGAACTACCGCTCGGTGCGCACCGTCTTGTACGCGGCCAACGGGCTCGCCGCCGCGGGATTTTGGTTCTATCCGCTGGCGCCTCCGCGGCTGATGACGGGGCAGAACTACATCGACACGGTTGTGAAGTACCACACGTGGGGGTCGTGGGGTTCGGGCGACGTCGCCAAGGTGTCGAACCAGTTCGCCGCCATGCCGTCGCTGCACATCGGGTGGTCGTTGTGGGCGGGCATCACGTTGTTCATGTTGAGCCGGCGATGGTGGTTGCGCACGCTCGGCCTGCTCTACCCGGCCGCGACGTTCTTCGTCATCATCGGCACCGCGAACCACTTCGTGCTCGACGCGGTCGGCGGCATCGTCGTCCTCGCCCTGGGCTTCGGCATCCAGCGAGTGCTGACCGGTCGACCCGCCTACACCCCGGGCGCCGAATACGTCGCCGAGCCCGGCGCCAACCCCGCCGCCGAGCGGGTGACGCCCACCGAACCGCGACGGCCACGCCATCCGGTCATCCAGCTGCCCCAGGAAAGCGAACCCGCGGCCGACCCGCCGCCGGGTCGAGCGCCTCCTCGGTCGCCGGGTTAGTGCTCCTCTTGCGCGGAGGCCAGCCGGGCCCACGCGCCGTCGATCACCTCGTTCGGCCACAGGTAGCGGGCGACCGCCATGACGAGCAGCCCTGCGATGCCCGCCCAGGCGACGCCCGCCGCCGCGCCGCGCCATTCGGCCACCGCGCCCCACAACAAGAAACCGACGCCTTGGGTGATGGCGATGGTCGCCGCGGCGAGCCCGTTCGCCCGGCCGCGCAGCGCCCGCTCGGTGACCACGTTGTAGGCGGCGATCGTCGCCACCAGGAACGCCTGCGCCAGCCCGCTGCCGATCCACAGCAGACACAACAGGCCGATCGGCGGCACCAAGGCGGTCAGCGCCAGGCACGACGCGCCGACCACCCCGAGCGGCAGCAGATAGCTTCCCTGCAGCCGAACCGGGACGAACTTGATGAACGCCCACGCGCCAACGGCCACGCCGAGCGGTTGCGACGCGGCGAGCAGTCCGGCGACGACCGCACCGTGGCCGTGCTGGCGGGCGTACGCCACCGCCAGGCTGTCCGGTGCGATCAAGAAGATGAGCGAGAACGCGCTGAACATCAGCAGCGCCCGCCGCGCGGGGTGCTGCCAGACGATGGCCAGGTTTGGCACCGCGCCGCGCAGCAGCGACCGCGCCGTCGGCCGCCCGCTGGCGTCGGCCGCCGGCCGCAGCGTGAGATGGGTGTGGATCATCAGGTAGGAGGCGACGAACGTCAGCGCGTCGAGCGCGAGCGCCCCCCGCGGGGTGATCGCGGCGACCACCAAGCCGCCGAGGGCGAATCCGAACACCTGGTCGACCTGCTGCAGAATCCGGCTGACCGCGACCGCTCGCACATACCGCTTGCCGCTTTCGAAGATGTCGGGCAGCGTCGCGCCGCGGGCCGAGGAGAACGGCGGCGAGAAGAAGCTGGAGACCAGCACCAGGCCGATGAGCGCGGCGATCGGCATGCCGTGCACCATGCTGGCCAACGCGAGCAGCGACACCACCACCGCACGGCCCGCGTCGCAGGTCAGCATCACGTTGCGGCGCGGGAACCGATCGGCCAACGGCGAGAGCAAGATGCTGCCGAACACCCACGGCACGTAGGTGACGGCGTAGGTCGCGGCGGCGAGGAACGGACTGTTCGACCGCCCGTAGACGAGCAGCGAAATGGCGATCGCGGCGATCTGGTCTCCGCACTCGCTGGTGGCCTGGGCCATGATCACGCCGCGAAACTCGCGGTTGCGCAACACTCCGGGGCCGGCTTCGGGCAGCCGGACCGTCGCCATGGTAGCTGCCCCCGTCACGGACGCCCCCGCACGTTCGCCCTCAGTCGTCAATGGCATGCATCCGCCGACGCACACCGGGCATTTTGCCCAGCGCGGAACTGTGTGTGCTCACCCGTAGAACACCCTCTCCACGACGGCCCGGGATCGCCGGGTCACCCGTCGATACACATCCAGGAAGTCACCGGACTGCGACGGAGAGTAGCCGACCAGACGCGCGATGCCTACCACCTCCCGCAAAACTGTGGGAATGGCGTCAACCGGTTTTCCCTTGGCGAGCACGAGCGCGTTGCGCACCCGGCTGGCCAGTCGCCACGCGCTCGCCAGCGTGTCGGCGTCCGATTCGTCCAGCAGCCCGGCCGCACGGGCGGCCGCGAGCGCTCCCAAGGTCGACGTCGTCCGCAGTCCGGGGACCTCCCCGGCGTGGCGCAACTGCAGGAGTTGCACCGTCCACTCGACGTCCGCCAAACCGCCGCGGCCGAGTTTTGTGTTGAGGGCGGGGTCGGCCCCGCGCGGCAGCCGCTCCTTTTCCACCCGCGCCTTTATCCGGCGGATTTCCCGTATATCGGACGACGTGAGCCCCGTCTCGGGCCACCGGACGGGCGCGATGAGCTGCTCGAATCGCCGGCCGATGTCCGGGTCACCGGCGAGCGGGCGGGCGCGCAACAACGCCTGGCTCTCCCAGACTTTCGACCAGCGGGCGTAGTAGGCGGCGTGCGAGCCAAGACTGCGGGTCAGTGGGCCTTGCCGGCCCTCCGGGCGAAGGTCCGCGTCGACCTCCAGCGCCGGCTCTGGAGCCGGAATCGACAGCAACCGGCGCAGCTCGTTGGCGACGGCGTGCGCCGCGGCGGCCGCTTCCGACTCGTCCGCGCCCTCGACCGGGTCGTGCACGAACAACACGTCGGCGTCGCTGCCGTAGCCCTGCTCGTTGCCGCCCAACCGGCCCATCCCGATGATTGCCAGCCGCATGGGAAGCGGCCCGCCGCGCCGGGCCTCGGCGTCGCGCAGCACCGCGTCGAGCACCGCCTCAAGGGTCGCCGCGGCGACGTCGGACAGCGCTCGCCCGACCTGCTCGACGTCGAGCAGTCCGAGCAGGTCGGCGCACGCGACGCGCAGCAGCTCCCGACGGCGCAACCCGCGTGCGATGGACGCGGCCCGCGAAGGATCGTCGTAACGCCGGGCGGCGACGAGCAGTTCGGCGCTGAGATCGCGCAGCGACCGCGGTTTGAGCTGGTGCGGGCCATCTTGGTCTGACCCGGATTCGCCGAGCATCGCCACCGACTCGGGCGCCCGCAAGAACAACTCGACGGCGTACCGGCTGCTGGCCAGAATGGTCGCCAGGTGCTGGGCCGCGGCGCCCTCGTCGCGCAGCAGCCGCAGGTACCACGGCGTCTCACCGAGCGCGTCCGAGACCTGGCGAAACGCGAGCAATCCGGCGTCCGGATCGGGCGCGTCGGCGAACCAGCCCAGCATCACTGGCAGCAAGGTGCGCTGAATCGCGGCGCGGCGGCTCACGCCGGTGCTGAGCGCCTCCAGGTGCTGCAGCGCGCGGGCGGGGTCGGCGTAGCCCAAGGCCTCCAACCGCGCGGCGGCGGCGTCGAGCGACAGCCGCGCCTCGTCGCCCGGCAGCCGGGCGACCGCCAGCAACAGCGGGCGGTAGAACAGCTTCTCGTGCAACCGCCGCACCTCGCGCGCGTGCTTCGCGTGCTCGGTCGCCAACTCGCCGACGGGATCGCGCCGCAACCCCATGCCGCGGCCGAGTCGGCGCAACTCATCCTCAGCGGTGGGCAGCGTGTGCGTACGGCGCAGTCGATACAGCTGCAGCCGATGCTCGAGCGTGCGCAACCACCGGTACGCGGCCGACATCGAGGCCGCGTCGCTTCTGCCGACGTAGCCGCCGGACGACAACTCCCGCAGCGCGGTGAGCGTGGTCGGGCTGCGCACGCTCTCGTCGCCGCGGCCGTGCACCAACTGCAGCAGCTGAACCGCGAACTCCACGTCGCGCAACCCGCCCGGGCCCAGTTTCAGCTCGCGCTCGGCCTCGGCCGCCGACAGCGTCGACACGACGCGCCGCCGCATCGCCTGAACGTCCTCGACGAAATGGTCGCGGCCCCCGGCCTCCCACACCATCGGCCCCAACGCCTCAACGTAGGCCTGCCCGAGTTCCAGGTCGCCCGCCACCGGTCGAGCTTTCAGCAGCGCCTGAAACTCCCACGTTTTCGCCCAGCGCTGGTAGTACGCGACATGGCTGGCGAGGGTGCGAACCAGCGGGCCCATCTTGCCCTCGGGGCGAAGCGCGGCGTCGACCTGCCAAATCGGCGCGCAAACTCGGATCATCCCTGTGGCGAGCTGCGTGGCGGTGCGCAGCGCGGCGGTTTCGTCGGCGCCATCCACGGCCTCTGCCACGAAGACGACGTCGACGTCACTGACGTAGTTGAGCTCGCGGCCGCCGCACTTGCCCATGCCGATGACCGCGAGCCGGCACGGCGGCGCGTCGGCGGGCAGCTCGGCGCGTGCGACGGCCAGCGCGGCGTCCAGCGTGGCCGCGGCGAGATCGGCGAGTTCGCCCGCCACGTCGTCGAATTCCAGCCCGCCTGCGAGGTCGCGGGCGGCGAGTCGCAGCAACAACCGCCGGTATGTCGAGCGAAGCGCGTCTTCGGCGAGGGCGGTCGACTTGTCCTCGACGGCGGCGAGCATCGCGGTGCGCAAGCCCAACCAGCTCGGCCGCGCCGCGTCGGCGTCGGACTGCGCGAGCTCCGTCCAGTCGCCCGGGTGAGTGGCCAGATGGTCGCCAAGCGCGGCGCTCGAGCCCAAGACGGCGAACAGCCGCTGGCGAAACGCCTCGTCGGACTCCAGCGCGTGTTGCAGGGCCAGCGCGTCGTGCCGGTCGTCGAGCGAGGTCGCGCTCGCCGCGGCGTCGAGCACATGGGCCAGCGACCCAAGGGCGAGGTCGGGGTCGGCCACCTGGCCGAGTTCGGCCAACGCGTCGTCCGAGACGCCGATGCGAGTGGCGGTCAGGTCGGCGCGGGCGCCGTCGGTGAAGCCGAGCCGGGCCAAGCGTCCCGGCCGGCTGGTCACCCGCTCGAGCTCGCTACTCACAGCGACGAACCTAGCCGACCGCAGGCCGCCGACCGGGGCGACGCGGGGCGACGCGGGGCGCCGCGGGGTGGCGCGCTACTTCACGGCGCCCGCGGTGAGGCCCTGCACGAAGTAGCGGCCGAGCCCGAGGTAGGCCGCGACGGTCGGGACCGCCGCGATCAGCGCGCCCGCCATCATGACGTTCCAGTTCACCGACTGCGTCCCGGCCAGGTTGTACAGCGCGACCGTCACCGGCTGCTTCGACGGGTTCGGGATCACGACGACGCCGAACAGGAAGTCGTTCCAGATGTTGGTGAACTGGAAGATTCCCGCCACCACGAAACCCGGCAGCGAGATCGGCATGACGATCGAGCGGAAGATCCGCACGATGCCAGCGCCGTCGACCGTCGCGGCCTCGACCAGTGCCTTCGGCACCGAGACGTAGTAGTTGCGGAAGATCAGCGTCGTGATCGGGATGCCGTACACGACATGCACGAGGATCAGCCCCGGCACCGTTCCGTACAGGCTCATCAGGTCGAGGAACCGCACGATCGGGATGAGCACAGCCTGGTACGGGATGAACATTCCGACCAGCATGAGGCTGAACATCAGGTTGCTGAACCGGAACGTGTACTTCGAGATGAGGAAGCCGTTGAAGGCGCCGACGACGCAGGAGATCGCCACGGCGGGCACGACTACGACGATGCTCGTCCAGAAGTTCGGCAGGAGCTTGGCCCAGGCCTCGCGGATGCCCTCGAGCGACACCGGGTTCGGCAGGTGCCACAGCGTCGACACGCTCGCGTGCAGTGGTGTTTTGAACGCGGCGCTGACCATCACGTAGAAGGGCAACGCGAACACGATCACGAGGACGATTAGCAGCGCGAGTTGCCAGCGCCTCCCCCGGCGACCGGCCATCGACGGGTCGTGGTGTTGGGCCCCGTTGTGGGCGTGCGTGGTGGTCGTCCGCCGCGGGGTCGTCACGGTGCTGGCCATGTCAGTCGGTTCCTTGTCGCTTGCTGTGCCGCGCGAGATACGGGACGACGATCAGGCAGACCAGCACGAGCATCACGATCGACGCCGCTGAAGCGAGGTTGGGTTTGAGTGCCTTGTACATCGTCTCGTAGACGTAGACGCCGGGGGTGTCGGTGGCGAAGCCGACGCCACTGCCCGACATCGCGAACACGAGGTCGAACATCTTCAACGCCACGTAGGTGAGGATCACCGCCGTGGTCACGGCGATCGGCTTCATCATCGGCACGACGACGGACAGGTAGTAGCGACGGCCGCCTGCGCCGTCCATCATCGCCGCCTCGCGCACCTCGGATGGAATTGCGGTGAGTCCCGCTAGGAACATGGCCATGGCGAAACCGGTGAGCTGCCAGCCGGCCGCCAGCGCGACCGCGAGCAGCGCGACCGGGATGCCCAACTGGGTCTCGATGAAGTGCGAACCCGGCAACACCTTGTTGAGCAAACCGCTGATGTCACCGACCACGGTTGGGCTCGTCACCCAGCCGGGTTGGAGTTTGTGCCCCGTCATGTGCTGGTAGGCCGAAGAAACCCCGCTGTACTTGAGCAACAGGTTGACACCGGTCACCGGGTTGAAGAGCCACCGCCAGACGACGCCCGTGACGATGAACGACAGCGCGTACGGCAAGAGGAAGACGCCGCGGAAGAAGCCTCTAGCGTGCAGTGCGTTGTGCACCAGGACCGCGAGCAGGAACCCGCCGACGATCGAGCCGACGACGAACACCACGGTGAGGATCACCGTGTTGCGGATGTCCGCCTGGAATCGCGGGCTGATGGCGATTGAGTGGTAGTTCTTGTACCACGGGTCGGACATGGTGAAGTCGGGCTTCGCCGGGCGCCAGGCCTTCGACAGCGAGACGCCGATCGTGTACGCGATGAAGACGTAGACGAAGATCGACACGATGAGAAAGCTCGGCGCCAGCAGCAACGCGGGTGCCGGAATCCGGAGTCGCCGTCGACGCGGTCGGACTCTTGCCTTCCCCGACACGAGAGTATTGCTGGCCACTTCGCCTCCTCTGAGAATGCTCCAGCGCGGTGGGGCCGCGGCGCGGTCGCCGCGGCCCCACCCCTACGTCAGGACGCGGCGGCGACCGCGGCGTCCATCGAAGCCGCGAACTTAGACGCGTCGTGGTTGCCCTCGAGCAACGTCACACCGTCCGAGAACGCCTGGCCGATCGACGCATCGATGTTCGCCTGGCCCTGGATCAGGGACGGCACCAGCGTGCCGTTCGCGAGGGTCTTCGCGGCGGTCTGCTGATACGCGCCGAGCTCCGAAGTGTCGGCGTCGGTGCGAGCCGGCGACGAACCCTTCTGCTTGCTGAACGCGGTCTGGGTCTTCGGATCCATGATTGCCTTCGCCCATGCCATGCCGGCATCAGGGTTCTTGCTGCCCTTACCGACGACGAACACGTCGGTCACCGTGATGAAGGTGTTCGGGTCACCGAGGATCGAGTAGCCGAAGTCCGTGCCGTCGACCTTCTTGTTCTTCACGATGAGCTCGCCGTACGCCCAGTCGCCCATGACGTTCATGGCGCACTTGCCGTTCGCGAGTCCGGCAACACCACCGGTCCAGTCGAGCGCCTTGTGGTCGGCGTTCGCCCAAGTGAGCGCCTCGTCGAAGTGCTTGACCACGTCGGTGACCTTGGAGTCGCTCCACTTGGCACTGCCGTCCAGCAGGCCGTTGAACTCCTGCGCACCCAGTTCGCCGACGAGCATGCCTTCGAGCAGCGTCGCGGCGGTCCAGACGTCCTGGTCGCCAAGGCACAGCGGCGTGATGCCCTTCGCCTTCAGCGCCTTAGCAGCGTCGGAAAGCTGAGTCCACGAGACGCTGTCACCGAGATTCACGCCCGCCTGGGCCATCAGCGACTTGTTCCACCACAAAACGCTGTTGCGGTGCACGCCGGTCGGCACCGCGTAGATCTTGCCGTCGTAGGTCAAGCTGTCCAAGAGGGTCTTGGGCACCGCCTTGTCCCACCCATTGGATTTGTAGAGGTCGCTGAGGTCGGCGACGACACCCTGCTTCACGTAGTCACCGAGCGCCCCACCGGCATGGGTCTGCCACGTCGTCGGAATGTCGTGCGCCGACAGGCGGGTCGCCAGGACCTGCTGGGCATTCGTGCCCGCACCACCCGCAACCGCGGCGTTCACGATGTCGATGCCGGGGTTCGCGGCCTGGGTGGCCTTGAACAGTTCCTGCAGCGCAGCGTTCTCCGAACCGGACGTCCACCACGAGAAAACTTCTAGCTTGCCCGTGGCAGCCGAGCCGCCGCCGGACGACCCGCCCGACGCCGGCGACGCCGCCGAGGACGAGCCGCCCGCGTTGCTCGAGCCGATTGCCGTGTCAGACGAGGAATTTCCGCTGCTGCACGCCGCCAGCAGCATGGCGCCGACGGTGAGGCACACCGCGGCGAGACTTTTCTTGCGCACCATCCGAGTCTCCTAGAAATGTCGTCCGGCAGGCATCTGCCAGCCGGTCGATGCCGTCCCGCAACAATTGCAGGCGCTTCGCACCTGATCCGCACGTCCGCTCACGACGAATGACCGGGTGAGCGCTGGCTGAGGTCGCCGATCGAGGACGGCACGGATTTTGGCACACTGCTTGATCGATCTACTAAGCAACTATCCAATCGCATTTCGAGGTAAGTCAAGAGTTTCGGTCATAACAGTTCGGCGACACCACGATGGTTCGTTCGCCGCGAGGCGTCGCGGTACCGCGCGATGCCAAGCTCTTGGTTTCTTTTCGGCATACCACCAGCGCGCCCGCGCATTACGCCGGGCGTTTGTCCGCTCTGATATTCAGTTGTCTATTGCCGACCCTGCTCGTGCGCCACCGGCGGACCGCGATTCTCTGATCCACCCGGTAGGTCGGGTGGTTCGGCCCGAACGACCCCTCGGCTCATGAGACACCCTGCGGATTGCGGACATCGCCGGAGCGCGCCTCCGGAACACCGCCGCGAGCGTCGGCGAGGATATGTGCCGCGCCTTTCTCCCCGATCATGATTGATGGCGCCTGTGTATTTCCACTGGTCAGGGTCGGCATGATCGACGCATCGACGACCCGTAGTCCCTCGATGCCCCGCACCCGCAGGCTGGTGTCGACCACTGCCTGCTCGTCGTGCCCCATCTTGCAGCTTCCGACCGGGTGATAATCGGTCTTCGACCACTCCTTGATATAAGCACGGATTTCATCGTCGGATTTCGCTTGCTGGCCTGGCATATGCTCGCGTTTGATCAACGGCGCAAATGCGGACGTGGCCAGCAGCCGCCGCCCCCAACGGAAAGCCTCGATCGAAATCTTCCAGTCGTAGGGATCGGCAAGGTAGTTCGGATCGATCGCCGGCTCTGCGAACGGGTCGGCCGAACGCAGCGTCACCTGCCCGATGCTCTTCGGGCGCAGGTTGCAGGTGTTGATGGTGACGCCATGACCCTTGACCCGCATGCGCCCGTGGTCGATTACGTACGCCGGAAGGCAGTGGATCTGGATGTCGGGTGAGCGCACCTCCTCGCTGCTGCGGATGAACGCTCCGGCCTCCGCCACGCACGCGGTCATCGGGCCGGTCTTGTAGAGCAGGTACTCCAGCATGTGCCTGGCTGCGCGATCCCAGCGGTCTTCCTGGTTGTAGCTCACCGGCGCGGTCTCGGCGGTGATGTACACATCCATGTGATCCTGCAGGTTCTTGCCGACGCCGGGCAGGTCGTGCACCGGCGTCACTCCCACGTTGCGCAGCTCGTCCGCGGGACCGATACCCGAGATCATAAGCAGCTTCGGCGAGTTGATCGCCCCGCCGCTGAGGACGACCTCTCTCTCCGCATAGGCGGTACGGTTGACCTTGCCGTGCCGAAACTGCAGGCCGACCGCGCGTCCGTGCTCGACGATGACGCGGGTGCCCATCGCGTGGGTGAGAACGGTGAGATTCCGGCGGCGCCGACACGGACGCAGGTACGCGGTCGCCGAACTCTCCCGCCGGACGTTGCGCTGGGTCACGTCGTAGTAGCCGATGCCGTCTTGGCGTGCGCCGTTGAAGTCGTGATTGTAATCGAGCCCGAGCTCCTGGCCGGCCCGCACGAAGGCCTTGGTGAGCTCGTTGTGCTGGACCTGCTCGGTGACGTTCATCGGCCCTTCGGTGCCGTGGAAGGCGTCGGCCAACCGCTCGTTGTGCTCGGACTTCTTGAAGTACGCAAGCACGTCGTCGTAGCCCCATCCCTCGTTCCCGAGGTCGCGCCACTCGTCGTAGTCGAGGCGATGCCCGCGGATGTAGATCATGGCGTTGATCGACGTGCTGCCGCCCAGCGTGCGCCCCTGCGGGTAGTGCATGCGCCGGTTGTTCAGCTGCGGCTGCGGGACGGTCGAAAAGCCCCAGTTGACACTGGGACTGGTGAGCTTGGTGAACCCGACCGGAATGTGGATCAGCGGCGAGCGATCGGGCCCGCCGGCCTCGAGCAGCAGAACGCTGACATCGGGGTTCTCGCTCAGGCGGTTCGCCACGACACAGCCGGCTGCTCCCGCTCCGACGACGATGTAGTCGTACGTGTCGGCCATGGCCTCTTCTCCTACTCGGGGTTGATTCAGCGCTGCACTCGCGCGCCGGTTCCTTTGACGAGGTTGTCAACTTCTGCCAGGCGCGCCGTCGACGTGTCGCCGGGTGTCGTCATCGCCAGGGCGCCGTGCGCGGCCCCGTATTCGACGGCGAGCGACAACGGCTTGCCTTCGAGCAGCCCGTAGATGAGTCCTGATGCGAACGAGTCGCCGCCGCCGACGCGGTCGAAGATTTCGGCGTCAGTCCTCGACGTTGCTTCCGCGAAGCCGGACGCCGCCGACCAGGCGACCGCGCCCCAGTCGTTGCGACTCGCGCTGCGAACGGAGCGCAGCGTCGTCGCCACCACCTTGAAGTTCGGAAACTCTTGGGCGGCGGTCGAGATCATCGACTTGAAGCCTTCGATCGGCAGCACGCTCAAGTTCTCGTCGGTGCCGGGCACGCGCAGGCCGAGGCAGGCCGTGAAGTCTTCTTCGTTGCCGAGCATCACGTCGACGTAGCTGGCGAGACGGCGGTTTACCTCCTGCGCCTTGGTCGGCCCGCCGACCGCCTTCCACAGGCTCGGTCGGTAGTTCAGGTCGTAGGAGACGACGGCCCCGTGCTTCTTGGCCGCTGCCATCGCAGCTTCGATAACCGCGCTCGTGTTCGGCGACAGGCCGGCGAAGATGCCGCCGGTGTGAAACCAGCGCACACCGAGGTCACCGAAGAGGTGCTCCCAGTCGACGTCTTCGGGCTTCATCTGCGACGCGGCAGTGTGCCCGCGGTCGGAGATGCCGAGCGCCCCACGCAGGCCGAACCCGCGCTCGGTGAAGTTCAGGCCGTTGCGCACCGTGCGCCCGACGCCATCGAACGGCGCCCACTGCACGAAGCTCTGGTCGACGCCGCCTTGCAGCATCAGATCTTCGATGAGGCGGCCGATGTCGTTGTCGGCCAGGCTGGTCACGATTCCCGTGCGCAGGCCAAAGCAGCGGCGAAGTCCCCGCGCGACGTTGTACTCGCCGCCGCCCTCCCACACCCGGAACGAGCGCGCCGTCCGCACCCGGTCCTCGCCGGGGTCGAGCCGGAGCATCACCTCGCCGAGCGACACCTCGTCGTAGCGGCACTCCCCCGCGGGTCTGATCTGGAGTTCGTTCACGACTCTCCTCGCCTAGACACCAGCGGACCCGGGCAGGCTGCGGGTCGTCGTCTCACTGACGAGGCGGGCCGCCGAGCGCGCGGCCTGCTCGATCTCGTCCCACGCGCCGCGCGCCATCGCGGCCCCCGGCACCATCCAGCTACCGCCAACCGCCAGCACCGCCGGGTGGGCGAGGTAGGCCGCGGCACGAGCCGCGTCGATCCCGCCGGTCGGCACGAAGCGCAGCGCGGGGAACGGCGCCGCCAGCGCCTTCAGCGTGGCCAGTCCGCCAATCGCCTCTACGGGGAACAGCTTCACGACGTCGAACCCGGCCGCGAGCGCGCGCATGATCTCGGTGGCCGTCGCGACACCCGGGAGAAGCGGGACGCCGCGCTCCGCGCACCGCGCCGCGACCCCGTCGTCGAATCCCGGCGAGACCGCGAACGTCGCGCCCGCGTCGAGCGCGAGATCGACCTGCGCAGCCGACGTGACCGTACCCGCGCCGACCACGATGTCCGTGCGGCCGGCCAACGCCGAGATCGCGTCGGCCGCGGCGGCCGTGCGGAACGTGATCTCGATGCAGCCGATACCGCCCGCGACGAGCGCGTCGGCAAGCGGCGCCGCGTCGTCCGGCTTGTCGATCGCGACGACGGGGACGATGCGCAACTGCCCCAGCCGGGCGACGAATTCGCGCGACGCTGCTAGCACGTGAGGCCCCCCTTGTCGGCGATGCGAAGCGCGTTCGCCGCGATCGTGAGCGCCGGGTTGAGCGCGGCGGACGACGGAAAACCGGAGCTGTCCGCGACCCACAGGTTTCGCAGGTCGTGCGCCCGGCCGACCGGATCGACGACGCTCGTCGCGGGGTCGGCGCCCATCACGGCCGTGCCGCACATGTGGGAGTTGGTCTCGATGCCCATGCGCTGGCTGAAGACCAGCGGGTAGCCGGCATTGCGCAGCAGCCGGCGCATGCGGCGAAGCAACTGCGCATGCGGTCGCAGGTTGTTGGGTCGCCAGGTCACCTCGATGCGCCCGCCGGCGCCGACCCGCACCCGATTGTCGGCGCGCGGCAGGTCCTCGGTGGTGAGGTAGAGGTCGATGCTGTGGGCGGTCGCCATCTCGAGCAACGGCATCGGCACGAAGCGGCGCGCCGGCTTGACCATCGGGCCCTGCAGCTTGCCGAGCATCTGCACGTTCCCGAGCGGCCAGCTTCGGTCGCCACCCTCGAAGTACCAGTCGTTGAGACCCAGGGTCTTCTGGAACGTGGAGCGGTTCCGCCGCCGCGGATCGATCCCGACCAGGAAGGTGCTGTTGTGCACCATGTAATTGCGCCCGAGCTGGTCCGACGAATTCGCCAGGCCGCGGGGGTGCGTGTCCGACGCCGACGACAACAGCAGCGCGGTCGTGTTGACCGCACCCGCCGCGAGCACGAACCTCGACCCGGTGATCCTCACGGTCCGCCCGCCGCGGTGCGCGACCGCCGCGATCACTTGCTCGCCACCGGCATCGGTCTCGAGCTTCTCCACTCGGGTTCCGGTCAGCAGCCGCACCGACGGGCTTTCGAGCGCCGGGGCGATCATCGCCGTCTCGGCGTCCGACTTCGCGCCGACCCGGCACGGGAATCCGTCGCAAGTGCGGCAACGGATGCACTTCCCAGCGTCGCTGAAGTCGACGCCGAGCGGTAGCTGAAACGGGTGCAGACCCTCATGTTCGAAGCTGGCGGCGAGTTCGGCGACGGCGGCATCGTGCTCCATCGGCGGATACGGGTACGGGCCGGACCGTGGCGGTGCGGTGGGATCGCCCGAGTCGTCGCCGTGCACCTTCAGCATGCGCTCGGCCTGCGCGTAGTACGGCTCGAGATCGCCGTAACTGATCGGCCACGCCGGCGACACGCCGTCGGCATGCTCGATGGCCTCGAAGTCGCGCTCGCGGAGTCGGGGCAGGCACGCGCCGTACACCTTCGTGTTGCCGCCGACGAAGTAGTGGACGCCGGGCATGAACCACGCGTTGCCCAGCACGTCGTACCACCGCTCCGCATTCTTGTAGCGGCCGTGCAGGAAGACTTCCTCCGGCGACCAGTTCTGGGGTTCGCGCGGCAGGTAGTCACCGCGTTCGACGACGAGCACCGACGCACCGGACGACGCGAGCGCGCGGGCGATCGCGCCGCCACCCATGCCGGAACCGATGACGACCACGTCAGCGGAGAACTCGTCTTCGGTCACGACCGACCTCGCGACCGGGCGTTCTCGACCTGGTCCAGCGCCTCGAGGAACCAGTAGTCGCCCCACATCACCGACTCGTCGACACCGAGCCCTTTGGCCTGGTGGTAGATGCCGTGCTTCAGCACGCCCTCCCACGCGGGATCATCGGCGGCGAGAAACTCCGGCTCGCACAGCCGCTGCAGGATGCGCAACGCGTACCTGCCGTACAAGGTCGCCGCCTCCTCGTCGGAGATCAAACCGGCGAGTTGCCACATACCCGACGCCGCGACGGCTGCCGCCGAGCTCTCATATGGCACGGCCGGATCGGGCTCTTCCCAGTCGTTCGGCGGCACCAGCCGATCGCCGGTGCGCTCGATGTAGAAGTCGGCGCAAGCCCGGGCCGTGGCGAGGAACCGCCGGTCGCCCGTGTAGCGGTACGCGGTGCCGAACCCGTGGATCGCCCAACCCTGGCCGCGGGCCCACGAGCCGTCCGAACGCCAACCCTGCTGGGTGGTCTGCCGCAGAAACTGGCCGGAGCCGAGGTCGAACAACGCTTCGTGGGCGGTGCTGCCGTCACCGCGGACAAGATATCGCCGGGTGGTGTGGCAGTGCTGCGTGGCGACCTCGGCCAGCGCCACGTCGTCCGTCTGCAACGCGGCGTGGAAGACGATCCCGACGTTCATCATGATGTCGATGAAAATGCTGTCGGCGGCGAGAAAGCTCCGCAGGTAGCGCCCGGCCGTGTTGAAGCGGCGGCCCATCGTCTGCCCCGCGCGCACCACGACCGCGTCGAGTTCGTCGCGACCGGTGGCTTCGTGCCAGCGATGCCACGTCGGCCAGAACAAGAAGCCGAGGTCGTGGACAGACTCGTCGTCCTTGCGGTGCTTGATCAGCTGCGAGTAGTGCTCGGCCTTCGCGCGGTACCAGTCACCCGCTCTCGGTGCGAGCAACCACAACTGCCCGCCAAGGAACCCCTCGCACCAGTTGGTCCACGCCTCGCCGTCGGTGACCCACCGGCCGCCTTGCGTGTAAAGGGGAAAGTCATCCGGGTGCTGCTCGACCAGGTCGCGGACCTTCGTCGCCGCCGTTTCCCACGCCCGTTCGAAGCAACGCAGCGCCCCGGACTCGGGAAGCGCAGCCGAAGGAACCTCGACGACGAGCGGCTTTCGAGCAGCCAACACCGAGGCGCTCATGCGGCGCCCCCCGGCGTGCTCCACCAGTTGGTGCGCGGCCCGACGTGCACCTGGATCGTCTTGGTCTCGGTGAACGCGTCGATCGCCTGGCGGCCCAACTCACGCCCCAAGCCACTCGCCCCCATGCCGCCGAACGGCAACTCCGGATAGCCGTCCATCCAGGTGTTGACCCAGATGGTTCCTGCGCGCAGCTCCCGCGAGACCCGCAGCGCGGTGTCGACGTCACGCGTCCAAACGCCCGCCGACAAGCCGTACATCGTGCCGTTAGCGATCCGGATCGCCTCCTCGGCGTCGCGGAAGGTGAGCAGCGACAACACCGGGCCGAAGATCTCCTCGGTCGCGATCGACATCTGCGGCTGCACCGATGTGAACACCGTCGGCGCGTAGAACCGGCCCGACGGCGTGGCCAACCGCTGGCCGCCGAGCAGCAGCTGCGCGCCCTGCTGCGTGCCTTCCTCGACGTACCGGGTGATCGTCGCGAGCTGCTGTTCGTTCACGATCGCGCCGACTTTCGTCGACTCCTGCAACGGATCGCCGACCGCAACCCGCTTCGCCCGCTCGACGATCGGCTGCTGCAGTTCGTCGCGAATGCTCTCGTGCACGAGCACTCGGCTGCCGCTGTTGCAGCACTCCCCTTGGTTGAAGTAGACGCCGAAGACGACGGCGTCGAGCGCGGCCTCCAGGTCGGCGTCCGGGAAGACGATCTGCGGGTTCTTGCCGCCGAGTTCGAGTTCGACCTTCTTCAGCTGTTCACCGGCGCGCGCGGCCACCTGGCGACCGACGCGGGTCGAACCGGTGAACGAGAGCATGTCGACGCCGTCCTGCCCACACAGTTGCGCACCGAGCGCGCCGGCGCCGGTGATCACGTTGACCACGCCGTCGGGGACACCGGCCTCGCGAACGAGCTGCGCGAGCAGCACCGTGGTGCCCGACGTGAGCTCGCTGGGTTTGATCACCGCGGTGCACCCGACGGCGAGGGCGAACGGCAGCTTCTGGCTGATGATGAGCAGCGGGAAGTTCCAGGGTGTGATCATCGCGACGACGCCGACCGGCTCCCGCAGCACCACGGCGAACATGTCGTCGCCCAGCCCGTTGTGCGCGTCGCCGTAGGCATGCCGGGCGAGCGTCGCGGCGTAGTCCCACAGGTCGGCCGCCGACTCCACCTCGCCACGTGCCTGCGCGATCGGCTTGCCACTTTCCAAGACCTCGACGGCGGCGAGCGTTTCGACGTCACGCCTGATGAGCGCGGCCACCGCACTGAGGGCACGCGCGCGGTCGGCGCCACGCTGCCTGCGCCATGGGCCTTCGTCGAACGCGCGCCGCGCGGCCCGCACGGCCCGCTCGACATCCGCGGCGTCGGCCTTCGGGTAGGAGCTGACGACGACGTCGTGCGCGGGGCTGCGCCGCTCGAACCTTTCACCGCCGGTGGCTTCGACGGACGAGCCGTCGATGAACATCAGCCGGTCGGCCTTGGCGATGGTGGGAGTGGTCACGAACGATCCTCCGGGGCGCGGGTGTCGGCTCAATGGCCGGTGAAGTCGGGGTTGCGGCGTTCGCGGAAGGCCGCGACGCCTTCGGCAAGGTCTTGCGTGGTGGCGGCCACTGCGCCCGCGAGTGGCTCGAGATAGCGGCTCGAACCGCCCGCGGCGGCGGCGTCGATCAGCTGCTTCGCCAGCCGGACGGCGACGGGCGCCCCGCCCACGATGTCGTCGAGGAGCCGGCGGACGCACGCGTCGAGCTCTGCGCTGCTCGCGACCGAGGTGGCAAGCCCCCACGCGAGTGCGGTCGACGCATCGATCAGCCGCCGGGCGACGCAGATCTCCTTCGCTCGCGACGGCCCGACCAGCCGGGTGAGCCTTTCGGTCCCGCCCCAGCCAGGTACGGTCCCGAGACCGACCTCGGGCAACCCGACTCGCGCGTGCTCGGCCATGACGCGGAAGTCCGCCGCGAGCGCCAGCTCGAGCCCACCGCCGAACGCGTCACCATGCAGCACCGCGACAGTCGGCTGCGGGAGGCTCGCGATCGCGCCGAAGACCCGATGGCCCTTCGTCGTCCAGGTGCTCCACATCTGCGTCGGCGCGAGTTCGGCGAAGCGGCCGATGTCGGCGCCGACGCAAAACGCGCGGTCTCCGGCAGCGCGAAGCACCACCACGCGCGCGTCGGACGCTGCGCATTCGGCGACCGCTCCCCCGAGTTCATCGAGCATTTCAGGGGTGAGCGCGTTGAGCTTGGCCGGGCGCTCGACGCTCACCGTCGCGATGACGCCGTCGCGAGTGAGCGTCACCCGGCCCTCGACGCCCACCACCGACGTCATCGCGCACTCCTTGCCAGCACGGCGCCCGCACCTTCGCGAAACAGCGCGGCGTCCATCTCGGTGACGTCGTCCGCGACCAGCAACGGGAATTTCGCCATACCGAGAACGTCTCTCTCGAGGTCGATGCCCGGAGCGATCTCGACGACGGTCAGGCCGTGCTCGCGCAACTCGAGCACGCATCGCTCGGTGACGTAGAGCACCCGCTGGCCCTGCGCCAACGCGCGTCTGCCGGAGAAGGTGATCGCGCTCACCTGCTCGACGAACTTCGGCAGCCGGCCCTCGCGCCGGATCACCACCCGGCCGTCCTCGACCGCGATCTCGCGGCCGCCCGCGGTGAACGCCCCGCTGAAGACGATGCTGCGGGCCCGCGAGGTGATGTCGGCGAAGCCACCGACGCCAGCGGTGACGTGGCGGCGTGACGGCAGGTGGTGCACATTGACGTTGCCGAACTGGTCGACCTCGAGGAACGACAGCATCGCGTGGTCGAAGCCGGCGCCCTGCAGGAGGGTGAACTGGTCGACGCTCGGCAGCAACGCCTCGGCGTTCAGCGCGCAACCGAACGCGAACCCGGTCAAGGGAACACCGCCGACGGCGCCTTGCTCGATCACCCAAGTGACCTCGTCGCCGAGACCTTCTTCAACGAGGATGTGCGGGACGAGCGCCGAGATGCCGAAGCCGAGGTTGACGACGTCGTCGGGGGCGAGTTCGGCGGCGGCGCGGCGGGCGATGACCTTCTCGATCGACCAGTCGACGGGTTCGATCACGGTCAGGGGACGCCGAACCTGGCCGCTCAGCGCGGGGTCGTACGGCGTCTGCGTGGTCTGCCACTGGTCAGGCGCGACGACGATCGCGTCGACCAGGACACCAGGCAGCCGAACCGCCTGCGCAGCAAGGCTTCCCGCCTTGGCCAACCGCTTCACCTGGGCGATCACCACGCCGCCGTTGTTGTGCGCGGCGTACGCGAGGTCGAGCGCACCGAGCGGTGAACCTTCGTCCTCGAATGTGAGATTGCCGTGTTCGTCGGCCGTTGTCGCCCGAACGATGGCGACGTTCGGAACGACCGCGGGAAAGAACAGCCACTCCTTCCCGCGAAGACTGCTGACCTCGACAATGTCTTCCTTCGTGCGGTTGTTCATGCGGCCGCCCGACTGGCGCGGGTCGATGAAGGTGTCGAGTCCGACGTGGGTGAACACACCGGGTTGGCCGGCGGCCCCGGCCCGGTGCATCTGGAACAGCACGCCGGACGGGAAGTTGTACGCCTCGATCGCGTCGTCCTCGATGAGCCGCCAGATCGCGGGCGGCTCGGCGGACGACGGCCCGCTCGGAAGCGAACCCGCGACCACGCGCGAGATCAGGCCATCGCCCGCGAGCCGGTCGACCCCGGCCACTCCGTACATGTCGCCCGCGGCGATCGGCATGACGACCGTCAAACCGAAAGGACCTTCACCGTCGGCGAACCGATCGCTGATGCCGCGCAGCACGTCGTCCGGGCACCCGAGAGCGGACGACGACGAGATGCTGACGGTGTCGCCGTCGTGGATCAAGGCAGCGGCGGCGCGGGCGGAGAGCACGGGTACGGATCGCATCTGGCTGTTGTTTCCTCTGTTTTCTCTTGTCTGGGCTCTCGTCAAGCGGCCGTTGGCGCGAGGTGCACGTCGACCGGTCGCCGACTGTCGGCAGATTCCTGCGCGGCGAGAGCGACTGCCAGTGCTCGGGCGCCCTCGACGCCGGTGACGGTCGGGCGGCCACCACCCGCCACAGCGGCGTGGAATCCCTCGAGGATGATCTGGTAGAGATCGCGCCGATCATCGACGGGAATGTCGCGGGGCCCGTTGGCGTCGACGAGCCGAACTTCGCCGACCGGATCTTGGGTCATGACGCCGGTCGCGGTGATCGACCCGCTCGTGCCGTGCACCTCGAGGCTGGTCTTCGCGAAGCCGATCGTGAAGGCGTCGTGCGTCTGCGCGAGGACTCCGTCGCCGTAGCGGATCACCGTCATGGCGGTGTCGTACGCGCCCGAACCCCACGACCCCTGGCTCGTCGCGACCGCGGTCACGACGAGGGGTGGCATCGGCAAGATCGCGTTGATCGCCGACGCGTCGTGGCAGGTGACGTCGAGGATCACGCCACCGCCGGGGACGGCGTCAAGTCGCCAGCCGCGCAACCGCTCGGGCAGCAGAACCGCGTGGGCGACGCGGACGGCGAGCGGCGTGCCGATCGCTCCGTCACGCACCAACCGCTGCACGGTGCGATGCGTGCCCGCACCGGGCAGGTGGTGGTTCACCGCGAAGACGACGCCGGCACGTTCGGCGGCGTCCACCATGGCCATCGCGTCGGCGTAGGTCAGCGCGAGCGGCTTTTCGCACAGCACGTGCTTGCCGGCGTCGATCGCGGCCATCGCCTGCGCGTGGTGCTTGTCGTTCGTGCTGCTGACGTAGACGGCCGTGATGTCGCTGCGATCGAGCAACTCGGCGGCGTCGTCGGTGGCGACGTCGAGCCCGTGCGCGGTCGCGTAGCTTCGGGCGCGGTCGGCCTTGCCGCTGAGAACGCCGACGACGTCGTCGCCCGCGGCACGGAACGCCGGAATCATCCGGGTGGCGGCGATGTCGCTCGCACCCATCAACCCCCAGCGCAACTTGGTCATCGTGCGCTCCTGGAATTCGACCGACGCGCGGCGGACCGCCACAACGCGGTGGACTGCCGGACGTTCAACTGCGGCGCGACGACCACGGACTTCGGCGCGCGGCCCGGGTCCTCAATCCGAGCGAGCAGGAGTTGCGTGGCCTCGTCGCCGATGAGCTCCGGAAACGTGGCGACCGACGTGAGCGGCGGGTTTTGATGCCTCGCCTCCGTGGTGTTGTCGAAACCGGCCACCGCGACGTCGTGACCCACCTGCAGGCCGCGGTCGTGGAGCGTGTGCAGTACGCCGAATGCCACCGCGTCGCTGTAGGCGACGATGACGTCGGGCGCAGGACCCAGTGCGAGCAGTTTTTCCGCGGCTTCCATGCCCCCGGACGGCGTCGAAGGCGAACCGATCGAGTTCTCCGGTGGGATCGACAGGCCTGCTGTCTCCAGTTCTTTGCGCAGCCCCCGCTCGCGCTCGGTGCGTGCGATCGATCCGGCCGGCCCTCCGACGAAAGCGACGACGCGAGCACCGATCTCGATCAAATGCCGCCCGAGCAGCCCGCCGGCCTTGACGTTCGCGACACCGGCGTAGTCGGCCGCGTGGCCCCGCACCTTGCGCGCGATGAGCACGTGGGGTGTGCCGCCGCCGCCGTTCAGCATGGCGAGGCTCTGCGCGGTCGTTTCGGCCGCGGGCAGCAACACGATGCCGTCGACCCGGTGCTCGGTCATGGACGCGAGCAGCCGGCGCTGCCGGTCGAGCTCGTCGTGGCTGTAGCCGAGAAGCAGCGTGTAGCCGGCTTCGTGCAGCCGCTGCTCGATCGACATCGTGAGCTCGGCGAAGTACGGGTTGCGCACGTTCGTCACGATCAGCCCGACGGTCATCGACTTCTGCATGCGCAGGTTCGCAGCCCTGCGGTCGTAGACGTAGCCGAGCTCTGCCATCACCCGGCGAACGCGCTCCTTGGTCACGGCCGAGACCCGGTTGCTGTCCTGCAGCACCAGGCTGACGGCGGCGCGTGACACGCCACTCGCGGCGGCCACGTCGCTGACCGTGATCTTGCCCACCGAGCCTCCTGATGGATCGATCTAGCGCGCTCTGCTGGATCGATCTACTAAAGACTGGCCCGGGTGCCGCCCCATGTCAACCGGGTGCCCGATTTTTCTCCGCGCTCCGACCGACCACCCCGTCTCGATTCGGCACGGTTCGCCTGGACCGCGCAAGATCGCGGATGGCGCGCGTTCAGCCGCGCGAGATCGCTGGGCGAGCCGCGACAGCGAGCGAGCCCAGCAAGCGACTAAAGCACCGCCAGGTACCGGTCGCGCTCGTACTCGGTGACCTGGCGCTGGTAGTCGGCCCACTCCTGACGCTTGTTGCGCAAGAAGAAGTCAAAGACGTGCTCGCCGAGAATCTCCGAGACCAGCTCTGAGCTCTCCATCACCGAGATCGCCTCCGACAGCGACGCCGGCAGCGGCTCGATGCCCATCGCCCGGCGCTCCGCCTCGGTGAGCGCCCACACGTCGTCCTCCGCGCCTTCGGGCAGCTCGTACCCCCGCTCGACGCCGGCCAGCCCGGCGCCCAGGAGCAGGGCGAACGCGAGATACGGATTGCACGCGGAGTCGACCGAGCGGATCTCGACGCGAGTCGAGTTGCCCTTCTGCGGCTTGTACATCGGCACGCGGACGAGCGCCGACCGGTTGTTGTGCCCCCAGCACACATACGACGGCGCCTCTCCCCCGGCGCCCGCGGTGCGCGAGGTGCCGCCCCACAACCGCTTGTAGCTGTTCACCCATTGGTTGGTGACCGCGGTGACTTCCGCCGCGTGCGTGAGAATCCCGGCGATGAACGCGCGGGCGGTCTTCGACAGCTGGTACTGCGCGCCCGCCTCGAAGAACGCGTTGCGGTCGCCTTCGAACAGCGACAGGTGCGTGTGCATGCCCGAGCCCGGATGGTCGGTGAACGGCTTCGGCATGAACGTGGCGTAGACGTTTTGCTCCAACGCCACCTGCTTCATCACGTGCCTGAACGTGAGGATGTTGTCGGCCGTCGTCAGCGCGTCGGCGTAGCGCAAGTCGATCTCCTGCTGGCCCGGGGCGCCCTCGTGATGGCTGAACTCAACGGAGATGCCCATCGACTCCAGCATGGTGATCGCCTGCCGGCGGAAGTCGTGCCCGACGCCGTGCGGCGTGTGGTCGAAGTAGCCGCTCTTGTCGGCGGGGACCGGCTGCTGGCCCGGCAATGGCTGCTGTTCCAGCAAGAAGAACTCGATCTCCGGGTGGGTGTAGAAGGTGAAACCGCGTTCGGCCGCGCGCGCGAGCGCCCGCTTCAACACGTACCTCGAGTCGGCCCAGCTCGGCGAGCCGTCGGGCATCAAGATGTCGCAGAACATGCGTGCGGTGCCCGGCGACTCAGAACGCCACGGCAGCACCTGGAAGGTGGCGGGGTCGGGCTTGGCCAGCATGTCGGCCTCGTACACCCGCGCGAAACCCTCGATCGCGGATCCGTCGAAGCCGATCCCCTCCGCGAAGGCGCCCTCGAGTTCGGCGGGCGCCACGGCCACCGACTTCAAGAAGCCGAGCACGTCGGTGAACCACAGCCGAACGAAGCGGATGTCGCGCTCTTCGAGCGTGCGCAACACGAACTCGGTTTGCTTGTCCATGCGTCAATCCTGGCGGGCGGACGTTACGCCAGCGTTACGGCGCGCCGATCACCGTCGCGGTCAGTGGGCGGGCCCCCGCAGCATGTCAAGTCAGCCTTACACCGCGGTCTGCTGGTTAATCTTGGAACGTGCCTCAACTACGTCTCGCGCTCGCCCAGGTCAACCCCACGGTGGGAGACCTCGACGGCAACGCCGACATCGTCGTCGCATGGGCCAGGCATGCCGCGTCACGGGGCGCGCACGTGATCGCCTTCCCCGAGATGATGCTCACCGGCTACCCGGCCGAAGACCTCGTCCTTCGCCCCGCCTTCGTCGAAGCGTCGGCCGCGGCGCTTGAGTCGCTCGCCGCGCGGCTCGCCCGCGAGGGGCTCGGAGAGTTGGCGGTGGTGGTCGGCTATGTCGACCAGCCCACCGGCGCTCCCACGCCCGACCACCGGCAGCTGCCCGCGGACGCCGCCGCCTTCCTGCTCGGCGGCCAGATCGTGGCACGATACGCAAAGCACCACCTGCCCAACTACGGCGTTTTCGACGAGTACCGCTACTTCTCCCGCGGCGACACGTTGCCCGTCGTGCGGCACCTGGGCGTTGACATCGCGATGACGGTGTGTGAAGACCTCTGGCAAGACGGCGGCCCGATCACCGCGGCGCGCACGGCCACCGCCGGGCTCATCGTCAACATCAACGGGTCGCCGTACGAGCGCGGCAAGCATGAGGCGCGAGTGCGGCTCGCGCAACGGAGGGCGGCCGAGGCCGGCGCGACGCTCGCCTACGTGAACATGGTCGGCGGGCAGGACGAGCTGGTCTTCGACGGCGACTCACTTGTCGTGACGGCGTCAGGCGCGGTGCTCACTCGAGCGCCCCAGTTCGACGAGGGTTTGGTCGTTGTCGACCTCTCTCTTCCCGCGGCGTCCGACGACCGCGTCGGCGCCGTCGACGTCCGCGACGGCACGCACATGGTGGTCGAGCGGGTGAACGTCGGCACCGACCCGGTTCCGTCGTATGAGGCCGCGGCGGCGGGTGTCGCGGACCGGCTGGCGCCCGAGGCCGAGGTGTACAGCGCGCTGGTCGTCGCCACTCGCGACTATGTGCGCAAGAACGGCTTTTCCGATGTGGTGCTCGGCCTCTCCGGTGGCATCGACTCCGCGCTCGTCGCGACCATCGCGGTCGACGCGCTCGGCGCCGAGCGGGTGCACACCGTCGCGCTGCCGAGCAAGTGGTCCAGCGAGCACTCGTTGTCGGACGCCGAAGAACTCGCCCGGCGGCAGGGCACCCAGCACACCGTCATCCCGATCGGCGACGTCGTCGACGCATTCGAGAAACAGCTTGATTTGCACGGGTTGGCCGCCGAGAACCTGCAAGCGCGGGTGCGCGGGACGATGCTGATGTCGCTGTCGAACGAGCACGGTCAGCTGGTGCTCACCACCGGAAACAAGAGCGAGCTGGCCACCGGTTACTCGACGTTGTACGGCGACTCCGCCGGTGGGTTCGCGCCCATCAAAGACGTGCCCAAGTCTTTGGTGTGGCAACTCGCGCGCTGGCGAAACGCGCAGGCCGAGTCGCGCGGACTAACCCCCCCGATCCCGCAATCCTCGATCGAGAAGCCGCCGTCCGCGGAGTTGCGGCCCGGCCAACTCGACAGCGACTCCTTGCCCGACTACAGCGAACTCGACCAGATCCTCGACGCCTACGTCGAACGCGACGTCAGCCGGCGGTCGCTGCTCGAGGCCGGGCATGATCCCGCGGTGGTCGACAAGGTCGTGCGGCTGGTGAACACCGCGGAGTACAAGCGCCGTCAGTACCCTCCGGGACCAAAAATCAGCGTGCGCAACTTCGGCCGCGACCGCCGGCTGCCTATCACCAACCGCTGGCGGGAAGGCTAATCGGCCGCGGCCGCGCCCGCCGGTAGATCGTCGGCTTGGCCACGCCACGCGCGGGCGGCCCTTCCAGCCGACGGCGCGTCGCGTCCCGCGAAGCCACCCGGGCTGGCGCGCGGTGGGAGGATGGACGTGCCCGGGTACGCCGACCGGCGACTCGAGGCATGGAGGCCACGATGAGCGCGACCAATACCGCCGTCCCCCGCAGAATCACCATTCACGATCTGCAGCAGCGCAAGGCCGCCGGCCAGCGTTTCGCGATGCTGACGTCGTACGACACATTAAGCGCCGGCATTTTCGAAGAAGCGGGCGTCGACATCTTGCTGGTCGGCGACTCCGCCGCCAACACCGTGCTCGGATATCCCGACACGTTGGCGGTGACAATCGACGAGCTGCTGCCGCTGGTGCGCGCGGTGGTTCGCGGCACGTCGCGCGCGATGGTGGTCGCCGACCTGCCATTCGGCTCTTATCAGGCCTCGCCCCAACACGCGCTCGACGCCTCAGTGCGGTTCATGAAAGAGGCGGGCGCGCAGGCGGTGAAGTTCGAAGGTGGAACGCGGGTCGCCGAACACGTGCGCACGGTCGTGGAAGCCGGCGTTCCAGTGATGGCGCACATCGGTTTCACGCCGCAAAGCGTCCACGGCTTGGGCGGGTACCGCGTACAGGGCCGTGGTGACGACGCCGACCGCGTGCTCAAAGACGCGCACGCGTTGCAAGACGCCGGCGCGTTCGCGATCGTGCTCGAGATGGTGCCCGCGCAACTGGCGGCCCGAGTGACCGCGGAGCTGCGCATCCCCACCATCGGCATCGGGGCTGGCGTTCACTGCGACGCGCAAGTGTTGGTCTGGACCGACCTGGCCGGCCTTAGCGCCGGTCGGCAGCCGAAGTTTGTGAAGCGCTACGCCGACCTGCGCGGCGCCCTCCTCGACGCCGCCCGCCGTTACGCCGACGACGTCGTCGCCGGCCGATACCCAGACGACGAGCACTCCTACGGTGGATAAGGCCCGCGTGCTGGCCCTGCGTGACGTGCTCGCCGGCACGACCTGGGTCGAGCGCACCAGCTCGCTCGGCCGCGCGTTGCGCCGCGCGCCGCATGACAGGGGCGGGCTGCTCGTGGTCGGCACGCCGACCGAGGATCCTTGGCATTTCGCCGCGCATTTGGACGACGAGGCGAGGTGGTCGCATCAACCCAATCTCACGCCTACCTTGATTCGTTGGTCGCCCCCGCCGAACGCGCCCGCGCACTTGTCGATCGGCGTCGAGCGGCTGGAGAAAGTGCGTCGCAACGAGACGGTGTTCGTTGTGGCGCCGGAAAATCCCACGGCGCCGCTACTTGAGCGCGTCGCGGACGCGCGCAAAGCCGGTGCGACGGTGTTCGCTATGGACACCGGTGACAGCGACTTGCAGTCGATCGCGCACGAGTCGCTCGTGGTGCCGACATCGGCTGGAGAAGGGCTCGTCGTCCCAGAGTTCGAGCTGGTGACGCACTTGGTGAGCGCCGCCGCCGGGGAAAGCGAGGAGCTGCCCAAGTCGTTGTTGGGCGGGCTACGGTCGAGGCTTGCACGACTCCTTGACGCCGTCGCCGATCACGACTGATCCGACGCTAGTCGCCCGTGGCACGCCTGCGACGGCGCCTGCGCGCGATCCACATCGCGGCCAGTCCGATGACGACGACGCCGAGGATGCAGTAGCTCACGATGCTGAGCGTGGAATTCACCTTGCGCCACGCGTTACCCGCCAGGTAGCCCGCCACCACCACGCCGGACGCCCAAAGCGCACCACCGGCGAGGTTCCACACGAGGAAGCTTCGATAGCGCATCCGAGAGACACCCGCAAAACCGGGAACGAGCGCGCGTAACGCGGCCGTGAACCGGCCGATGAACACCGCGCGCCCGCCGAAGCGGCGAATGAGCTCCTTCGTTCGCTCCACATGCTCCGGCTTAACAATACGCTCGGGCAGTTTGTTGAGCAGCACGTCCCCGAACCGGGCTCCGACGAAGTAACCGACTGTGTCACCGATCACGGCGCCCGCAATCGCAACGACGATGACGAGCCACAACTGCAACTTGCTCTCAAACGCGAGCACTCCGCCGAGCAAGCACGCGATTTCGCCAGGGAAGATGAAACCGAGAAACACCGAAGCCTCAAGTGCGGGCATCGCGAACACGATGAGCAATGCGAGCCACGGTGGAAGCCGCAAGATGTGTTCAACAAGCCCGCTCATGGGGAACATCTTCACGCATTACGTGTCGCGACACGCTGTCGGGAGCGAAGAGTGACGCCAAAATCGCGTCGAAACAACGCGGCATGGTTACTCGCTTCCGCGCGTGCTCAGTGTCATCGTAGTAGTCGAAGTGTCCGGACGTAATGACCGGACCCAGCTGCCGAGGAGGCATGTGTGCCGGCAAAGTTCGTGCTGAAGAAGGGCCGGTCGGGCAAGTACAAGTTCACGCTCGAGAGCGCAACCGGCCAGCAACTGCTTGAGTCGTCCGATCATCCGAACCTGCGTGCGGCGAAACTCGCGCTCGCGGCTGTGCAACGCACCGTCGCCAACGCGGAAGTCGACGATCGCACATCGGCGACCGCGACCAAGCGGACGGCCAAGAAGGCCACCCGCAAGGCCGCCGCCAAGAAGACGACCGGTCGGAAGACCGCGGCGAAGAAGACCACCGCCCGCAAGAGCACCGCGAAGAAGACCACCCGCAAGGCTGCCGCCAAGAAGACGACCGGTCGGAAGACGGCGGCGAAGAAGGCCACAACGCGCAAGACCACCGCGCGCAAGACCACCGCGCGCAAGACGGCGGCGAAGAAGACGACGGCCCGCAAGACGACGGCGAAGAAGACCACCGCGCGCAAGAC
Source organism: Acidothermaceae bacterium (assembly GCA_036380925.1). Classification (GTDB taxonomy): domain Bacteria; phylum Actinomycetota; class Actinomycetes; order Acidothermales; family Acidothermaceae; genus JAICLV01. Next base: position 32,893 of record DASVDW010000011.1, read on the forward strand.
CACCGCGCGCAAGACAACTGGTCGGAAGACGGCGGCGAAGAAGACTACCGCCCGCAAGACGACGGCCCGCAAGACGACGGCGCGCAAGACCACCGCGCGCAAGAGCGCCGGTCGTCCGCGCGCCGCGAAGAAAGCGGCGACCGCGAGCTGACAGCGTGTCAGTGGTGGCGGGTTCCGGCGGTCCGGAGCCCGCCACTTGCGCGTCGGCTCAGATCATCATGTCCCCGGTCGCGAGCGCCTGGGACAGCGGCGCGCGCAACCCGTGGCCGAGGCCCGCGTGCAGGACGAAATCCGAGGTCAGCCGATTCCACAGCTGCGTGCGTTGCAGCATCGCGTGACCGGAACCGCGCAGGCCTACATAGATGGCCTCTTCAGCGATTGGGCGGATCGCCGCCACAAACTCGCGCGACCGCTGCGCCGACGTGATGCGGTCACGCGCGCCGTGCACCACGAGCACCCGTCGTCCGGACAGTTGCTCACGCGGCTCACCTTCGGGCACCCACGGCGCGAGTCCGACGACCCCGGCGACACCGTCAGCGCCGGCGCCTCGCAACGCCGCGCGCCCGCCCATCGAGTGCCCGACGATCACGACCGGAACGCCGCCGTGCCGCAACCTCATCTGCCGCAGCGCCCACTCAAGGTCTTCCATGGGATGCGCCGAATCCTCGTTCCACCCACGGTAGCGAAACCGCAGCCGCCACACGGCGAGGCCACGCTCGGCGCCGACGGCGACCAGGTGCCGCGCCAGCGGAACCATGCGCAAGACCGCGAGTTGGCGCGCGGCGACCGGCGAGTCGCTCGTCTCTTTCCCGCCGTGCAGCACCAGCGCGGCGGCCCTCGTCCTCGACAGCTCACCATCGCCGACAAGGTTGGCCTGCAGACCGGTTCGGTGGTCGAGGTGGGTTGCCGTGGCCCGCTTGCGACCCACCACCCAAACCCCCTACCGGATCACCCTTGTCGACGCTTGTCTTCTGACGATATGCGCTATCGACACGTCGCAGGCCGGGGATACGGATGAACTCACCAAGGGGTTACTGTCCAAACTGGGACAACCGCCTTGTATTCGGTGAGTGAGCTTCACAACACCTGGAAGGTCGGCCGCAACACAGCCCTGGCCAAGGTGTGGAACGCGAGGTTGAAGCCCACGACCGCGGCGCGCACCGAGTCATCGACGCCCAGCTTCTCGACGTCGATGGCGTGCACTGTGTAAACGTATCGGTGCGGTCGGTCACCTTGGGGAGGGAATGGCCCGGTGTACGCCTTCTGACCCGTGTCGTTGCCAACGTGAAAAGCTCCAGGCGGCAGATCGTCGCCTGCGCCGTAACCGCGCGGCAATTCGGTGACCGTCGGTGGCAGGTCGACCAGCAGCCAGTGCCAGAACCCGCTCATCGTCGGGGCGTCGGGGTCATAACAGGTGACCACGAACGCCTTGGTCTCGGCCGGAAATCCGGACCACCGCAGGTGCGGGCTTTGGTTACCGCCCCCAAGGTCGCTCGCGACGAAGGTCTTCGCCATCGGCTGGCCATCTGCGACGTCCTCGCTTTCAAGGGTGAACGACGGCTTCGCGGGCAAGATGTCGAACGGATCCGGAGCAAGCGCGCGATCAAGTGACATGCCGACATCTTGCCCCTCAAGGCCCGGTTCAGTCACGCCTCGTGTCACTCACGCATCGCCCGGCCGACGTTCCAGTACCCCTTCGCGGTCACCTCGGAGGCGCCAAGCCCACGCGCCCGCAGTTCGTCTCGCAGCCGCCGCACGACGCGGCTCTCGCCGAACACGAACGCGTGCCGGTCGGCGTCCGGAATCGTGACCGCACGTAAGGACTCGTCGAGCAACGACGCTGTGCCGGCGGGGACGCCGTCGCGAAACACCCATCGGACATCCAACGGCCCCGGAATCGGTTGCCGCTCGTTCGCGTCGCTCACCTCGATGACCGCGACACCCGAGCACGACGGCGGGAGCGCGGCCGCCATCTCCGCGATGGCCGGCAGCGCGGACTCATCACCGAGATACAGCTGCCATCCGGCAGCTGACATCGCCACCTTGCCACGCGGGCCGAACACCGGCAGCGTCGCGCCGACCTCGACGCGTTGCGCCCATCGGGCACCTGGTCCATGGCCGTGTAGGACGAAGTCGAGGCTGAGGCGACCTCCGGCGCTGTCGAGTTCGCGCACGGTGTAACGGCGCCGCACGCCGTTGCCCGTCTCGTCGGTGAGGTGCAAGACCACGTCCTGGCCAGGCACGCACGCGAACGACGTCAGGCTCTCGCCAGCCAGCGTCACGCGCCTCATCAGCGGCGTGAGGTCCGCCACGTCGACGACGCAGAGCTCATGAGTGTCAGCGGTTGGCATCACCGCATCATGTCAAAGGCGCTTCGGCTAGATCCGCGCGTGCTTCGGCATCCGACGAAGCCGCAGCCGCAGCTCGCGATAGTCGCCGGCGCTGATGCCCCGATCGCTCGCGATCTGCGCGCTGGTCAGCTTCCACCCCGCCGGCTGACCGTCGCGCAGGTCGATCGTCACGTTGACCCCTTGCAGCTCGTGCTGCAACTCGCGCCGCGCCAGGAGCGGCCCAACCGGAAGGTCGTGCATCCGCGAGAACGCGTCGATGCGCACGCCGTCGTCCGGCTGCCACGCGGTCGTGCCCAGGTACAGCGCGCGCGTGACCGGCAGCCGGTCGCCCACCGCCAGCAAGAAAGTGCGGCACTCCGCGAGCGCCAGGTGGTCGCCGGCTTGGTGCCGCTCGAAGGCGAGCGCCACTCGGAAAATGAGCTCCTGCTGCTGTCGCCGATTCGCCGCCAGCTCCGCATACCGACGGTCATCCTCGGTGATGCGGGCGATTTCCCAACGATCGCGGGCGGCCCGGCGCTCGGACCGTCGTCGATCAGCGGCCACCCATCCGAGCACCGCGATGACGGCGGCCGCGGAAACGGCGGGGCTGACTATCTCGGCCCATGCGACGGCGTCCATTCGAACGAGGTTATCCGGCAGCCCGCAAGTCGCACAGTCGATGCCGGAAATGCCCCGGCTGAAAGGGAAATGCGGCGACGCTTGCCACGTCGCCTTCATCGCTCCTCGGGAGCCGCGGATTGAGGCGAACCCGGCGTGCCATTAGCCTCCCGGATGTGACCACCCTCCACGAGATCGCCCGGCTCAGCGGCGTCGGGAAGTCGACGGTCTCGCGGGTCATCAACGGCTCGGCGGGGGTCAGCGACGAGACCCGTGATCGCGTGCTGGCGGTGGTCGAAGAGCTCAAGTACACGCCGAACGGCGCGGCGCGCACGGTGCGCCGGCGTCAGTCGGGATTGGTCGCCGCGGTGTTCGACAACGGCACCGCGGAGCCGTTTCAGCAGCCGTTCTTCCAAAGCGTGCTCGACGGCCTGAAGCGGGCACTCAACGCTGACGGATACGACCTCCTGCTCCTCACCAAGGACCAGACCGGCGGCTTTCGCAAGCGCGCGCACTACTTCTCAGCCGACGCGGTCGTGATGATGGGGGTCTCCGCCGGCGACCCAGACGTCGACCAGTTGGTCGCCGAGCAGCTACCCGCGGTCGCGATCGACGCGCGCATCGAAGGCCCACGCGCCGGTTATGTGACCTCCGACAACGTGGACGGCGCCGTGCAGGCGGTCGCCCATTTCCACGCGCTGGGTCGCCGCCGCATCGCGATCATCAACGGGCTGGCCAACACGTGGCCGGCGCAAGAGCGCCTCGCCGGATTTCGCGCCGCGATGCGGGACTGGGGGATGGCGATCGCCGCCGACTTCGAGCAGCGCGGCGACTTCTACCACCAAAGCGGTTACGAGGCGATGCGTCGCCTGTTGTCGAAGCGGGAGCCGCCCGACGCGGTGTTCGCGAGCAGCGACATGATGGCGCTCGGTGCGCTGCAGGCGCTGCAAGAACAGGGTGTGCAGGTGCCCGACGAGGTCGCCGTGGTCGGTTTCGACGACAATCCGTTCGCCAGATGGTGCCGACCCTCATTGACGACGCTTCGCCAAGACGGCGCGTTGATCGGTGAGACGGCGGGGCGAGCCGTCACCGCCATGGTCTTGCGTGACGCGCCGCCGCCCGCGATCCGGCTACCGGTCGAGCTGATCGTGCGCGACTCAACCACGCCGCGACGGCCGGAGCGCGTCGGCGGCGTCTCGTCGCTGCTCCGCGGCGGCGACGGCTGACGCGGCGCCGATCAAGGCCAGGTGCGACAGCGCCTGCGGCAGATTGCCCAGGAACTCCAAGGTCGTCGGGTCGATCTGCTCGCTGTACAGGCCGACGTCGTTGGCAAGCGCGACCATGCCGTCCATCACCTCCCGGGCCTCCGCCACCCGACCCAGGTGCGCCAACGCCTCAACGAGCCAGAAGCTGCACGCCACGAACGCGCCCTCGTCGCCTTGGACGCCGCTGTAGCGGTACAGCAGCGGACCGCCCGCGGCCAGCTCGCGCCGGACGGCGTCGGCGGTGGATGACAACCGCGCGACGTCCAGCTCGCAAAATCCGGTGCGGGCGGCGAGCAGCACGCTGCAGTCGAGTAGGTCGCCACCGGCGAACATGGTGTAGCTGCGCTTCGCCTCCGACCAACAACTTTCGTTGACGTACCGGCGGATCTCGGCCGCCGTCTGCTGCCATTGGTCCGCCCGGTCGGCGGGCAGGTGGCCGTCGCGCGCCAGCTTCGTCGCGCGGTCCAGCGCCGTCCAGCACGCCATCTTCGACACGGTGTACGGGCGATGCTCGTCGAGCTCCCAGATGCCGGAGTCGTCCTTGGCCCACTGCCCGCATGTCTCGTCGGCGATGTCCGCGATCATCGCCGCGTCGTCGGCTTCGAGCGTGTTGCCGTGCCGGACGTAGCGCCAAACCGCGTCGATGAGGTCGCCTGCCACTCCAAGCTGGCGTTGGTTCGCCGCCTCGTTGCCGACCCGCACCGGTTTCGATCCTCGATAACCCTCCCAGCCGGGCGCCTCCGAGTCGCGGCCGTCGACCGTCGCTCCCTCGATGGTGTACAGCACCTTGACTTCGGGCGCCGTCACCCGCACTTCGTCAAGCAAGCAACGCAGCACCGCCGCCACCTCGACGTCCATCCCGATCGTCGTCATGGCGTCTATGGCGAAGCCGGTGTCACGCACCCAAGTGAACCGGTAGTCGTAGTTGAGGTCGGCGCCCAGACACTCGGGCAACGAAGTCGTCGCGGCGGCCTGCAACGCACCGGTCGGCTGGTAGGTCAACTGTTTGAGCACGACAGCGCTTCGTCGCACGGCGTCCGACCACGGGCCGCGGTATCGAACACCGCGGGACCAACTCGCCCACGCGCGTCCGCCCTCGCGCACCCGGTTCGCGACCACGTCGAGGGTCGGCGCCCACTGCTCGGCCGACACGACGGCAACTAGCGCTTCCTCCCCGGCGCGGCAATCGAACACGCCGGCGAACCCCTGGTCGGCGGCGGTCATAACCCCCGCGTTGCTCGTCACCACGGCCAACCGCACGTCGCCGGCGACGACCCATCCGACGCCGTCCAGCGAGCGCGCCTGCGCGCTCACCTCGTCGTCCGCGAATCTGTCGCCGACCACGACGTCCCAGTTCATCGCGACCTCGCCCTCGACGCCGATCACCCGGCGCACCAGGGCCGCCTGCGGCGCCGTGGCGTCGAGCTCCACGATCGTGTCGATCACCCGCACCACACCAGACGATGTGCGGAACACGGTTTCGGGCGACGCCTCGTCGTCCGCATACCTGCGGGCGACCTCGAACTGCCCGGCTGGTCGGATCGCGAAGTGCCCGCCGCGTTGGGAATCCAGCAGCCGCCCGAACACGGGCGGCGAGGCCATCGTCGGCACGCTCCACCAGTCGATCGACCCATCGGACGACGACAACGCGCAGGTGCGGCTGTCCCCGACCAGCGCGTAGCCGCGCAGCGGCAAATAGCCGCCGACCCGATCGGGCGGCGCGGCGAACTTGCTCAGCGCACCCGCCATCGCTCGATGTCGGCGCGTTTGACGGCCAGGCCCATGCCCGGGCGCGAACGGTCAGGTTTCAACACGCCACCGGGCTGCGGCTCGAGACAACCTTCGAACGCGAGGTGCTCGATGCGATTGTGGTCGTGAAAGTACTCCAGGTGGCGAAGCCGCCACAGCGCCGTGCACGCCTGCGCGCTCACCTGCGGCGCGCAGTGCGCTGAAAGGTCGATCGACCGCGCGTCGCACAACGCCCCGACGCGACGCAACCCGCTGATTCCGCCACAGCGCGTGACGTCCGCTTGCAAGCAATCGACCGCGCCGGCGTCCAGCATCCGCTGGTAGTACGGCAGGTTCCAGCCATACTCCCCTGCGGCGACCTCCACGCCGCCGGGGACGCGCTCGCGCAGCAGGCGCAAACCCTCGAGGTCGTCCGAGCTCACCGGCTCCTCGTACCAACGCACATTCCATCCCGCGAAGATGCTCGCCCATCGAAGCGCCTCGGCTCGGCTGTAGGCGCCGTTCGCGTCGACGAACAACTCGACGTCGTCGCCCACCGCCTTGCGGGCCACCGCGAGCCGTTCGTGGTCGCGACGCGGGTCGCGGGCGACCTTCATCTTGACCCGCGGGATGCCCGCCTCCACCCAGCCCGACAACTGATCGGCGAGCTCCGCGTCGGTGTAGTTGCAGAACCCACCGCTGCCGTAGATCGGTGTCGAGTCGTGCACCGCGTCGATCACGTCGATCAGCGGTTTGTCGAGCACCCGCGCCTTGAGGTCCCACAGCGCGATGTCGACGGCAGAGACCGCCATCGACACCAGTCCGGTCTGCCCGAAGTTGCGGACGGCCTGCCACATCGCGGCCCACGCGGCTCCCACCGCCATGACGTCCATGCCGTGGACGACCTCCACCAGCTTGCCGCTGACGACATCGGCGGCGGCCGCATGGGTGTACGAGTAGCCGATTCCGCTGACGTCGCCGCAACGCGCCTCGACAAGCACCATCGTCGTCGAGTCCCACTGCAGCGTGCCGTCGGCTTCGGGCCGCTCGGTCGGGATGGTGTAGGCGCTGACGTCGATCGAGTCGATGACCGCCGAAGCGCCCATCGTCAACTCCCCGCGCCGGGCAGGTGCTCGCGCAGCTCGGCCATCTTGCCCTTGAAGCCCTTGACCGCGATGCCGCGCGCGTCCTCGTCGCCGTGCAAGAGGCCCTTGGCGGTCTTCTTCAGTTGGTCGACCTTCACGTGCGGCGGCAGCGGCGGGATCTGCGGGTCGGTCAGGAACTCAATCAACACCGGCCGGTCGGACGCGAGCGCGCGATCCCACGCCGGGCCGACGTCCGCCGGCTTCTCGACCTTGATGCCCTCGAGACCGAGCAGCCGGGCGAACTCCGCCGCGGGCACGTACGGCACGGTCTGCGTTTTCGGGTTCTTCGGGTCGCCGGACAGCGCGCGCTGCTCGTACGAGACCTGGTTCAAGTCCTCGTTGACCAACACCGCGAAGATGAGCGTCGGGTTTTGACCGCACAGCTGCTCCATGTATCGCTTCACAGTGAGCAGCTCGTTCATGCCGAGCATCTCGAACGCGCCGTCGCCGGTGAACGCGATGACCGGCCGGTCCGGGTAGGCGAACTTCGCGCCGATCGCGTAAGGCACACCCGGCACCATCGTCGCCAGCGTGCCGGACAGTGAGGCGCGCATGCCCTTGCGGATCGCGATCTGCCGCGCCCACCAGTTGGTCGCCGAGCCGGAGTCGGACGTCGTGATGAGGCCTTCGGGCAGCCGCTGGTTCAACTCCCAGAAGACCAGCTGGGGGTTGATCGGGTCACCGTCTTGGTGCGCCCGGTCCTCCAGCACGCGCCACCACGCGGCCACCTCATCCTTGATGAAGTCCTGCCACTTGCGGTTCTCCTTGCGCTTCAGCATCGGCAGCAGGGCGCGCAAAGTGTCTTTCGAGTCGCCCACCAGGGAGACGTCGTTCGGGTAGCGAATTCCGATCATCGAGCCGTCGATGTCGATCTCGACGCACTTGGCCTGCCCCTCCTTCGGCAGCCACTCCGCATAGGGGAACGACGTGCCGATCATGAGCAGGGTGTCGCAGCCCATCACCATCTTGTGGCTGGGCTCGGTGCCTAGCAGGCCGATCGACCCGGTGACGATGGGCAGGTCGTCGGGAACGGCGTCCTTGCCAAGCAGCGCCTTCGCGATGCCCGCGCCGAGGATGTCAGCGACCTCGAGCACCTCGTTGGAGGCCCGGCGGGCACCTTGTCCGATCAGGATCGCGACCTTCTCGCCCGCGTTGAGGATGTCGGCCGCCTGCCGCAGCAGCGACTCGTGCGGCACCATGTGGGGCTGGCTCCACGTCGCGCTGGTGAACACCGAGCCGTGCGCTCGCGGCGGCGGCGCGTAATCCGCTTCGGCGACGTCGTCGGGCACGATGACCACCGCGGGCCGGCGTTCGGTCAGCGCCGACTTGACCGCCCGATCGAGGACGTGCCGACCCGAGTGCTGGTCCATCACGGTGGACACAAACCCCGCGACGTCCTTGAAGAACGACTGCAGGTCGATCTCCTGCTGGTAGTGCGCGCCGACGGATTGCCGCTTTTGCTGGCCGACGATCGCCAACACCGGTTGGTGATCGAGCTTCGCGTCGTACAACCCGTTGGCCAGGTGGATCGCGCCGGGGCCCGAGGTCGCGATGCAAGCGCCGATCTCGCCGGTGAATTTGGCGTGGGCGCACGCCATGAAGGCGGCCATTTCCTCGTGCCGGGTCTGGATGAACTGCGGGTCGTCACCGACGTGCTCGAACGCGCCTAAGAACGCGTTGATCCCATCGCCGGGATATCCGTAGATGCGGTGGATCCCCCACTCGCGCAGCCGCTCCAGCATGAACAGGGCGACGTCCGGCATCTCGCCTCCTCCGTCATCGGTCGATGTTGCTGTCATGCCCGATGCGGCGGCGGACGAACATCCCTCGGTTCAGAGACTCAATGTCGTGGGAAGAGCCGAGTTATGACCGCGGTGATCAACGTCCCAGCCAAGACCGACCCGCTCATCCCTGGCGGCGTGCACAGCACCATCGCGATCGACGCCATGCGACTCCGCCGCGCGCTGAGGAAAGCCGTCAGCGGCGAGGTGCGGTTCGACCCGGCCACCAAGGCGATGTACGCCAACGACGCCTCGAACTTCCGACAGGTGCCGATCGGCGTGGTGATCCCAAAGAACCTGGACGACGTGGTGGCGACGCATCGGATCTGCGCTCAATTCGGCGCGCCGATCGTGAACCGCGGCGGCGGCACCAGCTTGTCCGGCGAGACCGTGAACGTCGCCGTCGTCATCGACAACTCGAAGTACCTCACGAAGATCGGCGAGCCTGACGTCAAGAACGCTCGGGTGACGGTCGAGACGGGCGCCATCAACGAGCAGGTCAATGTGCGCACCGGCGAGCAGGGGCTGGTGTTCGGCCCCGACCCGTCATCGCATTCGCGTTGCACGATCGGTGGCAACGTCGGCAACAACTCGTGCGGTGTGCATTCCGTGCAGTCGCAGCTGTACGGACCGGGGCCGCGCACCTCCGACAACACTCACGCGCTGGAGATCGTGACGTATCGCGGCGATCGGTTCTGGGTCGGTGTCAACGAGGAGGCGCGCCTCGACGAGATCATCGCCGCCGGCGGGCCGAAGGGCGAGATCTATCGGCAGCTGCGGGAGCTGCGCGACCGCTACATCGACGACATCCGGGCCGGCTTTCCGTCGGTGGACGAGCTGCCGCGCCGGGTCTCCGGTTACAACCTCGACGAGTTGCTGCCGGAGAAGGGATTCAACGTGGCGCGGGCGCTCGTCGGCACAGAGAGCACGTGCGTCACCGTCTTGCAGGCGACTCTGCTGCTCACTCCCGCGCTGTTCGACCGCACCCTCGTCACGGTTTACTACCCGACCGCGGCGCAAGCCGGGTCACACGTCGTGGAGATCATCGATCGGTGGAAGCCAATCGGGCTCGAGGCGATCGACCACCGACTGATCTACGACCAGCAGGCCAAGCAGGTGCACATCAAAGACATCAAGGAGTTGCCGCGCAACGACGAGGAGGAAGGCGCCTGGCTCATGGTGCAGTTCGGCGCCGACCGGCCGGAGGACTCTCAGCGCACCGCTCGCGAGTTCGTCGAATGGCTCGAGAAGGCGAAAGGCTACGAGCCTGATCGCATGGTCGTGATGACCAGCCGCCAGGACGGTGGTAACAGCGAGGACCTCTGGGAGCTGCGGGAGGCCGGACTCAGCGCCACCGCGTTCCCCCCGGACGGACTCGACCACTGGCCGGGCTGGGAGGACTCCGCCGTCCCGCCCGCCCGCATCGGCGAATACCTCGCCGACCTGGAGGAGCTGTACCGCAAACACGGGCTGACTGGCGCACTGTACGGCCACCTCGGTCAAGGATGCGTGCACTCGCGGATCAGCTTCGACCTCCGCACACCGAAGGGGCTCAAGACGTATCGCGCGTTCATGGAGGAAGCTGCCGACCTCGTCGTGTCGTACGGCGGTTCGATCTCCGGGGAGCACGGTGACGGCCAGCAACGCGCCGAACTGCTGAGCAAGCAGTACGGCGAGCGACTCATCGACGCCATGCGCGAGTTCAAGCGGATCTGGGACCCCGACTGGAAGATGAACCCAGGGAAAGTCATCGACCCATACCGATTCGACGAGAATCTCAAGCTCGGCGTCGACTACAACCCGCCGCGCCCGAAGACGCGGTTCGCCTACCCGGAGGACAAGGAGGACTTCGCGCACACCGCGTTGCGCTGCGTCGGCGTGGGCAAATGCCGCGTTCCGCAAGCAGAACAGACGATGTGCCCGAGCTACCACGTCACCCGTGAGGAGAAGCACAGCACGCGCGGCCGGGCGCGGCTGCTCTTTGAGATGCTGCTCGGCGAGGTCATCACTGACGGCTGGCAGTCCACAGAGGTCGCCGACGCGCTTGACCTGTGCCTGGCCTGCAAGGGCTGCACCAACGACTGCCCCGTCAACGTCGACATGCCGACGTATAAAGCGGAATTCCTACACCACCACTACCGGTCATGGCGACGGTGGCGTCCGCGCTACGCGTACGCGTTCGGCTTCATCGATCAAGTGGCTCGGGTGGCGACGCGTTTCCCAGAGCTGGTCAACTTCGCGACGCAGACGCCGGGCCTGTCTTTGTTGGCCAAGCTCGCCGCCGGCGTCGACCAGCGCAGGCCGCTGCCGGAGTTCGCGCCGATGAACTTGCAGGAGTGGTTCAAACGGCGCGGGACGCACAACCCCAACGGGCGTCCGGTCGTCCTCTTTCCCGACACGTTCAACAACTACCTGCACACCGACGTCGGTGTCGCGTGCGTCGAGGCGATCGAGGCGGCCGGCTGGCGGGTCATCATGCCCGAGCAGCACATCTGCTGCGGACGACCGCTCTACGACTACGGGTTCCTCGACGTGGCGGAGCGCTACCTGCGTAACGTGCTCGATCAGCTGCGGCCATATGCGCGCGCCGGCGTCCCGATCGTCGGCATGGAGCCAAGCTGCCTCGCCGTGTTCAAGGACGAGATCAAGCGGATGCTCCCGCACGACGACGATGCCAAGCGACTGACCCAAAACGCTTGCCACTTCGGAGAGTTCTTCGACAAGTTCGGCATCGAGCCGCCGAAGTTGCACGGAAAGGCGCTGCTGTGGGGGCATTGCCACCACCGGGCCACCGGCGGCATCGAGCCGGAACAGCGCGTGCTGGAAAAGATGGGCTTGGACGTCGAGCCGCTGAGCGGCGGCTGCTGTGGGCTCGCCGGCTCGTGGGGCTTTGAGAGCGGAAAGTGGCAGATCTCGGTCGATTGCGGTGAGCAAAAGCTGTTGCCCGCCGTCCGGGAGGCCCCGGCCGACACCGTCGTGGTGGCGAACGGGTTCTCGTGCAAGACCCAGATCCAAGACGCGTCGCGCTCACGGCGGCGCGCGTTGCATCTCGCGCAAGTGATGACGATGGCGCGCGAGACATGGTCCGTCGACGCCGCCCCAGGCCTGCCGGAAGACGGCTACCACGGCAAGAAGCCGTCGCCCTCATGGGGACGCCGCGTCGCGCGCACGGTGGCGCCGCTTGCCGCCGGTGCCGGCGGCGTCGCCCTGCTCGCCGGGCGGCTCGGCAGGCCCGATCGCACGTCGCGTCTCTAGGCATCCGCGGCGGCCTGATCTCGGGGCACGTCCTGACCCGAAGCCGCCGGGCGCACAAAGGACTCGCGGGGTAATTTCCCTTCGCCGGCATTGTCCGGGTCAGGTGGCTGGGGGTCGCCTTCCGATCTGGTCGGTTGGCCTCTCAGCGGTCCAGTTTTACCTGGCGCAGCTCCCTCGCTTACCTCGCGAGCCAGCTTCATCGTCAGTCGCGACGCCGGTGTGCGACAGGGCCGAAAGTCCCGATATTTCATAGATTGCCGCATGCGTGACCCCGCACGCATTTCCAAGATCTCTCAGCCCCTCCGCGCGGCGCTCAGGCGTCTGCGATCTTCAGCGAACCTTCATCGCACGCGTGGCGGCTTCTCCACACCCAGCCCCCAACGTGGCGAGCAACGCCCAACAGCAACCGGGCAAGGGAGGTGCGCCGATGTGGTTCACCGGCTATTGCGGCGGCTCCGGATGGGTTGGCCTGCTGTTGATGGTCGGCATGTGGGCTGGCCTGCTCGCGATCGTCTTTTGGGGAGTGCGGCGGATGTTCCCCGCGGGCCGGCGCCGGGAGGAACCGCCCGATCTGCTCGCCGAGCACCCGGCCGCCGAAGAGATCGAGCCGGATGAACTCGGCCATCGGCGAGCGCACGCTCAGCGCGCCGGGATCGCGAATGCGAATGTGGCTCCGCAGCCCAGCCCGTTGCTGTGCACACGCACCCAGCCGCCGTGAGCCTCGACAAGTGCCTTCACGATCGCGAGCCCAATCCCAGATCCACCGTGCGCGCGGTCACGCGCCCGGTCGACCCGATAGAACCGCTCGAACAGGTGCGGCAGCGACTCGACCGGGATGCCGTCGCCAGTGTCGGTGACCAAGAACTCGACCGCGGCGCCGGACTCCACGGCGCGCGCGGCCACGCTGACTCGCCCTCCGGTCGGGGTGTGCCTGAGCGCGTTGTCCAACAGGTTGCCGAGCACCTGGCCGATCCGGTCGGGATCCACGCTCACCGTGGGCAGTCGCGGTGCGATGTCCGCGACAAGGGTGACGCCGCGCTCGGCGAAACGGCCGGCCACGGCCCGAACGGCCGTGCCAAGCAACTCGGCGGGCTCCACCTCCCGCGAGTTCAGCTCAAGTTGACGCTCTTCGGCGCGCGAGACCGCGGTGATGTCATCGGCGAGCCGCGCCAGCCGACCGGTCTGGCTGCGCAACATCCGCAACGTCTTGGTGTCGACGCTGACCACGCCGTCCTCGAGCCCCTCCAGGTAGGCGTCGAGGGTCGAAACGGGGGTCCGCATCTCATGAGCGAGATCAGCGAGCAGCCTTCGCCGGGTCTGTTCGACGTTTGCCAGTTGGCTGGCCATCGCGTTGAAAGAACCGGTCAGCGTCGCGAACTCACCGCCTAAGCCGGGGTCGCTGACCCCGGTGGCGTATCTGCCCGCCGCGAGATCTCGGGCCGCCGCCGCCAGGCCGCCCACCGGTGCGGCGATGCGTCGGGTGACGTACCACGACACCCCGAGCGCAGCGCCAAGCGATGACAGCAGCGCCACGGTGATCGAGATCGCGCTGGCCGAGTTGTACGCCTCCTCGACGTGGCGGTTCGTTGTCGCGTCGACGGCCCCGACCGCTTCGCGCAGGTGCATGTGGAAAATGCCAGGCCCGATCCCAAGCGCCACCAGCCACAAGGTCGCCGCGCCGACCAGAGCGATCAGTGTCTGCGCGACGAAGAGCCGGCTTGCGAGCCCGCCGTGAACGCGGGTCACGAGCCCGCGCCCATCCGGTACCCGACACCGCGAACAGTCCGGATGAACCGCCCCGACTCCGCGTCGTCGCCCAGCTTGCGACGCAGGTGCCCGACGTGAACGTCGACCAGATGCTCGTCACCAACCCAGGTCGGTCCCCACACCGCCTCGATGAGCTGGCGGCGGGTGAACACCGCTTTCGGCCGGGCCGCAAGCGCGGCCAACACGTCGAACTCGGTGCGCGTCAACTCGACGGCGTCACCTCCGAGCCGGATCTCGCGGCCCGCCACATCAAGTTCGAGCGGTCCGAACCGCAAGGACGGGGCGACGTCTGCCTCAACGCGCGGACGGCGTAGCAGAACGCGCACCCGAGCCACCAGCTCCCGTGGGCTGAAAGGCTTGGTCATGTAGTCGTCCGCGCCAACCGAAAGGCCGATCAGCTTGTCAACCTCGTCAGCGCGTGCGGTGAGCATCAACACATAGCAGTCGGTGAAAGTGCGCAGCTGCCGGCACACCTCGAGGCCGTCAAGGCCGGGCAAACCGAGGTCCAGCACCACGACGTCCGGCGTCGCCTGCTGCGCGAGTTGAAGCGCATCCGCGCCGTTCACCGTGACGGTGGCCGCGAAACCGTCCCGCTCTAGGTAGCCCGCGATCAGCGTCGCCAACGGCTCCTCGTCGTCGACGACAAGCACCCGCGCGGCATCCGCTGCCATCTGGCTCCCTCACTCAACGTCTGTTGTCAACTGTGCCGATTGAGCATCGTCCAAGCGCTGAGTCGAAGGTCCCGAATTGGACGTGCTTCGGTACCGGCCAGCTCGACTTCAACAAACCTTCATCGAACGCGCGGGTGAATCGCCATGGCGCGAGCCGACGGTTGGACAACAGAAACCCGCAGTTTGAGCCTCGGCCAGGAGCCCACATGAACCCGGACGCCCCAGCGCTGATCACGCTCGTGCATTCGCCTGCGTGCCACTTCTGCGACGAGGCACAAGCCGCACTGGCCGACCTTGCCGCAGAGTTCTCGCTCAGTGTCGACCTGGTGCCAGCGTCTTCCGCGCCCGGTGCGCGGCTGGTTCGCGAGCACCGAGCTCCGATGTACCCGCTGGTGCTTGTCGACGGCGTGTTCTTCTCCTTCGGCCGGTTGCCGCAGAAGAAGCTGCGGCGGCTGCTCGAGCGACGCGCCGTCGGGTCGGTGGCGTGATGGGCTCAACGCTGCTGACGTCGGGGAGCTTGCTCGCCGCCTTCTTCGCAGGGTCCGTCGCGCTGTTCGCGCCCTGCTGCATCGTTTTCCTCGCGCCCGCCTACATGGCGGTCGCCGTGAAGAACCGTCGTTGGCGGCTGCTCCCCTTGACCTTTGTGTTCGCCGGTGGGCTCGCGCTCGTGTTGGTGCCGATCACCTTGGGCATGAGCCTCGTCGCCGCGACCATCGCGAACTACCATCAGCTGTTGTATTTCCTGGGCGGCGCGTTGATGCTGGCGCTCGCCGCATTTTCGCTCGTGGGCCGAATGTGGTCGCTGCCGTCGTTCCTACGCGCTCCTGACACCGGCCGCGGCGACACCGCGAGCTTCTTCGCCCTCGGCGTTTTCTCCGGGATAGCCTCGTCATGCTGCGCGCCAGTGCTCGCCGGCGTGATGACGCTCTCAGCGCTGTCGGGGTCGCCGGTAGGCGGTTTGCTTCTCGGCCTTTCGTACGTATTCGGCATGACCGTGCCGCTGTTCGTCATGGCCTTGGCGTGGGACCGGTTCCGGTTAGGCGAGCGTCGCTGGCTGCGGGCGAGGCCGGTCCGGGTCCGGGTCGGTCGCTGGACGCTTTTCACCAACACCGTCAACATCGCCGTCGCGGTCGCGTTCGCGGCGATGGGTGGATTCGTGATCTACCTGGCGAACGCGGAGCGAATGACCGGCGGACCTGGTTTCCAGGTCGCCATCGGCCGATTCTTGACCCGAGTCTTCCGCCAGGTCGACGACTGGACGGCGAACGTGCCCGACGTCGTCCTCGGGCTCGCGGTGCTTTCCTTCGCCGCGGTGTTTGTCACCGCGACGCTGCGCGATCGCAATCGTGGCGCCGCGACGCTGCGCGATCGCAATCGCGACACCGCCGCCACCACCCCGGCCGATGAGCCGGCCTGCCACCACCACGAACCCACCAACGCATGAGGGAACACCGATGACCAGCCGAACCGCACGACGACACGACGAACACCGCCGGGAGGCGCTCGCGGCGCTGCGCGAGCAGCAAACCCGGCAGGCGCGACGCGTCCGTCGCCGCAACATCGCCGTCGCCACGCTGGTCGCGATCGCGGTGGCCGCGGTGGTTTCCGCGATGATGCTCAGCTCCAAGCCGACGTCGTCGTCAGCGACACGGGTGGCGCCCGACTTCACGCTGACCGACACCGCAGGGCAGCAGGTCCACCTCGCCGCGTACCGCGGACACACGGTGGTCCTGTACTTTTCCGAGGGCGCCGGCTGCGGCTCTTGCCTGCAGCAGATGAGCGCCATCGAAAAGGACCGGGCGGCATTCGACCGCGCCGGCGTCACCGTGCTGCCGATTGTCATGAACACCCGCGCGCAGATCACCTCCGACATGCGCACCTACGGGGTGACGACCCCATTTCTGCTTGACGACGGCGCCGTCTCAACTGCGTACAAGACGATCGGCCACGGCATGCACGCGGGGCTGCCTGGCCACAGCTTCGTCCTCATCGACAAGGACGGCGTCCAGCGCTGGTACGGCGAGTACCCGTCGATGTACCTCGCGCCGTCCGACTTGCTCGCACAAGTCAGCAAGCATCTCGGATGAGGCAACGCAATCGATAGACAAGGAGCAGCGCCGTGATGGGTTGGCATTATGGAAACGCCAGCTGGGGAGCCTGGATCGCGATGGGCTCGATGATGGTCGTGTTCTGGGGCGTGCTGATAGCCGTCGGGGTGGCGTTGTTCCGCAGCCTGCGCCGCGAAGGCCCCACCGTTCCGCAAGGCCACGCGAGCGCGCAGCGGCTGCTTGACGAGCGCTTCGCCCGCGGCGAGATCGACGTTGACGACTACCGGGCTCGAAGTGAACTCCTCAAGCACTAGCGAAGAAACACTCCTCGGCGTTAACCAGACGGCGAACCGGGCAGTACTCCGGTCGTTTGCGAGGTCGACCAGGAGGAGTCGAAGTGCGGCGACACGCGCAGCCGGCCGGGTGGGTCGAGGCGATCGGCTGGTTTTCCCTGTCCATCGCCTTCGCCAGTGCGCTCGTGATGCTCGTCGACATCTTCGGGCGCGGTTACCGGCAAAAGATGTGGATCATGGATCTGGTCTACCCCATCACCGCCCTGTATTGGGGGCCGGTGGCGCTGTGGTTCTACGTCAAACACGGACGACGCACGTCGATACCGATGATCGAGCGGATGAGCGAGCCGGACTCCGAAAAGCTGCCTCGCTGGAACATCCTCAGCAAGGCGGTGAGCCACTGTGGCGCCGGCTGCACGCTCGGCGACATCGCCGGCGAGTGGCTGGTGGCCGGGCTCGGCCTGGCGATTGCGGGCGAGAGCCTGCTGGCCGACATCCCGATGGACTTCGCGTGGGCGTGGACGCTCGGCGTCGCGTTCCAGTACTTCACCATCGTGCCGATGCGGGACATCGGCACGATGGAAGGAATATGGACCGCCATAAGGGTCGACACGCTGTCGATCCTGGCGTTCCAGGTCGGCCTGTTCGCGGGCATGGCCATCTACCAGAAGCTGATCTTCTCCCCTGGCCTGCCGAAGACGACTGCCACGTACTGGATGATGATGCAACTCGCCATGGTCCTTGGCTTCTTCACCGCGCTGCCGGTCAACAACTGGCTGATCAACAAGGGCCTGAAGGAAAAGATGTGACGGCGCCCCTCCGGGACGTGACCTTCCGTCCGCCGCCACAGGACCTTCGTCACCTTGACCTGATACCCTGCCAGGGTATGGTATTCGCCGAGGAGGTCCTGGTGGTCGGTTACAGCGAAGACAAGGACGCGCTGCTCAAGCGGCTGCGTCGCATCGAGGGCCAGGTGCGCGGCCTCGAGCGCATGGTCGAAAACGACGAGTATTGCATCGACGTCCTCACCCAGATTTCGGCTGCCACCAAGGCACTTGAGGCGGTGGCGCTGAGTCTGCTCGAGGATCACCTCCATCACTGCGTGCACGAGGCGATCGCCGCCGGTGGGCCGCAGGCCAATGAGAAGATCACCGAAGCGGCGGCCGCGGTTCGCCGCCTCGTCCGCTCATAACCATCCCGAAAGGATCCCGCGCATGACCACCCGCACCTTCAATGTCGAAGGCATGAGCTGCGACCACTGCGTGCACGCCATCACCGGCGAAGTCACCAAGGTCGACGGCGTGTCGGGGGTCGACGTCGACCTCTCCGCGAAGACGGTCACGGTCAGCGGCGGCGAATTCGGCGACGACGCGGTGCGCGCGGCCATCGACGAGGCCGGCTACACCGTCGTCGGGTGACCGACTTAGGGGAAGGACCTCGATCGTGAGCGCCGACACCGAGCGCAACCCGTCCGGCGTCGACTTTCCAGCCAGCGCACCGGTGCGCATTGAGCTGGCGGTCGGCGGGATGACGTGCGCCTCCTGCGCCGCGCGCATCGAGAAGAAGCTGAACCGACTCGACGGCGCCACGGCCACGGTCAACTTCGCCACCGAGACCGCGACCGTCTCGTTCGACCCGGCAAAGCTCTCCCCCGACGACCTCATCTCGACGGTCGAGGCCACCGGCTACACCGCCGCCCTTCCCCAACCTCCCGCGAGCAAAGCCAGGTCGGACGACGACACAGCTGGCGCCGAATCGCGCGACGAGACCGACTCGCTGCGCCAACGCCTGGTCATCTCGGCCGCCTTGACCATTCCCGTCGTGGTGATGGCAATGGTTCCGCCGGCTCAGTTCCGGTTCTGGCAGTGGCTCGCGTTCGCGTTGACCGGTCCAGTCGTGACCTGGGGGGCGTGGCCGTTCCATCGCGCCGCGGCCGTCAACGCGCGGCATCGCGCGACCACGATGGACACGCTGATCTCAATCGGTGTGCTCGCCGCCTTCATTTGGTCGGTGTGGGCGCTGTTCTGGGGCGGCGCGGGCGAGCCGGGCGTCACGATGCCATTCCGGTGGATCGCCGCTGGCGACGGCGGCCCCGAGATCTACCTTGAGGTCGCGTCCGGCGTCACGACGTTGATCCTGCTCGGTCGATTCTTCGAGGCGCGCGCCAAGCGCCGCTCGGGCAGCGCGTTGCGCGCTTTGCTCGAGCTCGGCGTCAAGGACGTCGCCGTCTTGCGCGACGGCGTGGAGACTCGCGTCGCGATCGACCAGCTCACTGTCGGCGACGTGTTCGTCGTCCGCCCTGGAGAGAAGGTCGCGACCGACGGCGTCGTCGTCGACGGAAACTCGGCGATCGACGCCAGCTTGCTCACGGGTGAGTCGGTTCCCGTCGAGGTCGGGCCAGGCGACCCGGTCGCGGGGGCCACGGTCAACGCGGGCGGCAAACTCGTGGTGCGGGCCACCAAGGTCGGCTCCGACACCGCGCTCGCGCAGATCGCGCGGCTCGTCACCGAAGCTCAAGCTGGCAAGGCTCCAGTGCAGCGGCTCGCCGACCGGGTGTCAGCGATCTTCGTCCCCGTGGTGATCGCACTTTCCCTTGCCACACTCGCCTTTTGGCTTCTCGACGGCGAAGGCGCCGCGAAGGCGTTCACCGCCGCCGTCGCGGTGCTCATCATCGCCTGCCCGTGCGCCCTCGGCCTCGCGACACCGACCGCGTTGATGGTCGGCACCGGCCGCGGCGCGCAACTCGGCATCCTCATCAAAGGCCCGGAGATCCTGGAGTCGACCCGCCGGGTCGACACCGTCGTGCTCGACAAGACCGGCACCGTCACGAGCGGCAAGATGAAGCTGGTCGAGGTGCTCCCGGCACCTGGCCAGGATCGTGCCGAGCTGCTGCGAATCGCCGGCGCGCTGGAGCACGCGTCCGAACACCCGATCGCGCAAGCGATCGCCACCGCCGCGACCGAGCAGACTGGCCCGTTGCCGAAGGTCGACGGTTTCGTCAGCACCGCCGGCTTGGGGGTGCGCGGAACCGTCGAAGGCCACACCGCCGTGGTCGGTCGGCCGCAGTTGCTCGCCGCAGCCGACGTCAAGATCCCCGACGAGTTGACCCAGGCGCGCGAGAAAGCCGAAGCGGCCGGCCGCACCGCCGTCCTCGTCGCCTGGGACGACGTGGCGCGCGGCCTGCTCGCCGTCGCCGACACGCCGAGACCGACCAGCGCGCAGGCCATCGCGACGTTGCGCGGGCTCGGCCTCACGCCGGTGCTGCTCACCGGAGACAACGCGCGCACGGCTCGCGCGGTCGCGGACCAGGTCGGTGTCGACGACGTCCGCGCGGAAGTGCTGCCCGCCGACAAGGTGGACGTGATCAAGCAGCTGCAGGCGACCGGTCGGGTGGTGGCGATGGTCGGTGACGGCGTGAACGACGCCGCTGCCCTCGCCCAGGCCGACCTCGGGCTGGCGATCGGCACCGGCACCGACGTCGCGATCGAGGCCAGCGACCTGACCTTGGTCACCGGCGACCTGCGCGCCGCGGCCGACGCGATCCGGTTGTCGCGACGCACGCTCGCCACCATCAAGGGCAACCTGTTCTGGGCGTTCGCCTACAACGTGGCCGCGCTGCCGCTGGCCGCCGCCGGCCTGCTCAACCCGCTGATCGCGGGCGCGGCGATGGCGTTCAGCTCGGTTTTCGTCGTGACGAACAGCCTGCGGCTACGCCGATTCCGGGCCGCGCGCGGCGCCTCGTCGTCCGAAGCAGGGTCCGCCTAAGCGGGGCCCGCCTAAGCAGGGTCGGATTAGCCGGGGATCAGCCGACGACGCGCACCGCGCCGCTGTAACGCCCGTGCCCCATCACCGACTGCACCTTCACCACATCGCCGGTCTGCGGAGCGTCGACCATCATGCCGCCGCCGATGTAGATGCCGACGTGATGGTGGTCTGGATAGAAGAAGACCAGGTCGCCGGGCTGCAGTTGGTTGTAGGAGACGTGGCGGTAGCTGCTCCAGAAGGTGCCGGTGTAGTGGGCGGTCGAGACGCCCGCCTGCCGATAGGCCCACTGCACCAAGCCTGAGCAGTCGAAGGCGTTCGGCCCCGCCGCGCCCCACACGTAGGGCTTGCCAAGCTTGCTCATCGCTGCGGCGACGGCCCGCTGCGCGACCGCGGAGCCACCGGCGGATTGAGGCCCGGCGGGCGGAGCGTAGTCGCGGACGATGCTTCGGTTGGCCCTCGTCGCGGCGGCGGCCCGAGCCTGCGCGGCCGCGGCTTGCGCGCGCTGGGCGGCGAGCAGTTTCGCCCGTTGCTCGGCGGTGAGCTGGTTGAGCACCTGGTTGGCGCGCGCGAGCAACGAGTTGATGCGCTGCTTTTGCTGGGCGAGCTGCGCCTGGATCGCCTCGGCCGCCGAGGTTGCCTGATCGGCCGCGGCCAGCTGCTGACGGTAGGTCAGCTGCGCCGCGTGCGCGCGGGTCACCGCCGCCGACTGGGTTTGACCCAGTATCGACAAGGTGGCGATTCGATCGGCCACGACCTGCGGGTCGCCGTCGATCACCGAGCTGAGGGCCTGGCTGGCGCCGCCCGCCTCGTAGCGCTCGACGGCGAAAGCCGCCACCTGCGCCCGCGCGATCGACAGCTGGTTGGCGGCTTGTGAAGCGCGCTTCTTGGCCGCGTCGGCGAGCGTGGTGGCCTTGGCGAGCCGGGCCTTCGCGGCGTTGTACTGCTCGGTCAGCTGCTCGGCTTGATCATTCAGCTGGTTGACGCGCGCCTGCGCCTCCGCGACGGTCCTGGGCGTCGCGGCCTGGCCCGGGTCGGGAAAGGCGGTGGCGGCCAGCGCAGCGGCGGCCAGCGCGCAGGTGAACGCGATGAGATTGCGGGTAGAGCGGATCGCAGACGTGCGAGTGAGGGTGAAACGCACCCGGTTGAACCTCTCCTCTTCGCGACCGCCGACCGAGTTAGCTGACGGGTTCGGGCCAGAGGAAGCCCTACCGGCGACGGCTCGCACCGTCGTCCGGATTCACCCCGGGACTCAAAAGGTGGGTCCCCGGCTCCCGCTGCGCCGCTTGGCGCCGCGGGATTAGGCGGCGACTCGACCGCCGCCACGCCAAGACCGGCAGGCAGGTCACGATCAGGTCACGGCAGAGCCTAGGCCATAGCCGTGATCGTCATCAACGACCCCCGGTGACGACGCGCCAAGGTAAAAGCGGACGAGTCGGCCTATAGGCCGGGTTCTGTCGCCGGGCGCGAGGCCCGACGGGCGACCATCCATCTACGACTGCCGTCGCCGACAGCCTCTAGCGGTCCACCCGCAGGCTCGGGCGGGCCGCCCTCGAACGCCTGCGTTTGACCTTGCTCCAGGTGGGGTTTACCGAGCCGCTCGGGTCACCCCGAGCGCTGGTGGTCTCTTACACCGCCGTTTCACCCTTACCGCCGGACGTCGAGACGCCCGGCGGCGGTCTGTTTTCTGTGGCACTGTCCCGCGGGTCACCCCGGGTGGGCGTTACCCACCACCTTGCCCTGTGGAGCCCGGACCTTCCTCGGCAGCTTCGGTTTCCCGCGCTGACGCGGCCGCCCGGCCGGCTCGTCCGCCGTGTCACCAGTCTAGGCGAGCCCTGGGACCGTCAGATTGAATACAATCCGGTGATCACTACGACCCCGGGAGCAAGCCATCGCGATCGCGGACGACATTCGGCGGATCGGTCGACTCAGGCTGTGGGCGGCGTACCTCAGCGGCGGGTTCGGCCTCGCGATGCAGGGTTACATCTACTTCCTCATACCGCTGCGTGCGCATGAACTCGGCGCGGGCTACCAGACGATCGGTCTCATCGCGGCCGCCGGCACCCTCGCCCCTGGTCTGCTCGCCGTCCCCCTCGGGTCGCTGATCGACCGGATCGGGCCGAAGCGCGGCTTCATCCTTGGCGCCGGCGCGAGCACCGTCGTATCCCTGGCGGCGCTGCTCGTCACCAACTACTGGTGGTTCTTGGCCCTTCAGCCGTTCTTCGGCCTGTCGCAGACGTTCGGCTGGCTCTCGTCGCAGGGGCACATCACCAGCCTCGGCACGCCGGCGCAACGCCCGATGCTCACCGGACGCTTCAGCTTCTTCGTCAACGTCGGCCAGATGGCGAGCCCAGTGCTCGCCGGCGCGCTCGCGCAGGGCATCGGCTTGCGCTGGGCGTTTCTGGTGCCCGCCGCATACGCCGCGTGCTTCGTCGCGCTCGGATTCGGCCTCATCGACACGCGCCCTGATCGTGGGTCAAAGTCGCGGACGGCGAAAGACGGCGGGCTTCGGTCGGCGTTGAAACTGACCGGGGTTCGCGGCATCCAGGTGGCGCTCCTTCTGACCTTCGCGCGGCTTTGGATAGCAACCGTCTTCAACACGTTCGTGCCGGTTTACTTGGTCGGACGAGGCTTCAGCACGGGGCTGGCCGGAACCGTCGTGGCGACGTCGAGCCTGGTCGCGGCCGTGATGGCGCCGACCACCGGGTACTGGACCAGGCACATGTGCAACGAGCGGGCCACCATGCTCGGACTTGGCTGCGGCGCGCTGTCGCTGCTGCTGGTGCCACACATCGCGGCGGTTCCGGTGATCTACATCGCGCCGATCCTGTGGGGGGTGGCGCTGGGCACCAGCCTTCCGCTGCTCATCAGCATCGTGACCTCCGCCGCGCCGTCCGACCAGCGCGGGGTCGCGCTCGGTCTGCGGGTGTCGGCGAACAAGGCCGCCGCCACGGGAGCGCCGGTGCTCGTCGGGCCGCTCATCGCCGGGCTTGGCATGGCGCTCGGCTTCACGGTCGGCGGAGCGCTCGCCCTCGCGCTGCTGGCTGGCAGCCGGCTGCTGCATCGGGCAGACCGCCGCACGCACGCGACTTTGCTCGAAGCGGGCGTCACGCCTCAGTGACACCGTCCACGGGCGCGAACAACAACGTTCGCGTCGCCGGATCGGCCCGCTGCAGCCGCACCGCCACGCGCTCGCCCAGCGGCAGCGCGGCGCCGTCGCATCTCGCCCGCACCGGCGGGCGACGCAGCTGCACGGTCCCACCCCGATGGTTGCGCTCGACCACCGCCGCCTCGAAGGTCTCGCCCACGTGTGGCGCGAGCAGCACGGTCTCGACCAGGTCGACGCAGGCCCGCTCCAACGCGTGCGCGCGATGGTCGGACGCCGCCATGACCGCCGGCAACTTCGGGAGGGCGGCGCTGACCCACTCGGGAACCGGCGACCCGGCGCACGCGGCGGCGCACAACTCGCCGACGTAGCGGTCGACCAGCCGGCGCAACGGCGCGGTCGCGTGCGCGTAGTGCGCGGCCACCGCCGCATGTCGCAGCTCGTCAGGCGCGTCGCCGGCAAAGGCGGTGTACCCCGCGCCACGCAACAACCGGGTGGACAGCTCGAGCAACGCGGCGCCCGCGTCGGTGGCTGGGTCGAGCTGGCGGACAAAGGCTTGGTAACTAAGGCCTTCCGGCCATTCGACGTCGAGGGCGCGCGCACTGCGCCGCAGCATGTCGATCGCACCCTGATCGGGGGCCGGCAGCGTGCGCAAGATGCCAACCCCTGCGTCGATCATGATCCCGGCGGCTGCCATTCCGGTCAGCAAGGAGATCTGCGCGTTCCAGTCTTCAACCGGCAACGGGGCGCGATAGCTCAAGCGAAAGCCGTCGCCGGCGACGTCCACCTCCTGCTCCGGCAGCCGCAGGCTCACGGCACCGCGGTCGACCTCCAACTGCTGCCGCAGCCTGCCGACCTCGGCAAGCAGCGCGAGCACATCGTCGTCCGGGATGCCGTTGGCCTCGATGCGCGCCTGCGCGCCTTCGTAGTCGAGCCGGGCTCGCGACCGCACCATCGCCCGGACCACGTCGACCTCGACCTGCCGGCCGTCGCCATCAAGATCGATGACCCAAACGAGCGCGGGCCGTGATTGGCCCGGCAGCAGGCTCGCGGCGGCCTCGCCCAGCGCCGGTGGGTGCAGCGGCGTGCGGGTGTCGGGGCTGTACACCGTCTCGCCGCGCAACTGCGCCTCGATGTCGACCGGGTCGCCCGGTGACACGAACGCCGCGACGTCCGCGATCGCATATCGCACCCGGTAGCCGCCGCGGCGGCCGTCGACGTGCCGCCGTTCGATATGCATTGCTTGGTCCAGATCCATCGAACCGGGCGGGTCGATGGTGACGAACCCGATGTCGGTGAGGTCGCGGTCAGGCAACCGCGGACGACGCGCGGCCGCTTCGGCCGCGGCGATCACGGCGTCCGGAAACGGGCCAGGGACACCGAGTTCGGCGCGAATGTCGGCGAAGCCCTCACGAAGTTGGGCCCCGTCGGCAACGAGTCTCACGCGTCGATGCGGCACGTCGCCACCGTACGCTACGTGCGTGTGGTTGCTCGCGGCGCTGGCCGGCGGCATATGCGTCGCGACCGGGGCTCTTCCCTGGCACGACGCCGTCGCGACCACCCAGCGGGTCGGCCCAATTCTCGGTTTTCTCGTCGCAATCACCGTGGTCGCGGAGCTGGCGGACGCGGCCCACGTGTTCGACGTCGCGGCCGTGCGCGCGGCGCGGACGGCGAAAGGGCGCACGCCGTTGCTTTTCGCGATGGTGTTGCTGCTCGGCGCGCTGACCACAATCGTGTTGAGCCTCGACACGACCGCGGTGTTGCTTACCCCCGTGGTTCTCGCCATGGCGACTCGGCTGCGGTTGTCGCCCGTCCCGTTCGCGATGGCGGCGGTGTGGCTGGCGAACACCGCGAGCCTGTTGCTGCCAGTCTCTAACCTGTCGAACCTGCTGGCCGTCGACCGACTGCACATGTCGGCGACCCAGTTCGCCGACCGGATGTGGCTCCCCGCGCTGCTGTCATTGCTAGTCTCCGCGACCGCTCTGGGCTTTTGGTATCGGCGCGATCTGCGTGGTCGTTACCAGATTCCGAGGCCGCTCGAGGTGCCTGACCGGTTGCTGTTTCGGGTCTCCACCGCGGTTTGCGTCGTGCTGGCGCCACTCTTTGTCACCGGCATCCCCGTCTGGATGACCGCGACCACGGCGGCCGTCATACTCACCGTCGTCCACCTGAGGCGATCACCGCAAACGCTTCGAATTTCCTTGCTACCGTGGCGACTCGTCGCGATGGTGGAGGGACTCTTCCTCTTCATCGCCGCGCTCGGCGATCACGGACTTGACCGCCTGCTCGGCCATCTCGCCGGCCATTCGGAGTCGTCACTCGGTGTTTTGCGAACCGCGGCGGTGGCGGCTGGCACAAGCAACCTGGCCAACAACTTGCCCAGCTACCTCGCGCTCGAACGCGTGGCCGACGGGCGCACGGACCAGTTGCTCGGTCTGTTGTTGGGAACGAATCTCGGACCCCTCATCTTGCTCTGGGGCTCGCTCGCGACGTTGCTGTGGCGCGAGCGCTGCAAGGCCCGCGGTGTGCGCATCAGCCCGTGGGAGTTCGCGCGCGTCGGCCTAGTTGGTGTGCCGCTGCTGATTGTCTTCGGCTGGGTCGGGCTGCTGATCACCCGATAACCCGCTTGCCGCACAGGATCAGCCCGGTCGACCACGCGATCTCGCACGCGGTCAATTGCGGGTGGTGCAGCAGTGTGTCGGTGACCTCCTGCTGCTTGGCGTGCAGCTTCGGATCGCCACCCTCGAACTTTTCCATATCGTCGACGAGCAAAAAGCCGCCCGGCTTCATTGCGTCAATCGTGCGATCGAGCGCGGTCCATTTGCCGCCTTGCGCGTCGGCGAACACGACGTCGAACGCGCCGAGTGTCGGCAGCAGCTCAGGGATGTCTCCGAGCACGAACTCGACGAAGGACGGCCACTGGTTGTCGCGCGCCGCGGTGGCGACGGCTTCGTCACCCTCGACGGTGACCACCCGCACGTCGTCCCGCGTTCCGAGCCCGGCGACTATCGCCGTGGTGCCGAATCCGACGCCGGTGCCGAGCTCGAGAACGCGGCCACCGCGCGGCACGGACGACGCGAGGACGGCCAGCAATCGACCCGTCTCATCGTCACTCGACATGGTGAAACCGAGCCGGTCGGCGTGTTGTCGCGCGCGGGCGCGCAGCTCCTCGATGGTTGGCATGGCGCGACGATATCGAGCAGGCGAAGGCCGTGACAGCGATATTCATTGGCTGGTGGCGTGCGACAACCTTACGTCGGACCTACGAGGAAAAGCGATCGGCGAGGGCGGTCAACTTGGTGACGTAGGCGGGCCAGTCGTATTCATCGGGAACGCTGACGTTCTTGCGCTGCCAGCCGACCGCGCCGTCGTGCATCTCGCGCATGATGTCGGCGTGGCCGGCATGACGGGAGAGGTCGTAGAGCACGTGAACGACGATCCGCTGCAAGGTGACGTTTTGCCGGTCAGATGGCCACCACGGCACTCGCCCGGGAGCGTCGAGCGGCAGCCGCTCGATCGTCTCGTCGGCGAAGGCGCCGACGCGCCGGTAGAGGTCGACGAGCCCGTCTTTCGTCTCGTTCTCCGTCGCGTACCAGTCGGATTGCGGATCGTCGTCGTACGCCTCCATGGGCACCAACTCCTTCGGCGCGGGGAACGCGCGCCCGAAGGTGGGGCCGAAGTAGCCGGCCTCGACGTTGAGACAGTGCTTGACGACCCCGAGCAGGTTGTTGCCGGTCGGCGTGCGCGGCATCCTGGCTTCGCGCTCGGTCAAGCCGTCGAGCTTCCAGATCAACCCGTCGCGAGTCTCGCGCAGGTAGTGGTGAAGCACGCTCTTCGGATCGCGCATGTCAGCCATGACAGCCAACCTTCCGGTGTCAAACCCCGATTGTCACCAGGTTTCCCATTGGTTGTGGGCGCGTTCGATGTAGACGCGGCCGGTTGGGGAGGTCCAGGTGCAGGTGCCGTCGGGGGCTAGCTGCAGGCGCCAGCCGCCGTGGGTTTTCATCCGGTGATGCCGCCGGCACAAGCACACGCAGTTGCACGCCGCGGTCGGCCCGTGCGGGTGCGGGTCCGAGTGGTCGACGTCGCAGGCCTCCGCGCGTCGGCGGCAGCCGGGGAACCGGCACCGCCGGTCACGGGCGACCAGGTAGTCGCGCAACGCCTTCGGCGGCCGGTACACCTCGGTGCCGTAGTCGAGCAGCGCCCCGGTGACCGGCTCGACCACCAGCCGCCGCCAGCCCGCGCCCTGCTCGGCGGCCAACACGCGGGCCACCTCGGCGGGGATCGGGCCGACGCCGACCAGCTCGGCGGGGTTGTCGGCCAGCCCCAGCAGGGTGGCCAGGTCGACCACGACCTGCACCTCGGCCCGCCGCCCGGCCGCCTCCCGCACGGCCGGATCGGCCAGCGCGGCCCGCGCCCAGCCGACCAGCGCGTCCGCGCGGCGCGCCCCGACCGGGCCGGGCTCCGGCTCCCCCGCCTGGTTCGCGGCC
>DASVDW010000012.1:0-2063 GCA_036380925.1 Acidothermaceae bacterium
CGGCAACTCCGTCGCAACGGTGTTGAGCACCTACACGCGAGCCCGCTCGACTGCCGACCGCACCGCCGCCGATCTCATGGGCCAACTCGTCGACGGCGACGACTGACACTGCCGATTTCCAGGTCGATCCTCCGCGCTGTCGTTCGCCAGCGGGATGGGACCACCCGTTCGCCAAGGTGATGGGACCACCTCGCGGGTGTCAGCGTCGGCGGCGTGATGATCGCGGGCCGCTCGGCGGTAGGTCAACGGGGCCGGTGGTGATGGTGGGCTTCTGGCGTTGGCGGTAGGACTCGCCGTCGAGGACGAGTTCGTGCGCGGCGGACTGGAGCCGGTCGATCGCGGACTGCGCCAAGAGCGCGTCGGCCATGAGGGCGAGCCACTCGATCGGCTCACGGTTCGAGGTGACGACGGTGGCGGCGCTGCGGTGGCGTTCGACGATGAGTTCGTAGACGTCGGCGGTGTCGAACGCGTCGAGGGGCTGGAGCGCGAAGTCGTCGATGACGAGCAGGTCGACGCGCAACAGCTTGCGCATCTCGACGTCGTGGCTGTTGTCGAGCCTCGACGCGCGCAGCCGCTTGAGCAGCAGGTCGCAGCGTTGGAAGTGCACGCTGAACCGCCGCCGGATCGCGGCGTGGCCGAGCGCGGTGGCGAGGAACGTCTTGCCGACACCGACGGGTCCCATGATGACGGCGTTGTGGCCGCCCTCGACGAAACGCAGCGAGACGAGCTCGTTCCAGATGGCCCGGTCGTAGGTGACCTTGGCGGTGTCGTCCCAGCGGTCGAGTGTCATCTCCGGGTCGAGCCCGGCGGCGCGGGCGCGCCGATCCGCCGATGTCGTCTCGCGGCGGGTGACCTCGTCGGCCAAGACGAGTTCGAGGAACTCGGCGTGGCCCATCCCGCCGGTTGACGCGAGCGCGAGGCGTTCGGGGAGGGTGTCGAGGCAGCGGCCGAGTTTCACTTGGCGCAGCAGCGCCTTGAGCTCGGGCGTCACGGCGGGCGCGCTCACCGCTGTTCCTCGAGCGCGGCCGCGACCGCGTCGGTGGCGGTCGCGTCCGGTGTGCGGCCCACGGCGAAGTGCTCGGGGTCGCGGGTGAAGCGGCCGGCGATCACGGTGCCGGGCAGTGCCGGCTGGATGGTCTGGCCTTCGGTGCCGCGTTCGAGCATGCGTCCGATCAGGCCGACGTTGATCGCCTCGTGATCGAGCGCGCTCGCGCACGCGGCGTTCACCCGTGCCGAGCCCCACTTCTTGGCGAGTCCCAACAGCGCGTAGACCTGCCGCATCTTCGTCCACGGCAGCGGCGTGTCGAGCAGCGCCTTCGCGTACGCGCCAACCGCTGGCCCGTGGGCGGCGGCCATGGCCTGGAGGCGGGCGAGGTCGCGCAACGCGTACACCTCTT
This sequence comes from Acidothermaceae bacterium, assembly GCA_036380925.1. Lineage (GTDB taxonomy): Bacteria > Actinomycetota > Actinomycetes > Acidothermales > Acidothermaceae > JAICLV01. The sequence goes on from DASVDW010000012.1 coordinate 1,398, forward strand.
TGCCCGACGGCAGGTCGGCCGGGTCCGTCGAGCGCCGCCCGGGCTGCTGGCGGGGATGGACCTTCACGAGCACACCACGGTGAAACACCCGCACCAGCTGGCGGTCAGCGCGCACGTCGACGCGCTGGCCGATCAGGTTCCCCGGCACCGAGTAGAGGGCGCGGGCGACTTCGATGTGATGGTCGCGATGGACCTTCGCGGTCGCGTAGCGCGGCAGGTCATAACGCTGCTGCGGCGCCGGCAACAGGCGAGGCGATTCATCTTGCGCGAACACCTCGGCGGGCCGCTGCTGGGTCGTGCCGTGGGTCCGCTGCCCGGCCCGCTCGCGGCACCACGTCTCGGCGCGGCGTTGCGCGTCGGCGAGATCAACGAAGGACTCGCCGGCGAAGAAGCTGCCCCGCACGAACTGCACCGCCCGCTCCACCCGAGGCTTGTCCTGGGGTCGCCGCACCCGCGCCGGATCAACATGGAAGCCGCGGGCCTGCGCGTACTCGACGAACGCCTGGTTCAGTCGCGGTTCGAGCGCATCCGCGGCGTCGACGACCGCCTTGAGGTTGTCCGGGATGACGGTTCGGAACACGCCGCCGAAGAACGCCCACGCCGCCTCGAACCCCTCGATGACCGCGTCGAGCGTCTGGGTGAACGTCAACCACACGAAACAGTGCC
>DASVDW010000013.1:0-7158 GCA_036380925.1 Acidothermaceae bacterium
GAGATCGGCAAGGCGCTGGCGACGAATCCGCGGATCGCGAAGATCGGTTTCACCGGCGAGACGGCCACCGGCCGGCTCATCATGCAGTACGCCGCGCAGAACATCATCCCGTCGACCGTCGAACTCGGCGGCAAGTCGCCGAACATCTTCTTCAACGACGTGATGGCGTCCGACGACAGCTTCCTCGACAAAGCCGTGGAAGGCTTCGTGCTGTACGCGTTCAACAAGGGCGAGGTGTGCACCTGCCCGTCGCGCGCGCTGATCCAGGCTGACATCTACGAGGAGTTCATGCAGCTGTGCCTGAAGCGAATCGCGGCGATCCGGCAGGGCAACCCGCTCGACACCGAGACGCAACTCGGCGCCCAGGTTTCCGCGCAACAGCAGGAGAAGATCCTCTCGTACATCGACATCGGCCGCCAGGAAGGCGCCGACGTGCTGATCGGTGGCGAGCGCGCGCGGCTGGACGGCGAATTCGGCGGCGGCTACTTTGTGCAGCCGACCGTGCTGAAGGGCGTCAACAGCATGCGGGTCTTCCAGGAGGAGATCTTCGGGCCGGTGCTCGCCGTGACGACGTTCCGCGACGAGTCCGAGGCGCTGGCCATCGCCAACGACACGCTGTACGGCTTGGGCGCCGGCGTCTGGACGCGCGACGGCAACCTGGCGTACCGGATGGGCCGCGGAATCAGGGCCGGCCGGGTCTGGACGAACTGCTACCACCTGTACCCGGCGGGCGCCGCGTTCGGTGGTTACAAGGTCTCCGGCATCGGACGGGAGAACCACCGGATGATGCTCGACCACTACAGCCAGACCAAGAACCTGCTGGTCAGCTACAGCACCAAGCCGCTCGGCCTGTTCTAGCGGTTGTTCTGACCGATGTCAGTGCAAGAGCGCATTGACGCCACCCCGGCGGCACGCGAGGCGATCGCCAAGTTGCGTGCCGCCAGAGGCGGCGCCGTGATGTTCGTGCAGTCGGCCGGGTGCTGCGCGGGCAGCGTGCCGATGTGTTATCCGGACGGCGAATTCCTGGTCGGGGACGTCGACGAGCTGCTCGGCGAGATCGACAGCTGCCCGTTCTACATCGACAAGAAGCTAGACGCCGCGTGGGGACAACCGCAGTTCACGCTCGACGTGGAACCCGGTCAGCCAGAAGGGTTTTCGCTCGCCGCGGGCGAGCACCTGCGCTTCGTGACCCGAACTGCGTCACCAGCCGCCGAGTGCGCCTTGCCGTAGCGTCGGCACAATCGCGCGCTCGCGAACACCGACCGGTCTGCCTAGCGGTGCCCGTGGCGCAGACCGGCGCGCGCCGCCGCGACAAGCAAGGCGCCGACAGCCACGCCGATCACGACGTCGCGGGTGATCGCACCGACGACAACCGCGAGGACGACGGCGACGACGATCGCGACAGCCTCTCGTCGTCGAATGCCGACGCCAGCGCGAAGAACCGACGCCCGGCCGCCGTTGCCGGTGCTTGCGACGCCGGACGGCGTCGCGGTCGCGGCCCGGCTGGTCGCCCGCCACACGTCGCGCAGCTTCAGGGTCGGGCCGGTGCGCAAAATCGCGCCCACGTAGACGCGCCCGGCCAGCCGGACCAGTCCGACGACGGTGGCGAGCGTGACGGCCACGGCGACGACCGGCTCCCACCAAGCGGTGGCGCCCATCGCGACGCGGTTCGGCATCGCCATCGGCGCGGTGATCGGCAGATAGGAGACGCCCTGCGCCCACCCGCTGCGCGGGCTCCCGATGGCCGTGAAGGACGCGAAGTAGCTGGCGATCAGCACGATGGTGACCGGACCGGCCACACCTTGGGCGTCCTCTGTCCGAGAAGCGAGCGAGCCGAGGGCGCCGAAAGCCGTCGCGTACAAGGCAAAGCCCAACACGAACCACACGACGACCCACGCCAGCACCGCGCCGCGGACGGCCGGCAGTTCGACCGAGCGGACGACGGCGCTGGCGACGAGGGCGGCGACCGCGGTGGCGGCGACCTGGCCGAGTCCGAGCAACCCGATGCCGGTGATCTTCCCGGCGAGCAGCCGGCGGGCCGGAATGCGGGCAAGCAGCACTTCGACGACCCGGCTGGACTTCTCCTCCACGACTCCGGTCAGCACCATGCCCCCGTACGTCGAGATCACCATCAGCAACACGATGGTCATCGCGAGCGCCGCGGTCTCATCGCCGCGGCTGCGACCGGCGACCTGCCCGAGCTCGACATTTTCCACCTGCACGGGGGCGAGCACGCGCGCGAGCGTGTCAGGGTCGAGACCGGCCGCCGCGGCGCGTTCGCGCACGGTCACCAGCTGGATGGCGGCGGTGACCACCGCCTGCAGTCGCGGGTCCGCCTCGCGGCGCCATTCCAGGCGAGCGGTGCCAATCACCAGCACGTCCACCGCTCCGCGGCGCACCGCGGCCTCGCCGCTGGCGAGCGTGTCGTAGCGGCGCACCCGCACCGTCGCGTCGTCCGCGCCCTGTCCCTGAGCGTCGATCGCCGTCGCCAGTCCCGCAGGCGCCGTGCCGGTGAGCCCGACGTCCATGCTGGTTTTGCTTTTCAGCAAAGCCGGGACGACGATCACCGCGACGACGACGACAACCATCAGCACGAGCGAGATGAGGAAGGCCCGCGACCGGCCGCGCTCGCGAAGTTCGCGCGCGGCGATGACCCGGACTTGTTGGAAGCCGCTCATGACCCGACCGCCTGGCGGAACAGCTGCGACAGCGTCGGAGGCTCGTAGCGGAACGACACGAGACGCCCGGATGACTGGGCGAGCGCGGCGACCTCGGCGATGTCGCAGTCGTCGGCGAGGCGCAGGCGCACCAGGCCCTCCCGCCGCTCGACCACGCTGGCGCCCGGGACCGCGGTGAGCGGCGGCGCGGCGCCGGCGTAACGCACCTCGACAAACCGCTGCCGGATGCCGGCCCGCAGTCGCGCGAGATCGCCGCAGAGCACGACTTTGCCGCGGTCGACGATGACGACGTCCTCGCACAAATCCTCGACCAGATCGAGCTGGTGGCTGGAGAACAACACCGCGGCGCCGTGCGCGGCTCGCTCGGCGAGCACGTCCGACATGTTGGCCATGGCCAGCGGATCGAGCCCGGAAAACGGCTCGTCGAGCACCAGCAATTCTGGATCGTTGACCAACGCGGCGATCAGCTGCACGCGCTGCTGGTTGCCGTGCGAGAGCGTGTCGAGCCGGTCCTTGGCGCGCGCCGTCAGGCCGAAGCGCTCCAACCAGTCGTCGACGCGGCGACCGGCGCCGGGCCGGGAGCGGCCGGAGAGCACGGCCAAGTAGATCAGCTGATCCCGCACCCGCATTCGGGGATACAGCCCGCGCTCCTCCGGCATGTAGCCGAACCGGTTGCGAGCAGCCGGTGTGATCGCGTCACCTTGCCAACGCACGGAGCCGTCGTCCAGCGCCACCAGGCCGAAAATCGAGCGCATCGCGGTCGTTTTGCCGGCGCCGTTCGGACCGAGAAATCCGGTCAGCCGTCCGGGTGCGGCGGTGAATGTGCAGCCCTGGAGCGCGGCCACGGCTCCGAACCGTTTGGTGGCCCCTTCGAACTCCAACATCGCCGATCCTCAACACCGCGGCGTGGCCGTGCAATGCGCTTTTCGTCCACTCTCGTTCGCGCTCGCGAAACCGATAGGGGCCAAGGTCCTCGCGAGGCGTGCGGCGACGCGGCGATCGAGACCAGCCGCCGTCAGCGGGTGTAGTGCTCGACCACCAGGCGTTCGTCGACGTCGATTCGCGCGTCGGCGCGCGAAGGACGGCGCAGCAACGTCGTCCGCAGCTGTGCGAGCTCGACGCCGAGATGATCGGGAGCCGGCCCGCTCGCGTGGGCGCCGTCCGCCGATACGCGGAAAGGATGCAACGCGCGCGACTTGTCTCGGACGGCGACGACCTGGCCGGGCCGCAGTCGATACGACGGCCGGTCGACCTTGCAGCCGTCGACGCAGATGTGGCCGTGCGAGATGTATTGCCTGGCGGCGTGAATCGTCGGAGCGATTCCGGCCCGGTAGACGACCGAGCTCAGCCGGGTCTCCAGCTCGGCGATGAGTTCCTCACCGGTGTTGCCCGGCCGCCGCCGAGCCACCGCGAACGCCCGGCGCAGCTGGGTTTCCGACACGTCGTAGAAGAACCGCAGCTTCTGCTTCTCCAGCAGCCGAATCGCGTAGTCGCCCCGCTCGTGCCGAGCGCGCCCGTGCGGACCCGGCGGGTAGGGCCGCCGCTCCATGTAGCGGGCCGCCTTCGGCGACAGCGGCATGCCGAGCCGCCGCGCCACGCGGACGTGCGGCCCTCGGAACCCCATCATCGAGTCGTGCTCAGCGTCTCATCACACATGACCGCAGAGTTTACACGATGAGCATTGTAGAAAATAAGAGCGGCCGACCATGTTGGCGCTCACGGCGCTACGGTGACGCCATGAGCAAGCCGACACGGTGGGTCACCGGGCATGATCCCGGCCACTCCCAGTGGTACATCGAGCGGTTCCGTCGGATGGCGGCCGAAGGCGCCGACCTGGCCGGTGAGGCAAGGCTGGCCGACGCGATGGTGCCGCCGCACTCGCGGATCCTCGACGCCGGATGCGGGCCGGGCCGGGTGGGCGCCGAGTTGCACGCCCGCGGTCACGACGTCGTCGGGGTCGACGCCGATCCGGCGCTGATCGACGCGGCACGGCTCGACCATCCTGGGCCGACATGGCTGGTGGCCGACCTCGCCGAACTCGACCTCGCGGCGCTGGGCCACCCTGAGCCCTTTGACGCCGCGATCCTCGCCGGCAACGTCATGCCCTACCTTGCCCCAGACACCGAGCGGGATGTGCTCGCCGCAATCGCCGCCCACCTGCGAACCGACGGGGTCGCCGTCATTGGATTCGGCGTCGACCGCGGATACGACGTCGACACCCTTGACGTCGACGCCGCGGCGGTCGGACTCGTCCACGAGCACCGGTTCGCCACCTGGGACCTGCGCCCATGGCGCGCTGGCGAAAGGTTCGCCGTCAGTGTGTTCCGCTGGCCTGGACGGCAATGATCGCGACGGTGATGGAAAGCGCCATGCCCTGGTGAAAAGCCACCAGGACGCCTGGGGTTTTCGGCCGCAGGTTCACCGCGTGAAAGAGCAGAAACCCGACCGCGACCTGCCCGACCGCGAGGTAGAACGCCACCGGGTAGGTCGGCATGAGCTTTCCCAGCGTCGCCACGACCGCGAGCGCGGCGACCACATGAGTGCTCACGACCCACTGCGCCGCGCGGCGCGGCCAATCGAACGCCTCGATCGCAGTGCCAAAACCTCGCTGACCGGTGGTCATGCCGCCTAGCAACACCGCGAGCAACACCGCGTGCATGGCGGTCGTGGCTTTCAGGTAGGGCCAGAAGTCGATGTCGGGGACGACGAAGAAGCTCAGGTAGCAGAGAAACACACCGTACGCGAGCAGGCCGTGCACACCGTGCACGATCGCGGGCAACCGCCCCGCAAGCACATGCAAAGTGCCGACGCCGAGCACGGCGGTTACAACGACCAACACCAAGCCGCTGATGGTCGCCGAATTCGGCGCCAGCGCGACAAGCACCACACCGATCACGCCCACCAAGGTGGCGGCGAGCCGATGCGCGGCTTCGGGATCGCCTTGGAGAGCGAGGACGAATATGTTGCGGGTGTAGGGCCAACGCGTTCCGAGCGAGAGCCCGAAGCCGAACCCTTCGACCAAGCCGCCGAGCAGGACCAGCATCGCGGCGAGCGCCACTTGGGCGAGGCAGATTCCATCGACGACGGCGTTCACGCCCGACTCCGCACTGGTGGCGCCACGCAAAACACCTGCCACCAAGGCGCCGACGAACCATGCGGCGATGAAGAACCTGACCACCTTGACCGTCGGCGTCAGCTGACCTTCGACCACCGACGCGGCCGAAATCGTGGAAGTGGCCCCCACCATCGCGTCAGGCCGGCGACGAAGCTCCGGCCGCGAGCTGCCGTTCCATCTCGACGGCGCGCGGGAACAAGACGTTGTTTTCCTTGTGGATGTGCTCGTGGAGGTCGAGCTCCATCTCCTTCAGACCGCCGAGCATCGCTCGGTACGCGTTGCAGGCGTCGTCGGGAACGGTGTAGCCGCGAGTGAGTGTGCGGATCCGCTTGAACAGACCGCCGACGGCGTCGTGTTCAGCTCGTAGCGCGGCGATCGGCCCGGCGAGTGGGCCAGACGCGCTGGTCCGCCCTGCCTTCTCCAGCCGGCTGATCGCGGGAAACACGACCCGCTCCTCGGTGGTCATGTGCGGTTCGAGCTGAGCCAATGCCTGCTCGAACGCGACACGCACGTCGGCGAGTTCGGGATGGCGGGCGCCATGGACGGTGTGCACCTTCTCGACGAGCGCCTGCAGCCGGGGCATCTCCGCCCACATGTATGCGTGGTGGGTATCGACGATGTCGTGCGCCAACGCGGAATTCTCGGACGACGTGATTGCCGCGGTCTCGGGCGGCGCGCCAGGGATGTCCAACGCCGCGCTGATCTCCGCGATGTCGGCGCCGGCGTCGTTGACAGCTTCACCCAAAGGCCGCTCCCCGTGGCAGCAGTAGTCGAGTCCGAACTTTTCCAGCACGCGCGCCCGACGTGGGTCGGCCGTGACCAGGTCGCTCAAGCTTGCTGTGACATCGACGCTCACGGCGTTGACGGTACCGAACAGCCATGCCCTCGACGGCGCGATGTGTCGAGGATCGCAGCGTGAGCACCCGACACGACTAGATGAGCACGGCTAAATCGGATCAGCCGTCGAGTGACTTGCCCATCGCCGGCCCCGTCACGACGTTGCTCGCACCTCGACACGGCCGTAGGCGAGGCGGGTCTCATACGTCGGCTGCGGGGTGCTGGCCGGGCCGCGGACGATGCGCCCGTCGTCGAGCCGGAAGACGCTGCCGTGCCATGGGCAGGTGATGCAGCCGTCGCTGGTGTTGCCTTCGTGCAGTGGGCCACCGAGGTGGCTGCAGGTGCTGGCCAGTGCGTAGAGCCGGCCAGCCTCGCGGTGCAGCAGCACGCCGGCGCCTGCGGCGTCGACTTTGACGGTTTGTCCTTCGCCCACGTCGTCGTCGGCGGCGACGTCGGTCCACTCATCGGGCCGGGCCTCGAATGCCGTGTGGTTGACGTTCACGCCTCGGACGAACGACAGATGGCCGC
>DASVDW010000014.1:0-2264 GCA_036380925.1 Acidothermaceae bacterium
GACCTGGATCAACAACTACCTGTCGCCGAACAACCCGCACGTCACGTACCTGCTGACCTACGCGGCGATGATCATCTTCTTCACGTTCTTCTACGTGGCGATCACGTTCAATCCGGACGACGTCGCCGACAACATGAAGAAGTACGGCGGCTTCATCCCGGGCATCAGACCCGGGCGGCCGACGGCCGAATACCTGAGCTACGTGCTCTCCCGCATCACCGTGCCGGGCGCGACCTACCTGGCGTTCGTCGCTGTGTTGCCGGAGCTGGCCCTGTCGTTCGTGGGCAGCGCGGGCGCCTTCCCCTTCGGCGGCACCTCGATCCTGATCATCGTCGGCGTCGGCCTCGACACGGTGAAGCAGATCGAAAGCCAGCTGATGCTGCGCAACTACGAGGGATTCCTCCGGTAGGCCGCCGGTGCGATTGGTCCTGGTCGGTCCGCCAGGCGCCGGAAAAGGGACCCAAGCTCAGTTCATCGCCTCCCATCTGTCCGTGCCCAAGATCTCCACGGGCGACATCTTCCGGGCCAACGTCACGCAGGGCACCCCGCTCGGGCACGAGGCCAAGAAGTACATGGACGCCGGCGACCTGGTGCCCGACGAGATCACCATCGCGATGGTGCGCGACCGGCTCGACGAGGACGACGCGCGCGACGGCTTCCTGCTCGACGGCTTTCCGCGCAACGAGGCGCAGGCCGAGGTGCTGGACGACATGCTCGACGAGATGGGCACGCCGCTGTCCGTCGTCCTCGAACTGGTCGTGGACGACGACGAGGTGGTGCGCCGGTTGTCCGGACGACGCACCTGCCGGGAGTGCGCGCACGTGTGGCACGTGCTGTTCGACCCGCCAGCGGTCGAAGGGATCTGCGACCACTGCGGCGGCAAGTTGTTCCAGCGCGACGACGACCGCGAGGAGACCATCCGGCATCGGCTCGAGGTCTACGCCGACCAGACCGCGCCGCTGATCGGCTACTACGCCGCCCGCGGGCTGCTGGAAGGCATCGACGCAACCGGCCCGGTCGAGGACGTCACCGCGCGCGCGGTGGCCGCGCTGCGGCACTGGGATCGCTGACGCGCGCGGGGCGAAATGCTGCGACACTTGACGGCGCACACAACCGTTGGCGCCTGGCTTGGGCAGCCGCTGTCGCAGGAGCACACCGCATGATCCATCTGAAGACGCCGGCCGAGGTCGCCAAGATGCGCGAAGCCGGGCTGGTGGTGGCCGCCGCGCTGGACGCCGTCCGCGCCGCCGTCGCGCCCGGCGTCACCACCCACGACCTCGACGTGGTCGCGGCCGACACCATCCGCGACGCTGGCGCGACGTCCAACTTCAAGGGCTATGCGGCCGGCGGCGACGTGCCGTTCCCCGCCACCATCTGCGCGTCGATCAACGACGAGGTGGTGCACGGCATCCCCAGCAAGAAGCGGGTGCTGCGCGACGGCGACATCGTCTCGATCGACTGCGGCGCGGTGCTCGACGGCTGGCACGGCGACTCCGCTTTCACCGCGGCGGTGGGGGAGGTCGACCCCGCCATCGCGACCATGCTGGACGTCTGTGAGGAGTCGATGTGGCGGGGCATCGCCGCCGGGCTGGTCGGCGGGCGGCTCAGCGACATCGGGCATGCGATCGAGAGCTACGTGCGGTCGCGCGGCCCGTACGGCATCGTCGAGGAGTACGGCGGCCACGGGATCGGCACCGCGATGCACATGGAGCCGCACGTCCCGAATCACGGCAAGCCAGGGCGCGGGCCGCGGCTGCAGGCGGGGCTCACGCTGGCGGTCGAGCCGATGATCATGATGGGCAAGCGGCACGTCGTGACGCTGGACGACCGCTGGACGGTGGCGACCGTCGACCGCAGCTGGGCCGCGCACTTCGAGCACACCTTCGCGGTGACGCCCGACGGCCCGCTCGTGTTGACCGCGCCTGACTTCGGCCTCGCCCGTCTCGGCGCCCTCGGTGTCGTCGTCCCGGTGGCCTCGGAAACCCGGTAGGCCGCGATGGACGATCCGGCGCGCGCCAGGCCCCCAGCGATGCGGGTCTCCGACGCCGACCGGGAGCGGGTGTGCGCCCGGCTGCGCGAGGCTTTCGCGGAGGGCAGGATCTCCACCGAGGAGTTCCACGAGCGCACCGCCGCCGCGCTGGCCGCGAAGACCGACGCCGACCTCGCCCCGCTCACCTTCGACCTGCCGGTTCCCGCGCCGCCGGCTCGCGTCGTCCCCTCGTCGGGTCGCCGCGAGCTGCGTCGCATCTGGACGGCGTGGGCGT
>DASVDW010000015.1:0-3912 GCA_036380925.1 Acidothermaceae bacterium
GACCGGCGGCCAGCGCGTCGGGGAAGTTGAGGCCGGTCGCCTCGAACACCGTCGAGGGGTCGCCGAGCTCGTGCGCGATGGCCACCGCCGTCGCGTACCGATCCGCGCCGTACACCCGCTTCGGCAGGTCGCCGAGCGCGGCGACCGCGTCGTCGACGTCCGAGCTCATCGCATTGGGCCCGCCGATGATGTACACCGTCGACCCGGCGGGTGCCGCTCGGATGATCTCCGCGCGGACGACGGCGTCCAGGCCGCCGCGCGAGGTCAGCAGCAGCGGTCCCCCGACCTTGGCGGCCAGCGGCGTGCCAGCGAGCGCGTCGGGGAAGTCGTCAGCGCGCGTCAGCACCACCGCGTGCGCGCTTTGGCTGGCGAAGTACTGATTCTTGGACGACGCGATCGCGGTCGCGACGCGGTCAGCACCAGACACCCGCAAGAAATTGGACGTCGTCGCCGCCCGCGCGGCGCCCGCGTTGGGCGGCGCGACCACACCGGTTAGCGCCGCGAGGCAGGCCGCGGGCAGCGCGAGGCGCGACCTTCGCACGCTGCTCCACCTCCACCCGAGTCGGTGCTTGTCGAAATGTAACGGGCCGGGCGGAGAACCGCCCGGCCCGCGTCGCACCAATGACGTGTTACGAGGTGTACGGGTTGCCCGGAGCGGTGACCGAGGTGGTCAGGCCCATCACCGTGGAGCGGGTGAGCACCGACCCGTCGGCGTCCACAACGGTGTCCTCGAGCGGCAGCAAGGTGACCGGGTCGAAGATGAACGACACCTTGCTCTGGTCGCTGTCGTCGGCGCCCATCGGCGCGTAGATCTCGATACCCACCCGCCCCAGCGAGTCCTTCACCCCGCTGTTGACCAGCGTCGCCCCGTTGTCGGCCGCGAGCGCCGCGTAGGCCTCGAACCGAACGCTGGCTGGCGCGACCGGGTTCAGCAGGATCTGCTCGACATTGAGCAGATACAGCATGTCCGGGTCTTGGGTGTCGAACCCGCTCTGCGCGTCGAGGTCGGCGTACAGCGCGTTGACCGCCGCGACGAACGCGTCGTGGTCAAGCGGCAACGCGGCCAGCTGCGCTCGCGGGGTCTCCGCGCCGGCGAGGGTGGTGGTCGGGCCGCCCTGGCTGTACGACGTCCCGTCGCCGGTGCTGGCGTCGACGACCACCGTCTCGTTTCCGGTGAGCCCCGCGATCTTGGTGCGCAACGTGATCGTCCCGAAGCCGCCGGTGTACGCCGGAGTGGCGTCCAGAGCCTGCGCCCGCGCCAGCCCGCCGACCAGGTCGCCGATCTGCGTCGCCATGTCGTCGCTCACGGAGGCCGGGCCGCCGAACAAGACCGCCTTGGTCGTCACGTGGGACGTCCACAGCAGGTAAACCGTCGGCGCGACGGCCAACGCGCCGGTCGACGGCGCGAGGAGCAGCGGCGCGCCGTGCGCCGCCAGGTCGGGCCCGGCGGCGAGCGCGTCGGGGAAGTTCAGCCCGGTGGCCACACCGATCGTGGTCGCGTCCGGGAAGAACTGCTGCGCGACACCGGTCGCGGTCCAGAACCGGTCGTCGCCGACGAGCGGGGTGGCGGTGGTGTCGGCCGTCGCGGCCGGACCGCCCAGCGCGTAGTGCGTTCCTCCCGCGTGCGCCGTCAGGTAGGCCGCGGTGGCGGGCGCCTGCTGCGCGCCGTTGGTCAGCAAGATCACACCCCCCGTCTTGATCGCGGCCGGCACTCCGGCCAACGCGTCGGGGAAGTTGAGCCCGGTGGCCTCGAACACGGTGGACGGGTCGCCCATCGCGTCCGCGATCGCGACCGCGGTGGCGAACCGGTCGTTGCCGAACACCCGCTTGGGAACGTCGCCGATGCCGCTGATCGTCGTGTCGACACCCGTCGCGATCGCCGCCGTGCCGCCCAGGATGTACACCGTCGCACCCTTCGGCGCCACCCGCTGGATCTCCGCCTTCACCGAGTCGTCCAACGCCTTGGACGACGTGAGCAGCAGCGGACCGCCGACCTTCGCCGCGAACGGTCCGCCGGCCAGCGCGTCAGGGAAGTTGTCGGCGCGGGCCAGCACAACAGCTTGCGCGCTTGCGGCGGTCGGGAACTGGTCTTGGGACGCCGCGACCGCGGTGTCGATCCGCGTCGCGCCGGACACCCGCGTGACGTTGGACGGGACCGCGCTGGCTGGCTGCGCCGCGACCGCGGCGCCGCCGGTTGCGACCAGGCCCACCCCGGCGACGGTGCCGGCGAAGGTGGTGGTGGCGAGCAGGGCCGGAAGCACACGGCGACCGATCCCTCTGCTGAGCGTTGGCATGGAAGGCACTGCGAAGACCTCCGGTCTACCGCCGCCCCCACGGAGCAGCTGACCGCGAAAGTCATCCCCCCGCCAGGCGGCGACCTTGTCTTGGACGTGAGCGACGGTCGCCACTCGGGCACGGAATCTAGTGGAAACCGCCGGCTCGATATCGCGATCCGCCGAAGATCCCCCGCATTCTTCGGACGTTTCCTGGCGGATTCCGGTAGCAACCGTCACGAAAGCGCGGTGGGCCTCGCCCGTCGAGCCCCGCCCGCCCCGGTGATCATGCAGAAAGGTGCGACCCGAGGCTAGCTTCGTCGCGCCTTTCTGCATGATCACGGTGCCGGGGGTGGGTGGGGCGGTGAGTGGCGGGTGGAGCCTCAGGTTGCCTTGAGTCGAGTCGACTCAAGTTCCATTTGACATCGGGCGAAGCTCATTTAACATGAGCCGTACAGACTCAAGTTTCCTAAGGAGAAACCCCATGGCACGAGCGGTCGGTATCGACCTGGGCACGACCAACTCGGTCGTCGCCGTCCTCGAGGGTGGCGAACCCACGGTCATCGCGAACGCCGAGGGATCGCGCACCACGCCGTCTGTCGTCGCGTTTGCCAAGAACGGCGAGGTGCTGGTCGGCGAGGTGGCCAAGCGGCAGGCCGTCACCAACGCGGAGCGCACGATCCGGTCGGTGAAGCGGCACATCGGCACCAACTGGACCATCGACATCGACGGCAAGAAGTACGCCGCGCAGGAGATCAGCGCCCGCGTGCTGCAAAAGCTGAAGAGGGACGCCGAGGCCTACCTCGGCGAGCAGATCACCGACGCGGTGATCACCGTTCCCGCGTACTTCAACGACGCCCAGCGCGAGGCCACCAAGGAGGCCGGCACGATCGCCGGGCTGAACGTGCTGCGCATCATCAACGAGCCCACCGCGGCGGCGCTCGCCTACTCCCTCGACAAGGGCGAGAAGGAGCAGACCATCCTGGTCTTCGACCTGGGCGGCGGCACCTTCGACGTCAGCCTCCTGGAGATCGGCGAGGGCATCGTCGAGGTCAAGGCCACCAGCGGTGACACCCACCTCGGCGGTGACGACTGGGATCAGCGCATCGTCGACCACCTGGTCACCAGCTTCAAGAACAGCAACGGCATCGACCTGAGCAAAGACAAGATGGCGCTGCAGCGGCTTCGCGAGGCGGCGGAGAAGGCGAAGATCGAGCTCTCGCAGCAGGCGGAGACCACGATCAACCTGCCGTACATCACGGCCAGCGCCGAGGGTCCGCTGCACCTTGAGGTGAAGCTCACCCGCAGCGAGTTCCAGAAGATGACGAGCGACCTGCTCGACCGCTGCAAGGGCCCGTTCCACCAGGCCATCAAGGACGCTGGCATCACCACGGGCCAGATCGACCACGTGGTGCTCGTCGGCGGCTCGACCCGCATGCCCGCGGTCGTCGACCTGGTGCGCGAGCTCACCGGCGGCAAGGAGCCCAACAAGGGCGTGAACCCCGACGAGGTCGTCGCCGTTGGCGCGAGCCTGCAGGCCGGCGTGCTCAAGGGCGAGGTCAAGGACGTCCTGCTGCTCGACGTCACACCGCTTTCACTCGGTATCGAGACAAAGGGCGGCGTGTTCACCAAGCTCATC
>DASVDW010000016.1:0-13874 GCA_036380925.1 Acidothermaceae bacterium
GAACTGGTCGAGAACGGCCACGACGTCTTGCTGATCGACAAGGACAGCCGGGCGATCGACGTCGACGCGATCCCCCAGGCGGAGTGGGTGCTCGCCGACGCGTGCGAGATATCCAGCCTGGACGAGCTCGCGCTCGACCGCTGCCAGGTCGCGGTCGCGGCGACGGGCGATGACAAGGTCAACCTCGTCGTGTCGTTGCTGGCCAAGACGGAGTACGGCGTCCCCCGCGTCGTCGCCCGGGTGAACGACCCGGTGAACGAGTGGCTGTTCGAGGAGGCATGGGGCGTCGACGTCGCGGTCTCGACCCCGCGCTTGCTGTCAGCGCTGGTCGAGGAGGCGGTGAGCGTCGGCGACCTGGTGCGGCTGATGACGTTCCGTCAGGGCCAGGCGAACTTGGTCGAGTGGACGTTGCCGCCGAACGCGCCGTTCATCGGGCAGCGGGTCGGCTCCGTGCCGTGGCCCACCGACACCGCGCTGGTGGTGATCCTGCGCGAAGGGCGGGTCATCACACCCAGCCGCGACGATCCGCTTGAGGGCGGCGACGAGCTGCTGTTCGTCGCCGCGCCCGAGGTGGAGGGGCAGCTGCGCGAGCTGTTGCTGCACGGGCCGGCGACCACCCCGGCCTGACAGGCGCGAGGCGGGTCACCCGCCCAGCGGGCGCAGCTCGTAACGCGGGTTGAACATCACCCGGCGCCCGTCGCGTTGGGTGATGCGACCTTCGGCCCGGATCACCCGCCCCGGCTCGATCCCAGGAATCCGCCGGCGGCCGATCCACACGACGTCAACCGTGCCGGTGCCGTCCCACAGCTCCGCCTGCAACGACGGCGACTGGCCGCGGGGCTGGATGGTGACGGTGCGCAGCATGCCGACCACGCACACCAGCTGGCGATCGGCGCACCGGCGCACCGGAGTGCCGCCGTGCTCCACGGCGTCTTCTTCGCGCTGCTCGGCCTCGAGCACGTGTTCGGGACTGGTCAGTCGGTGCAGCGCGCGACGAAACGCGCCGTGCCGCGCGGGTTGATCCGCGTCCGCCACCTTCTCGACGTCGGTCATGAGAACAGCGTAAGTCCGGGCGTCGAGCGGCATCGTCAACGGGTTTCGGTGATCTCCGGACCGCGGGTCAGCGGGTCGATGGCCGGCGGCTGGGCAGCGGGCGGTTGCGCCATGCCCGCGACGTCGGTGGGCAGCCGCAACGGCAGCGCGTCGCGCGGCGCCATCGGTTGGTCGCCGCGGGCCACCACGATGCTGGTGACCACGGTCTCCAGCGGCAGCGCCTGCGGCGGATTGGTCGCCGCCGGCCCGGAGAACACCGCGCGCACGAACCAGCGCGGGCCGTCGAAGCCGACGAACCGCAGCCGCTGCTCCACCTGCTTGCCGTCGGGGCCGGCGCCTTTCAACCGCACCGCGAGCTCCGGCCCAAACGGCCCGTCGACCTCGTCGACGTGGCCGCCGTCACCGCGAACCGAGTCCGCGATCTCGGCGCGCACGTCGTCCCATATTCCGTCGCCGCGCGGGGCGGCGAACGCGAGCACCTGCACCGCGCTGCCAGCGTGCAGCAGCGACGCGGCCACCGGCTGTTGCGCGTCGTTCAGCTCGACGCGCACCTCCATGTCGGCGAAGACGGGGATCCGCAAGCTGCCGAGGTCGAGCCGGGGAAACGGCGCGCCGCCTTCGGGGTCGACGACCTCGGTTTCGTCAAACGGCCGGCTGCGTCGTCCGGCTTCTTCGGTCGACGACGGCGCGGCCGCGACGGACGCAGCCTGCTCGTCGTCCGGGCTGGCCTCGTCGTCCGGGCTGGCCTCGACGTCGGGGCTGACCGCGTCGTCGGGGCTGGCCGCGTCGGCCTGCTTGCCCCGCTTGTCTCGCCGGAACGGCATCACAAACCTCCCGACTGGTCGTGCCGCGCCATCCCGGCGGCGTGCCCGCCGGTAGAGCCGTGGCCGCCCTCGCCGCGCTCAGATCCGGGCAACGTCGCCACCTCGTGAAAGCTTGCCCGCTCCACCCGCTGGATCACCAACTGCGCGATGCGATCACCGCGGCGGAAGACCACCGGCTGGCGCGGATCGAGGTTGATCACGACGACCTTCAACTCACCGCGGTACCCGGCGTCGATCGTCCCCGGCGCGTTCACCAGCGCGACGCCGCACCGCGTCGCGAGGCCCGACCGGGGATGCACGAAGGCGGCGTAGCCGTCGGGCAAGGCGATCGCGATGCCGGTCGGCAACAGCGCGCGCTCCCCCGGCGCCAGCTCCGCGTCGACGGTGGTGACCAGGTCGGCGCCGGCGTCGCCGGGGTGGGCGTAGCTCGGCAGCGGCACGTCGGGGTCGAGCCGGCGCAACAACACCGGCACGCCACTCATGGGTTGACCTCCACCGACGCCACCGGGCGGTTCATCGACGCGCGGACCAGCTCAGGGCGGCCGAACGCGGTGAAGTGCTCGACCGGCACCTCGACGAACAGCGCGGCGGATCGCACCGCCGGCGCGTGATCGCCGTCCGGGGTGGTCAAGGCCCCGCTCGCCGCGGTGTAGATCTTGCGGCCGGCGACGCCGAGGCAGGTGGCGTCGATCCGCACCGTCGAGCCGACCGGCACCGGAGTCAGGAAGTCGGTCTCGAGTCGGACGGTCACCGCAGGCACCCGGATCAGCCACAGCAAGGTGGCCTGTGTCTCGTCAAGCGCCGCGCTCAGCAGACCGCCGTGCGCAAGACCGGGCGCGCCCTCGTGGTCTGCGGTGACGACGAACTCGGAGACGACCCGCACCCCCTCGCCCACCGTGAACCGCATTCGCAGCCCGCCGGACTGATCGGCGCCGCAGCCATAGCAGCGGGTGTAGTGCTGGCCGAGGACCGCGCCCGGCGCGGGCGCGTCCGGTGCGAGCGTCGCCGCGACGACATCGGGCGGCAACTGCAGCGGCGCGAGCAGCCCGGGTTCCGGTTGCGACGGTTGACTCACGAGTGGCGAGACTACTGCCAGTACGCTGCGGCTCATGGCGGGCCTCATGATGACGAACGTGGTGGCGAGCGCCGACCCGCTGTTTCACGAACGCCGACGGGTGCCGGTGTGGTGGTGGTTCGTGGCGGTCGCCGTCGCGGTGCCGAGCGTCGAGGTCGTCGTGGTGTACGCACCGGACATGGAGTCGCACGGCGGCTGGCTGTTGGCGGTCGGCGTCGGCCTTGGCACGGTCGCCGCGATCGCCGCGCCGCTGTTAGCTATGTCACGCTCGGACGTCGAAGTGCGGGGCGCGGGATTGCGCGCCGACCGGGATTTTCTGCCGGCCGGCGCGATCGGCCGGGTGCGCCCGCTCGACCCGAACGTGATGCGCGACGTGCTCGGCCGCGACGCGCGTGCCGACGCTCGATTGAGCATCAAGCCGTGGCTGCGCGCCGGCGTCCAGATCGAAGTGGTCGACCCCGCGGACCCGACGCCGTACTGGGTGGTCGCCACCCGACGTCCGACCGAACTGGCGGCGGTCCTGCGCACGCTTGCGCCGTCCGGCCGTGGGGATGAGCCTAGAAGCTTCTAGGGAAGGTCGGGCATGGCGAGTCGCAAAGGCAAGCAAGCCGGGGGCGTGAGCAAGCCGGAGTCCATCGCGCTCAAGGTGTACGCGGGCGTCGCCGCGGTCGCGGCGGGCGTCGTCGCGCGCAAGGTAGCCGAGAAGATGTGGGTGAAGACCACCGGCAAAACGCCGCCCGACGAGCCGGAGTCGCCGGACGTCGATTGGGCCGAGGCCGTCGGCTGGTCGCTGCTGTCGGGAATGGCCGTCGCGACCGCGCGGCTGCTGGCCACACGCAAAGCGACCGGCGCCTGGCACAGAGTGAGTGCGCAGGAGCCGGTCGCCCGGTCGACGTGAGCGCGGTCGCTTACGCGGCGCACTCCCGGCAGATCATCTGGTTGCCCGAGCCGGTCGCCAGCTGACTGCGGTGATGCACCAAGAAGCAGCGCGAGCAGGTGAACTCGTCGGCCTGCCGCGGGAGCACGCGTAGCGACAGCTCCTCGTTCGACAGGTCGGCGCCCGGCAGCTCGAACGACTCGGCCAGATCGGCCTCGTCGCCGTCGAACGTGCCGCCTTGGCGGTCTGCCCGCCGCGCCTTCAGCTCTTCGAGGCTGTCTTCACCAAGGTCCTCGTCGACCTTGCGTGGGGTGTCGTAATCGGTCGCCATCGGAACCTCCGGATGCCTCTTTCTTCGTGTTTCTCGCTCTTCGGCGCCCAGCCCTCGTGGGGCTGGTGCGGATGTAACGCTGGAACCGCACCGGTTGTGCCCGGTCCGGAGCCGAGATTGTGCCCTATTTGCCGACGGACCGCGACCGCGACCCGCCGACACTGATCTTTGAATTGGTCAAGAACGATCTTCGAGTCGGTCCAGAACGCTGCTGTAACACTTGACGCCCGTGCGGTATGCCCGGGTTCTCCGGCGCAAACCACGCGTTTCCCCGGGTCTTTGGCGTGCACATCGGCCGCGCGCCCACCAAACCTGAGGACCGCTTAAGAACTAGTCGCGATCCGCCTCGAGACCGGCCAGCAGGTCGCGCAGCGGTTCGAACACCGCCGGTGTCGCCGCGATGTACAGCTCGCCGGACGCCGGGCGCCCGTGCAGGCCACCGACCAGCGCGCCGGCCTCCGCCGCGATCAGCCCGGCGGCGGCGTAGTCCCACACGTTGAGGCCGCGCTCGTAGTAACCGTCGAGCCGGCCGCAGGCCAGCGCGCACAGGTCGAGCGACGCGGCGCCGAGGCGGCGGATGTCCCGGACGATCGGCAGCACGCCGGTCAGCACCTGCGACTGCCGCGCCCGGCGCGCGGCGTCGTAGCCGAATCCGGTGCCGACCAGCGCCAGCGAGAGGTCTTCGCAACCCGACACCGCGATCGGAGCGCCGTTCAACCACGCCCCTTCACCGCGGACGGCGGTGAACAACTCGCCTTTGCTCGGGTCGAGCACCGCGCCGACCTCGACAACGCCCTCGACCTCCGCCGCGATCGAAACCGACCACTGAGGGATCGCGTACAAGTAGTTGACCGTGCCGTCGATCGGATCGACGATCCAGCGCACCGTCGATCGGTCGGACGACGCGGCGGCGCCCTGGTTCTGACCCTCTTCGCCAAGGATCGCGTCGTTCGGCCGTCGTTCGCGCAGCCGCTCGCCGATGAGCCGCTCGGCCGCGGTGTCCATCTGGGTGACGACGTCGGTGGGCGTCGACTTGGTGGCCACCCGCAGCGACGCGGGCCGGCTGGCGACGAGGAACTCCCCCGCCGCCCGCGCGGCGGCGACCGCGACCTCCAGCAGGTCGCTCACAACAGATCCGGCCGCGCCCACGGCTCGCCGAGCACGTGGTGGTCGAGGAACGCGATCACCGTCGAGTACCAGACCTTGGCGTTGCCGGGCTTGAGCACCCAGTGGTTCTCGTCTGGGAAGTAAAGGAACTTGGCGTCAACCCCGCGATGCACGAGGTCGGTCCACAGCCGCAGGCCCTCCCCGATCGGCACTCGGTAGTCCTTGTCGCCGTGCACCACCAGCATCGGCGTCTTGATGGCGTGCAGGTGCCGGCTGGGGTCGTTCAACCGGTAACGCTCGGGCTGCTCCAGCGGGTGGCCCCACTCGAGCATCCAGTACGCGGGATGGTCGGTGGCGCCGGTGAAGTGCTCAAGGGTCCACAGGCTGGCGTGCGTGACGATCGCCTTGAACCGGTCGGTGTGGCCGGCCACCCAGTTGGCCATGTAGCCGCCGTACGAGCCGCCCATCAACGCGGTGCGGCCCTCGTCGACGTCCGAACGCGCGACCGTGACGTCGGTGAGCGCCATCAGGTCGGCGAACGGCACCGGGCCCCACTTTCCCCACGCCCGCTGGATGAACTCGTCGCCGTAGCCTTGCGACAACCCCGGGTCAGGCAGCAGCACCGCCCAGCCGCGGGCGACGAGCAGCCACGGGTTCCACCGCCAGCTCCAGGCGTTCCAGCTCATCAACGGGCCGCCGTGCACCCAGACCGCGAGCGGCGCCGGCTGGTCGGCCGACGCGCCGTCGGGCAGCACCAGCCAGGCCCGCAGCAGCGCGCCGTCCTCGGCGGTGGTGTGCACCTCCTCGACCCGGCCGGGAACGGTGGAAATCGCGCCGGGCGAGGGCAGCACGACGGCCTGCTGGTCGACCGCGTCGACGTCCAGCCGCACCGGGGTCGGCGGCTGGTCGATGGTGGCGCGCAACGCGAAAAGGCGCCGCCCGTCGGGGGCGACCTGCAGGTTGGTGTAGGCGCCGTCGTCGGTGAGCCGGGTCACCCCGCCCGACTCGACGTCGACCTTGAAGACGGGCGAGCGTCCGAGCTCGTCGGCGATGAAGAAGACCGCGGTCGCGTCGGCCGAGAACACCGGATTCGCGGGCCACAACGGAAAATCCGGGGTGAGGTCGCGATCGGCGCCGGTGTCGAGGTCGAAAATGCGCAGCGTGACCGCGGGCGAGGTGTCGAAGGAGCCGTCCGTCTCGTCGACGCACACGACCGAACGGCCGTCGGGTGAGAACGCCGGCTGGTCGTAGTTGTGTTTGCGCTGCCCATCGACAACCTTCGCCTCGGCCAGCGTCCGCCGCTCACCGGTCTTGACGTCGATGAGCACCAGCGAGCGGCCGTCGAACCCGCGGCCGAGTGGAGTGCGCCACCCGACCGCGATCATCGTGCCGTCGGGGCTCACCGCCATCCCCGCGTCGTCCAACCCGCGACCGGGATTCGGCGTGAGGTCGCGCAACTGCGAGGCATTGTCGAGGTCGACCGCGAACAGCCGGGTCTCGTCCGGCCCGAGGTCGTGGTCCCAGTTGCGCACCGGCATGGTCTCGTGCAGCAGCGCGCTGACGCCGGCCTCCTTGCGCGCCTTGCGGCGCTTGGCGTCGTCCTCGGCCGGGCCAGGCAAGACGTTCGCCAGCGCGACGACGGCGGGCGCGTCCTTCGCGGTCAGCGCGCCAGCGATGTCGCCGGCCGCTTGCGCCACGAACGTCGCCTCGCCGCCGGTCGCGGGCAGCAACCACAGCGCGGTCGTCTCGTCGTCCGGCTTGTTGTCGTCGGCGACGCCCTTGACGAGCTCGGAGCGTTTGGAGACGAACAGCAGGTCGCCGTTCGGCAAGAACGCGGGCGCCGACTCGCCGTTGACCGAGCGAGTCAGCCGGCGCGGGGGTTTCTCGCCGTCCGGGTCGACCTCCCAAAGCGAGGTGACGTACTTGGTGCGCTCCTTGTTGAGGGTCTGCACCGGGCAGACGATGCGCGCGCCGTCGGGCGAGAGTGTCAGCCCGTTGACGCGCGGCAGCGCGACGTATTCGTCGAGCGAGTGGAACGGTGAGGGGGCCGAGGCGGGTTCGCCGCCCGGCTGCGGTGTGGGGGGCTGATCGGCCATGGAGCCGACCATATCGACTCGCGGGACGACTATCGGGTCGCCATCCGGCAGCACTGCGGCGGGCACACGTCGTGGGCCGGACCGAGGTCGCCGAGCGCGCGCTTGTCGGTCTCGCCCATTCGCTCCAGCACCAGCTCGCGGATCATCGCGACGAACCGCGGGTCGACGCCCACGGTAGCCGACCGGGCGAACGCCAGGCCAAGCTCGTCGGCCTTCGCGGCGGCCTCCGTGTCGAGGTCGTACACCACCTCCATGTGGTCGGAGACGAAACCGATCGGGACGACGACGACCGCTCGCGCGCCGGCCTTCGCGAGTTCGTCGAGGCGGTCGCAGATGTCGGGCTCCAACCACGGGGTCGCCGCCCCGCCGCTGCGGCTGCAGTACGACAGCGACGTCTCGTGCTCCGGGAAGTGCCGCGCCACCAGTACCGCCGCCTCTTCGAGCTGCCGGGTGTACGCGCCGCCGTCGGGGCCGCTCACCGCGGCCATCGCGGTGGGGATGGAGTGCGCCACAAACGCCAAGTGCGCCCGTGGCGCAAGGCTTTGCGGCAGCGTCGAAAGAGCGTTCCGGACGCCGTCAACGATGGGCTCGACAAACCCTGGATGGTTGAAGTACTGCCGCAACCGGTCGACGCGAGGCGCGTCGTCGCCCACTTCGGCGCGCGCCCGCTCGATGGCGTCGAGGTACTGCCGGCAGCTCGAGTAGCCCGCGTACGCCGAGGTGAGGATCGCCACCGCGTTGGTGACACCGTCGTCGCGCATCTGGGTGAGCGCCTCGACGAGGGTCGGCGTCCAGTTGCGGTTTCCCCAGTGGACCGGCAGGGCGGGGCCGTTGGATTCGAACTCCTCGCGCAACGCGGAAAGCAGCGCGCGGTTTTGCCCGTTGATCGGGCTGACCCCGCCGAAGTGGTAGTAGTGCTGCGCCACCTCCTCCAGCCGTTCCCTCGGCACGCCGCGCCCCGCGGTGACGGTCTCGAGAAACGGCATCACGTCGTCCATGCCTTCGGGACCGCCGAACGAGACGAGGAACACGGCGTCATAGGGTCGCATGACTCGATCCTGCCAAACCTTGCCGGAAGGACTGCCGCGTGCGGGTGTTGTTGATCGGGCCGCCGGCGTCCGGAAAAGGCACCCAGGGGCGGCGGCTCGCCGTCGACTTCGGGGTGAGCTACCTGTCGTCAGGTGAGCTGCTGCGCGCCGAGGTCGCAGCGGGCACCCCGCTGGGCAAGCAGGTCGCCGACGATTTGGCCCGCGGCGACCTGGTGCCCGACGAGGTCATCCTCGACGTCTTGCGTCCGCCGCTGGAGACGGCGCTGCGCAGCGGCGGGTACCTGCTCGACGGCTTCCCGCGCACCGTCGCGCAGGCCCGCGCCCTCGACGACTGGGCCTCGGCGGTGGGCGGCCGACCCGAGGCGGCGGTGTGGTTCGACGTCGCGGACGACGAGTTGCTGCGCCGGTCGCGCAGCCGCGCCTCGATCGAGGGCCGCGCGGACGACGTGAGCTCCGTCGCGCGGCACCGCATCGACGTCTACAACGCGGCGACCGCGCCGCTGATCGACTACTACCGGCAGGCCGGGATTTTGATCCACATCGACGCGGCCCAGCCGATCGAGCAGGTGGCGGCCGCGGTCGATTCTGCGCTGGCGCCGTTCGATGTGCGCGGGCGGTGACCCGGATGGCAGACTGCAGCGTGCGACAACAGCGGGGCGAGACGGCGGGTGACATGGCAAAGCTGCGGCTGGTCGGCGTGAGCGAGGACGGCCAGCACCTGATGCTCGCCGACGAGTCCGGCGACCAGCACACGGTGGAGATCGACGAGCGGCTGCGGTCCGCCGTGAACGGCCACCTGTCGCGCCTCGGTCAGTTGACCATGGCGCTGGAGAGCCGGTTGTCACCCCGCGAGATCCAGGAGCGGGTGCGCGGCGGCGAGTCGGCCGAGCACGTCGCGATCACCGCTGGCGTGCCGCTGGAGCGGGTGCTGCGGTTCGTCGGCCCGGTGCTGCGCGAGCGCGAGCACGTCGCCGACCAGGCCCGCCGCGCCCGGCTCGGTGGCGCCGCCGGCCCGGCGGTGTTGTTGGCAGACGTGGTGGCCCGCGCGGCTGCCCGCCAAGGTGTGGCCGCCGACGACGTCGAGTGGGACTCCGCCCGCCGCGAGGACCACAGCTGGATCGTGCGGATCAGCTGGCCCGACGGGTCGGTCGGCGCCTGGGCGCTCGACCTGCTGCACCGGCAGGCCACCCCGATCGACGCGATCGCCCGCAGGGTCAGCGGGCTGCCCGACGAGAGCATCGAGGCGCTGCACCGCTCGATCGACGTCGATTACGACGCTGAGGACGACGAGAGCAACGTGCGGGCGTTCGTGCCGCGCGCGGTGTCGGATGTCGATGACGAAGCCGCCGACGACGTTGGCGACGCGCAGAGCGACGAGGCCGGCGAGCCGGAGGACGAGCACGACACCGCGGTCGTCGACTTGAGCGAACCTGCGCCCGCGGAGGAGACACCGGCACAGCAGCCCGATCCGGCGCAGCCGACGCAGCCGACGCGGTCGTCCCGCTCGTCGCGGCGCGCGCGGGTGCCCAAGTGGGACGACATCATGTTCGGGCCCAAGTCGAAAGACTGAATCCGCAGAATTTCTTTGCCGGCGTTGTATCAGCCGGCGCGCGCGCGACTCTTCCTTGTCGAACGGCGATCTGATCGCCGACCGCAAGGAGGCAACGTGAGCGCCACATCGGTGACCTCGACACCGCCGCGGCCAGGCCTGGCCGGGCGCGGCGACCGGTTGCTTGTCGCCTTGCTCGATCACCGCACCGCCGTCTGGGTCGACAACCTCGACGCGAGCACTCAACGTGACCGCAACCGCGAGTGGATTCGCGCCGTCGAACACGTGAAGGCCCGTCGACGGCTGCGCCGGCTTGGCGCCATGCGCTCGGTCGCGGCGAGGCGGATGTCGTGATCCATCAAAGCGTGATGGCGCTCGTCGAGTCGCCACGTCGTGCCGCGCCGGGGACGGCACGTTCGGCGATCGTGGGCGCCGTCGCAAACGCGGGGGGCTCGGGGGAACAACGGGGGAACCGGTTGGGGGGACCCTGGGGGGGAAACCGGGGGGCGCACCACAGCGTCGTGGGCGCGGTCGGGTGGAGTTTGCTCAAGCCAGCCGATCGCGCCCCGCGCGTGCCATGATCCGGAAAACCAGCACCCGCCGCGCCGGAGAGGAAGACGCTGATGCGTCTCGAACGAAACGAACACATTGACCGCCTGCTCGCCCGCCACCCCGACGTCCGCCTTGTCGAAGGCGCGTCCGGCAACGGCGCGCTGATTCGCGCCAACCAACTGGTGGCGGTCGCCGGCAGCGCCGAGGTCGTGCACGACCGCGCGCGCCGATGGATCGACCGGCGCGAGGACGACGACGCGGGCGTCGCGGTGTTTCACTTGCGTCCCGGCTTGGACGTGGATGAGTGCGACATCGCAGTCGGGCTCTCCGAGGGCGCGGCGCACAAACGGGTGAACGCAGGCCCAAATCACATTGTGACGGCACAACCTGACTGGCATCCCGGGCCCTTCGACGACCCTGAGCCGGCCGACGCGATTCCCGCGCCATCGGAAAGCACGGAAAGCACGGTGCAAAGCGACGTGACGGTGGCGATCCTCGACACCGGGATCGCAAAACATCCCTGGTTCGACAACCGCAAATGGTTCGCGGTCTGCGACTCTGACGTGTTCGAGGTACCCGATGCCGATGACAACGACCGGCTCGACTCGGTCGCTGGTCACGGGACCTTCATCGCCGGCGTCGTGTTACAGCAGGCGCCAGAGGCCCACCTGCTCATCGACCGGATCATCTCCGGCGACGGGGTCACCGACGAGCACCGACTCGTGCGCGGTCTAGCGCGATTGCGCGCCCGCGCTGGAAAAGCAAATCGGCGGGTCGACGTCGTCAGCCTCTCTCTTGGCTGCTACACCCACGACGACAAGCCGTCGCCGGTCGTCGAGCATGCGATCAACGCGTTTGACCGGCACACGGTCGTCGTCGCCTGCGCGGGAAACGCAGGAAGCGACCGACCGTTCTGGCCGGCGGCACTAAAACGGGTGATCGCAGTGGCTTCGCTCGATGAAGACGCGAACGACCGCGCTCCGTTCAGCAACTACGGCTGGTGGGTCGACGCTTGCACCCTTGGCGAGAAGGTGACGAGCAGCTTCTTCAGCTACACCGATCACACAATGTCCGGAGTCGAGCAGTTCGGTGGATATGCGTCGTGGAGTGGCACTTCGTTCGCGGCGCCTCGTGTTGCCGGAGCTATCGCCGCAAAGGCCGCCGCGGACGGCAGCTCCGCGTCCGCGGCCGCCTCGGCGGTGATCGACCCGAACACCGCTCGGTCGATGCCAGACCTCGGCGTCCTGGTCGATGTGCCGTCGAGTCGAGGCTGAGCGTGGCCGGTAGGGTCGTGTCCCGCGAAAGCCCGCTCATCGCGGGCTCCAGTTCCAGCGCGGGGAGGACCACGCCGTGCCGCAGCGCGAGACCGCCGAGTTGCTGGTCGCAGCCCGGGCGGGCGACAGCGACGCGTGGGACGAACTCGTCGAGCGGTACGCCCGGTTGGTCTGGGCGGTCGCCCGAGGTTTCGCATTGTCGATGGCCGACGCGGCCGACGTCAGCCAGACCACGTGGCTGCGGCTGGTCGAGCACCTCGACGAATTGCGCGAGCCCGAGCATGTCGGTGGCTGGCTGGCCACCACCGCGCGGCGCGAGTGCCTGCGGATCCTTCGCCGCAACGGGCGAGAAGTGGTCGGCCTCGACGCCGGCATCGAGATCGAGGCTGGCGAGCCGACACCAGAAGCGGTGGTGCTCGACACCGAGCGCGATCGAATCCTGTGGCTCTCACTTGGCGAGATTTCGCAGCGTTGCCAGGTGCTCTTGCGTGCGCTGGCAACCGTGCCCCCGCCCAGCTATCAAGACATCTCAGCGGCGCTCGGCATGCCGGTCGGCAGCATCGGTCCGACGCGGGCGCGTTGCCTTGACCATCTCAAGCGGCGCGTCGAGGTGCATTCGGGCCGCGAGACAGAGCAGCAAACGGGCGGGGGTGCGTGATGGCGGAGGCGATGTTCGAACCATTGCTGCACGAGCTTCGTGACGTGGTCGACAAGGCCGATCCGATCCCGGATCACGTGCTGGCCGCGGCGAAAGCCGCGTTCATCTGGCACACCATCGACGCCGAACTCGCCGAGTTAGTCAGCGACTCGCTCGCCACCAGCGGTGCGGTGCGGGCGACCGACGCCGCCCGGTTGCTGACCTTCGAGGGCCACGGCGTCGAGGTCGAGGTCGAGGTCGCCGAGACCGGCGCAACCCGACGGTTGACCGGCCAGTTGGTGCCGGCCGCAGCGGCGCGCGTGACGGTCCGCTGGGCTGGCGGCGCCACTGAAGCCGACGCCGACGAGTTCGGCCGATTCGCCGTCAGCGACGTGCCAGCCGCCTCCGTGCGAATCGAAGTTCACCGGCCCGCCGACACTCGACCGATCGTGACGAGCTGGGTGTCGATCTGAGACGCTCCCGCTATGACCGCGGCTGTTGCGCACATTCCCCGACAGGGTCGGGCGCCTGACCCGGATCCACTAGGCCGAGCGCAGGCGGCTTACGACCTGTTGGAGCTCACGCCGGAGCGCGCGAAGGCCGCAGCCGAGGCCGTCATTGGCGAGTGCGATGACCACCCGGCCGCCCGCGTCCTCGCGATGCGGACGCTGGGTCTGGCGACGCGATTCCTGGACGGGCCCAACCCGGCGGTCGTCGTGTTACGTGAGGCGGTCCGAATCGCAAGCAAGCACAACCTTCCTCAGTCGCTCGCTGAGGCGAAGATGACCTATGCCGCGCTGCTCGCGGACCTAGGCCAGATCAACGCCGCCCTGACCGAGTGTGACGAGGCGGCGGCGTTGCTTCGCGGAACGAGCGGCGTCGTCATTTCGCAACGGGCGATGATTCTGAGCCGGGCAAGCCGGGCAGAAGAAGCGCTTGCGGATTACGCAAAGGCACTGCCGCTGCTGCGGGCAGCCAGAGATATCCACAGTCAGTGCCGCCTCTACATCAATCGCAGCAACTTGCTTGCCTATCTTGGACGACTTCCCGCCGCACAGCGCGACCTGCAAACGGGAATCGAACTCGCACGGACGCACGGACTCGATAACGCGACCGGCTCGATGATCGAGAGCCTTGGCTTCGTCATGGTTCGCCGTGGCGACATTCCTGCCGCACTTCGCCTCTTCGCCGAATCGCTGACCCGCGCCTATCAGTACAACCGGTTCAACGCCACGTACGACAGGGCCGAGGCATTGCTCATCGCCGGCCTCGCGGGGGAAGCACGTGACTCACTCGAGGCGCTGATCAGCGACGTGGCGAACGCTGGCTTCGCCGTCGACGTCGCCGAGTGGCACCAGATGCTCGCGCACGCGGCGCTCGCCGAGGGCGATCCGAAAGCGGCCCGCGACTACGCCGAGCAGGCGCTGGCCGAATTCCGCTCCCAAGGCCG
>DASVDW010000017.1:0-9987 GCA_036380925.1 Acidothermaceae bacterium
GTCGCCATCGGCACCACCAGGCCGGTCTCCTCCAACGCCTGACGGAACCGCCCGATCAACTTCTCCCGCTCCGACTCACTAGACCCGAACGGCACCACGTCATCGTCATGAAACGTCACCCCCCACGCCCCCAACTCCGCCAACCGATGCACCGACTCCACCGGATCCAACGCCGGCCGCGTCGCATCCCCAAACGGATCACGCGCCGGCCACCCCACCGTCCACAACCCAAACGTGAACCGATCACCAACCGACGGAACAAACGAATCGGACGACACGGGAGCGCTCCTCGAGAAATGCGTGCACGGAAAGGGCAGGTGCCTGGTCGAACCTATCTTGGCGCACGACTCGGCCAAGGTGTTCGACACATCTCTCGGAAGTTTTCGGCTCGGACCTGACACCCAACGGACGGCGCCCATCTACGCCGGTTAGCGGTCCCTATTTGTCGAAAGTTCCGGACCACACCGCGCGCGATCCGGCCTCGCCCGTCCGGTAGACCTGCTGCACCGACCCGACCGCCGCCACCACCGCGATGACCGCGACCACGACGCGCAGGGCGAGCCGGCGCCTGGCCGTGGCACGCACCACGGCGGGCGACGTCGTCGTCGTCCCCGTTGACGCGTGAACGGTCGACCCGGACGACGGGGCGCCCGCGTTCGGCCGCCGTCGCGCCCCGATCGCCAGTGTGCGGTGTCCTTCAAGGACGGCCGCGGCCCACACGACCAAGGACGCGACGAACAACGCGATCACCCAGGGCAGCATCTGGTTGCCCAGATTGATGTGGTGCTGGATCGCGGGGTTGACCGGGAATCGAAGGTGGTGCTGAAGCCAGTGACCCGCGTTTGTGGTGATCGGCACCGCGGCGAGCGCGGCGAGCGCGGCGAGCGCGGGCAGCCAGTTGAGCCAGCGCCGAGCTGCCGGCCACACGCCGGCGATAAGCACAAGGACGGCGGCGACCGGCACGATGGCGATCACAACGTGGACTAGCAAGATGTGTGCCGGCAGGCCGTTCACTACGGTCGGCATGAGACTCCCTCACGGCTGTGGCCCGAACCCTCGGGATGACCCTCTGGTCTGGCTACGCATGCGCGCCGCCGCCGGTTCAGCGCCGGGCTGGTTCACGCGGTTCGACACGATCTTTTCTCAGGACCGGCGGTTCGCGGCCGAAAACGATCGACAGAAGGGAGTGACCGCATGCCTGGACCCGGGGCGTTGGTCATGCGCGGCCGCGACCTGGGATTTTGGCGCGCGCTCTGTGTCGGGCTGACGGCCGCGTACGCGGCGTGTGCGATCGTGCCGCGCGGTGGGTCCGGCTACTCGCTCGCCGTCGACGGCGTGCTCTACACGGCGGCGTACGGAGCGTGCGCGCTGTGCTGCGCGACACGCGCGCCGATCGCGTCGGGCTCGACGGCGATCTGGCGGCTGTTCGCCGCCGGCTTCGGCATGTACACGCTCGGCTGGGCCGCCCTTTCGTGGTACCTCACGCGATCGCCGGAGCAACCGATCCCGTCGTTCGCCGACCTCGGCTGGGTTGGCCTGTACCCGTTGGCCTTCGCCGCGATCGTGCAGCTCATGCGCCGACTGCGGGCGGACCGATCGTCGGTCCTCACCCTGCTCGACGCCGTGGTGGCCGGCCTTGGCTCCGCCGCGGTGTGCGCCGCGCTCGTGTTGCCGGCGGTCGCGTCCAGCGCGTCCGGGCCCGAGACCGGCTGGCTGGTGACGTTGACCGACGTCGCCTATCCGTCGGGTGACCTGCTGCTGCTCGGCGGGGTGGTGGCCGCCGTGCTGGTGGCGCGGTTCCGGGTGCCCGCCGCGGTCTGGGTGTTGTTGGCGGCGGTCGTCGCGCTGCTGGCGTGCGACTCCACCTACGTGGCCGGGATCGCGACCGGCACCTTCGCGTGGGACAGCTGGCAGCGAACCGGCTGGCTGGTCGCCGTGCTGGCCGTGACGCTGTTCTCCGGCGCGCGATTCGACGCCCAGCCAGCTCGCGAGGGGTCGTCCTGGTTGGTGCACTCGGTGCCCGGCCTGGCCATCATGTCCAGCCTGGTCATCTTGCTCGTTCGCAGTCATGGTCGGCTGGAGCCGGTGGTGGCCGGGCTGGCGGCGGTGACCGTGGCGGTCGCGGTGGCGCGGCTGATGCTGTCGTTCCACGAGGCGCGCGCATTGGCCCACAGCCAATGGCTCGCGCACACCGACGAGCTCACCGGTTTGGTGAACCGGCGCGGTTTCCACGACATCGCCGCGCGTGCGCTCGCTGGCGCCACGAACCCCATGGCGGTGCTGCTGGTCGACCTCGACGGCTTCAAAGACATCAACGACGGCCTTGGCCACCCGACCGGCGACGAGTTGCTGCGCGCGCTCGGACGGCGTTTGCAGCGCGAGGCGCACAACGGGGCCGCGACGATCGTGGTGGCGCGTATCGGCGGCGACGAGTTCGCGATTCTCGCGGACGACGCGGACCATCGCGCCGACGTGGTCGCCCGCGACGTGCTCGCCGCGATCCGGGAGCCGTTCTACATCCAGGCGTTGGACTTGCGGATCGACGCCAGCATCGGTATCGCCTCTTCGGGCGATCACGGCGGCGGGCTTGACGACCTGGTGCGCCGCGCGGACATCGCCATGTACAAGGCCAAAGCTCGGCATCTGGGCGCGTTGCGATATTCGGCGGAAGCGGAGCAGAGCGCCACACAGCTCCGGCTGATGGCCCAACTGCGGTACGCGCTTGAGCACGATCCCGAGCAGCTCGTGCTGCACTACCAACCCAAAGTGAACCTGCTCAGCGGGCGCCTGGCCGGCGTGGAAGCGCTGGCGCGCTGGCAGCACGAGGAACGTGGCCTGCTGATGCCCGCCGAGTTCTTGCCGTTGGTGCAAAAGGCGCGGCTGCAGCGGTTGCTGACGGAACGGGTGTTGGAACGAGTGCTCGCCGAACTTCCGCTCTGGCGGGGAGAGTTGCGTGGCCAACCCGTCGCGGTGAACCTGCCGGCCGAGTCGGTCAGCGACCCGACGCTCGTCGACTGCGTCGCGAACTTGCTTCGCCAGACCGAAACGCCGGCTCACCGCCTTCAACTGGAGATCACCGAGGATTTCCTGATGGCGGACCTGGACGGCGCTCGCGTTGTCCTGGAGCGGTTGCGGTCACTGGGCGTCGCGATCAGCATCGATGATTACGGCACCGGGTATTCGTCCCTCGCCTATCTCCGCGACCTGCCCGTGGACGAGCTGAAACTGGATCGGGCGTTCGTGTCGCCGATCATGCGCGACGAGCGCGCCGCCGCGATCGTTCGTTCCACGATTGAACTCGCGCATTCGCTGGGTTTGCGCATGGTCGCCGAAGGTATCGAGGACACCGAGACGTGGCACCGGTTGCTGGCCATGGGCTGTGACGTTGGTCAGGGTTATCTCTTCGGCTATCCGCAGCCCGGCGCGGCGTTGGTGGACTCCCTCGAACGACTGCGGTCAACCGCATGAGGTGATGCTCGACTCACCTGTGGTGACGGGGTGCACGCGCGTATTCGGGTACCAGCAAGTCGTGTCGACGATGACGAACCCGCGAGTGTGTTGGATGGCGCTGCGCGCCACCGGCGCCCTGGGTCTGATCGCCGTCGGAGCCGTGGCCGCCATGCCGTGGGTGTTCGTGCCGGCCGTCATCTTGCTCGCGTACTCAGCCGGTCCGCTGTTGAGCTGGTGGAGAGTGGAACGTCGCGTTCGCGCCGAGGCGGCTCTTGGGATCGCTCGCATCGAGACCTGGCTGCGGACCGCTCCCGCACTGCCGACAGCGAGCGTCGGCGCGGCATTTGAGTGTTGCCCGATCTGCGGCGTGCCCGTTGATCCGCGCAACGCGCGCTGCCGCCGGCACGGTGCGACCCGATGACACCCCTGGTCAACTATCGCATCACGATATAAGCTGGCCTCGTCCGATGCTCGCACGAGCATTCCGGGAGGCCGAAGATGTCGGCGGAGATAGTGCTGTTCGCGCTTGGTGGCGCGACCCTCGTCGTGGTCCTCGTCATGGACACCCTGGGCGCCCTCGGGGTTTTCGGCGTCTTGCGGTTCACCGCGTGCCCCCGCTGTGATCGTTGGACGGTGCACGGCCTGGGCGCGACCGAGCTCAGTTGTCATCGGTGTCGCCGCCGGGACGTCCAGATGATCAGAGCGCATCGCCTTCACTGGCCGAATTTTGGCAGTTGATCTCCGATTTGAGCGGACCGAGGTGTCGGGGCCCAATATCGGGGCACGATTCGTAGCGGCGATTAGTCCTTGTCCCTCACTGGGAGCCGCTGATGACTGTGATCGGCGAACGCGCGGAGCCGCGGATTACGGCAGAAGATCGAAACCCGCAGCGGCCGGAGTACGTGGCGACGCTGGCGAAAGAGTTGCGCCGTGCGGTGCGCGGGGAAGTCCGCTTTGACCCCGGCTCACGAGCGATGTACGCGTACGACGGATCCATCTACCGGCAGGTGCCGTTCGGCGTCGTGATCCCCAAAGACGCGGACGACGTCGTTGCCGCCGTTGACATTTGTCGCCGCCACGACGCGCCGATTTTCGGCCGTGGATGCGGCACCGGGGTTGCCGGTCAAACCGTCAACGCGGGCGTCGTCTTCGACTTCTCCAAGTACATGAACGGCGTCATCGGCCTCGACGCCGGGCGTCGCCTCGCGAACGTGTTGCCGGGCACGATCTGCGACACGCTGCGCGACCAGGCTGGCGAGCATGGATTGACGTTCGGGCCCGACCCGGCGACGCACGACCACTGCACGCTCGGCGGGATGATCGGCAACAACTCCTGCGGCACCCACTCGATCACCGCCGGGAAAACCGTCGACAACGTCGAGTCGCTCGACATCTTGACCTACGACGGCTTGCGCATGACCGTCGGCGCGACGAGCGAGCGGGAGCTCGAGCAGATCATCGCCGCAGGAGGGCGGCGAGGCGAGATTTACGCTGGCCTGAAGCGGATCCGCGACCAGTACGCCGACGCTATTCGCAACGGCATGCCGCAGATCCCGCGCCGCGTCTCCGGGTACAACCTGGACCAACTTCTGCCGGAGAACGGCTTCCACGTCGCGCGCGCCTTGGTCGGCACCGAGAGCACGTGCGCCCTTACGCTCGGCGCGCGCGTGCGGCTGGTCGACAACCCGCCGAAGCGCGCCCTGGTCGTGCTCGGCTACCCGGACATCCCAAGCAGCGGCCGAGACGCGTCTTGGATCATGTCGTTCAAACCGATCGGCCTCGAGTTCACCAGCGTGCACTGCCGCGACAACCTGCGCGCGAAGGGCTTCCATGTCGCCGACGAATTGCTTCCCCAAGGCGTCGCGTGGCTCATCACGGAGTTCGGCGGCGAAACCCAAGAAGAGGCCGACGAACACGCGAGGCGGCTGCTGCAGGCGCTTGAGCGGCGCCCGGACGCGCCGAGCCACAAGCTCTACGACGACCCGGAGGAGGAGACCGCGGTCTGGGAGCTGCGGCGGCACTCGGCTGGCTCCTCAAGGATGCCGGTCGGTCTCGGCGGCCACGGCGGTTGGACGAACTGGGAGGACGCCGCGGTCCCTCCGGAGCGGCTGGGCGACTATCTCGACGACTTTCTCCAGGTGCTCGACCGGCACGGTTATGACGGCGTCTTCTACGGGCACTGGGGGCAGGGTTGCGTGCACTGCCGCATCAACTGGGACTTGCGCACCACCGACGGCATCTTGAACTTCCGCCGATTCATGGAAGAGTCGGCCGACCTTGTCGTGTCGTACGGCGGGTCGCTTTCCGGCGAGCACGGCGACGGGCATGGCCGCGCCGAGCTGTGGCCGCGCATGTTCAGCCCGGAGCTGATGAGGGCGTTCGACGAGTTCAAGGCGGTATGGGACCCGATCGGACGGATGAACCCGCACAAGCTGATCGACCCGTACCAGATGCACGAGCACTTGCGGGAGGGCACCGGTTGGCGGCCGCTCGAGCTGAAGACCGTGTTCAGCTTCCCGCAGGACGGCGGCAGCTTCGCCGAGGCGGCGGGCCGGTGCTACGGCGTCGGCAAGTGCCGGCACATAGCCGGCGGCACGATGTGCCCGAGCTTCATGGTGACGAGGGAGGAGAGGCACTCCACCCGCGGTCGCGCCAGGCTCTTGCAGGAGATGTCGGAGGCGTCCGGTCCGGTCGAAGGGCGTTGGCGCAACGAGGACGTCAAGGAGGCGCCTGACCTTTGCCTTGCCTGTAAGGGATGCAAGGGGGACTGCCCGATCAAGGTGGACATGGCCACCTACAAGGCCGAGTTCCTGCACCACTACTACAAAGGGAAGCTGCGCCCGCGCGCCGCTTACGCGATGGGCCTCATCCCCATCTGGGCGCGGCTCGCGTCCAACGCGCCGCGGCTGGCGAACCTCGCGACGCATCTGCCGGTTGTGTCACACGCGCTGAAGCTGGCGGGCGGGGTGTCGCTGCGTCGCCAGGCGCCGAAGTTCGCGGCCACGTCGTTCACGACCTGGTTCAGGTCGCACCAGCCGCGCAACCCCGGCGGCCCACCGGTCCTGCTGTGGGCCGACACGTTCACCAACTACT
The DNA here is from genome assembly GCA_036380925.1 of Acidothermaceae bacterium. Classification (GTDB taxonomy): domain Bacteria; phylum Actinomycetota; class Actinomycetes; order Acidothermales; family Acidothermaceae; genus JAICLV01. The sequence goes on from DASVDW010000017.1 coordinate 6,544, forward strand.
TCCACCCCGACATCGCGAAAGCAGCGCTTGAGGTGCTGGAGTCGGCCGGGTTCGACGTGCAGGTGCAGCCGGAGTCGCTGTGCTGCGGCCGGCCGTTCTACGACTACGGGATGCTGACGATGGCGCGCGCGTATCTGCGCCGGATTCTGGATCAGCTGCGCCCGCAGATCGTCGCCGGTCTGCCGATCGTGGGTCTCGAGCCAAGCTGCCTCGCGGTGTTCCGCGACGAGTTGCCGAACCTGTTTCCCCTCGACGAGGACGCGAAGCGGTTGCAGGCGCAAAGCTATCTGCTCAGCGAGTTCCTAACCGAGAAGGTGCCAGGCTGGAATCCGCCGCAGTTGCACAGAAAAGCGCTCGTGCAGGCGCATTGCCACCACCAGGCGGTGATGGGCTTTGCGGCGGAGCAGCGGCTGATGAACGCCATGGAGCTCGACGTCGACCACCCTGACGCCGGCTGTTGCGGCATGGCGGGAAGTTTCGGCTTCGAGTCCGGCGAGCACTACGACGTCTCGATGGGCGCCGGAGAGCGGGTGATCCTGCCAAAGGTGCGAGCGGCGAGCAAGGACACGGTCGTCATCGCGGACGGATTCAGCTGCCGGGAGCAAATCGAGCAGGGCACGGGGCGTCGGGCGCTTCACCTCGCGCAGGTGTTGCAACTGGCGATGCGTGAGGGAATCGAAGGGCCGCGCAGCGGCCTGCCGGAGCGCGCGGCTGGTCACGATGGCGCGCAAGAGAACGGACGTCGACGACGCGGCGTGCTCGTCGGCGCGGGCATGACCCTCGCCGCCGCCGGCACGGCGGGCGTCTTCCGCAAGGCCCGAAAGGACGTTGTCACCACAGGGAGCAAGAAATGAGCACATCCGATGGTGTCGGGACCCTTCCCCGTCATGAGATGCGACGCGAGCGGTGGACCAAAGCCGGACCGGTCGTCTCGGCGATGCCGCCAGAACGCGTGGTGGAGCTGCAAGAGCGCTCAGAGGCGTCCATCGGCGAGCCTGGCGCGTTGGGGCTGTTCGGTTTCGCCGTCGGCACTCTGGTCATCGCGATTCCGCTGTCCGGCCTCGTCCCGTTGAAGACCGGCGTGCTGGCCGCGCTGGCGCCTGTGCTGGTGTTCGCCGGTATCGCGCAATTCATCGCGGGGCTGGTGGCGTTCCACAAGGGCAACACGTTCGCCGGAACCGCGTTCGGCGTCTATGGCGCGAACAACACGTTGATCGCGACGTACTACCTGTTCCAAAACGCCGGCGTGTTCCCCTCGAACGCTGACACCAAGCTCTTGATTGGCATCGAGCTGTTCTGCTTCGCGTACATCTCGCTGATCTTGGCGGTGGCGGCCAGCAAGGTGAACCTCGAATTCGTCGGGATCTTGCTCGCGCTGGTACCCGGTTTCGGCTTGGTCGCCGTCAGCAACGTCGGCGGCCCTAGCTCTATCGGCGACGTCGGTGGGTACTTCCTCATCTTGTCAGCGGGCCTGGCGTTCTACGGGGCCTCCGCACTGGTCGTGAACAGCGCGTTCCAGCGGCCGGTCTTACCGTTGCTGTCGCGCGCGTGAGATTGGAGAGACATGTCGAACGAGCGCACCGCATCTGACGCGCTGGTCGAGCGACTGATCGAGTGGGGCGTCGACACGGTCTTCGGTCTTCCGGGCGACGGCATCAACGGATTGATGGACGCGCTGCACAAGAAGCAGGACGAGCTGCGGTACATCCACTGCCGCCACGAGGAGGTGGCGGCGATGGCGGCGGTCGGTTACGCGAAGTTCACCGGTCGGCTCGGCGTGTGCTTCTCGACCGCGGCGCCGGGCGCGTTGCACATGATGAACGGCCTGCTCGACGCTCGCGTCGAGCAGGCGCCGGTGCTGGCGATCACCGGTATGACGTATCACGACCTCATCGGCACCAGTTACCTGCAGGACGTCAACACCGAGTTCGCCGTCAATGACCTCGTCGTCTACAACCAGCGCATCATGGGGCCGCAGCACATCACGAACGTCGTCGATCTCGCGGTGCGCACATCGCTCACGCAGCGTGGGCCGTCGCACCTGTCATTTCCGATCGACTATCAGGCGATGCCGGCCGAGGCGGGCACTCGCTTCCGCCGCAACGTGCCGGGACACACCAGCACGTCGTACCGGCCGCCGATCCGGGTGCCGCAGCGACAAGACCTCGAGGCGGCCGCGGCGGTGCTCGCCGGCAAGACCCGACCGGCCATCCTCGCCGGCGCGGGAGCGCGCGGCGCGGGACCGGAGTTGGAGGCGGTCGCGGAGAAGCTTGGCGCTCCGATCATCAAAGCCCTGTTGGGCAAAGACTGCGTGCCCGACGACAGCCCGTACACCACCGGGAGCGTCGCGCTGGTCGGCACGAAGCCATCAGAAGAAGCGCTCGAGCAGTGCGACGCGCTGCTCATCGTCGGATCGACCATGCCCTACATCGAGTTCTACCCGTCACCCGGGCAGGCGGTGTGCGTGCAGGTCGACGACAAGCCCGACCGCATCGGTTTGCGTTACCCCGTGGACGTCGGGCTGGCCGGGGACGCCCGCGCGACACTCGCCGAGTTGCTGCCGCTGCTGTCGCGCAACGAAGACCGGGCGTTCCTCCAACAGGCGCAGGACGGCATGCGCGAATGGCGCGAGCTCATGGCAGAGCGCGGGACGAGCGAAGACATGCCCATGAAGCCGCAGGTGCCCGCGGCGGCGCTGTCGGCCGCGCTCGCGGACGACGCCATCGTGTGCGGTGACTCAGGGACGGTCACCACATGGGTTGCGCGCCAGGTGGACATCCGCAAGGGCCAGCTTTTCAGCTTGTCCGGCACGAATTGCTCCATGGCGGCCGGCTTGCCGTACGCCATCGGCGCCGCCGCGGCCTATCCCGGTCGTCAGGTGGTGGTCTTCACCGGCGACGGTTCGCTGACCATGCAGCTGGGCGACTTCCTCACCGCCGTGCAGCACAAGCTGCCCATCAAGGTCGTCGTGGTGAAGAACAACACGCTCGGACTCATCAAGTGGGAACAGATGGTGTTCCTCGGCAACCCCGAGTACGGCGTGAACATGGCGCCGTTCGACTTCGTGAAATTCGCCGAGGCCGCAGGCGCTCATGGGGTCCACGTCGAGGATCCGAAGCGGGCCCGTCAGCAGCTGGCCGACGCGCTCGCGATGGACGGCCCGGTCATCGTCGAGTGCCTGGTCGATCCGCATGAGCCCCCGATGCCGGCCAAGGTGAAGAAGCAGCAGGTCATCAATCTCGCGGAGGCATTGAAAGAAGGGACGCCGAATCGCCGCACGATCGCGCTCCAGATGGTGAAGGACGTCCTCGACGAGTCCTCATTCGAGGCGAGCCCAGGTCACGCCATCCCTGACGCGGTGGGACGCATCGGGCGAACGGTCGCCGACAAACTGGTCCACGGCGCCAGGCAGTCTGATCGGTAACGGAGGAACCGGGACGCGAT
>DASVDW010000018.1:0-47028 GCA_036380925.1 Acidothermaceae bacterium
GACGTCGCGGTGGCCGACGACACCGAGGTCGCGCTGCTCGGCGCGTTTGACGGAGGTCCCGGCATCGTCGTCATCGCCGGCACCGGCTCCAACGCGTTCGGCCGCGACGCGCGCGGCCGCGCGGCTCGTGTCGGCGGCCACGGGTTTCTGCTCGGCGACGAGGGCAGTGCCTACTCGATTGCCGCCGCCGCGTTACGCGCCGCGCTGCGCTCGCACGACGGCGTCGGCCCGAAAAGCTCACCACTCGAGGACGCCGTGACCGGCGTGTATGGGCTCGACTTCGACGCGATCGTGCGGCTCGTGCACAGCAACCCCGCCGACCGGCAGCTGGTCGCCCGCGCGGCCCGCGTCGTCATGGAACTCGACGACCCGCTGATGCGCGAGATCCTGGACGACGCGGCGCAAGCGCTCGTCACCATGGCGCTTGCGCTGCGGTCGAGGCTCGGCGACGACTTGCCCGTCGCCATGCACGGCGGCATTTTCCAGAACTCGCGGATGCGGGAAGCCTTCGTCGCCGCGACCGGCGCTGTCGAGCCGGTGAAATCGCCGGAGTTCGGTGCGCTGCACTTGCTCACGGCCATGGGTGGCGCAATTCGTCGTGATGAAGGGTGGGCTTCGACATGAGCGCGGCTTCAACCGCCGGTGGTGGCGCGCCCGGCGCGCTGATGGCAAGTGAGATCGCCGAGCAGCCAGCCGTGTTGGCCCGGATTCTCGGTGAAGGCCTGGCTGGAATCCGCGCCACGGCGTCCGAGATATCAGCGCGAGCGCCGCGGTTCGCGCTGCTCGCCGCGCGCGGCACCAGCGACCACGCCGCGCTGTATGCGAAGTACCTGTTCGAAATTGCGCTGGGCTGGCCGGCCGGGCTGGCGTCGCCGTCGACGATGACGACGTACGGCGCGCGGCCAAATCTGCGCGATGTGCTGTTCGTCGCGGTGAGCCAGTCGGGCGGGTCGCCCGACCTGGTCGGGTCATTGACGACGGCGCGGGAGTGCGGCGCGTTGACGTTGGCGGTGACCAACGCGCCAGAGTCGCCATTGGCGGCCGCGGCGCAGTTGCACATCGACGTGTTGGCCGGCCCGGAGAAGGCCGTGGCGGCGACGAAGAGCTACACCGCGCAGCTGTTGTCGCTCTACCTGTTGGTCGACGCCCTGCGCGGGGGACAGGGCGCCGACGGAGGCGTTGTCGACGCGGCGGCCAGCGTCGTCGGCAACGTCGAACCGGTGCGCGACGCCGCGCGCCGGCTCATCGACGTCGAACGCCTGGTCGTCACCGGTCGCGGGTACGCCTATCCGACCGCGCGCGAGGCCGCGTTGAAGCTGATGGAGACCAGTTACCTGTCGGCGCAACCGTTCTCTGCGGCCGACCTGTTGCACGGACCGATGGCGATGCTGCAAGGGGGCAGCGCGGTCATCGCGGTCGATCCCGGCGGGCGCAGCGGACAGGCCATCGAGCCGGTCATTGAGCGGCTGGTCGAGTTGGAGACCGACCTCACCATCGTCGGCCCCTCTGGCGGTGTCGCGCCGAGCGCGAAGCTTTTGCCGCTGCCGGCGGGAATTCCCGAGGAGCTCTCGCCGATCGTCGAGATCATCCCGCTGCAGATGCTGGCCCGCGAGCTGTCAGTCGCCCACGGCCACGACCCCGACGCGCCGCGCGGGCTGCGCAAGGTGACCAAGACCTGGTAGGTCGACCAGCTACCGGCCGGTGCGCTCGCGGTGGCTGCAGCCTGGCCAGCAGCACGGACGGCGCTGGCCTTCTTCAAGTTCCTCCCGCGTGCGGCGAATGCGACGCTCGCGCGTCTTCTGCTGCTTCGCGTCCTCAACCCAGCAGATGAACTCGTTGCGGGCCAGCGGGGTGATGTCGTGCCATGCGTCGAGCGCGGTGGTGTTGGCGATCAGCGCCTCGAGCAGGTCAGCCGGAAGCTCATGCACGACACCGCCCGGCACCTGCCCATCGCTCATGTGGCGAGCCTAGCCACCAGAGCCGGTCGTTGAAGGTGGCAGTTGCAAGCGGCAGTCACGCCGCCCGGTCTTCAGCGCGATACACCTCGACGCCGCCGATCCAGGTGCGCCGCGGCCGCAGCTCGTCGCTCCACCACACGATGTCGGCCCGCGCGCCCGCGGCAAGCCGACCGAGGTCGGGCCGCTCCAGCACGTCGGCCGGAACCGTCGACGCCGCAGCCAACACCTCGGCCGCGCTCCGGCCGATGCCGGCCAGGTTGCGCACCGCCTGGTCGAGGAAAATCGCCGCGCCGGCAATGGTTCCGTCAAGGTTGCGAGCCAACGGCTCGTCGGGGGAGACCTGAATCTGCTGGCCGCCAAGCTCGTAAACGCCAGGCGGCATGCCGGCCGGCGCCACCGCGTCGGTCACCAATGCCACTCGCCCCGGCGCGGCGTTCAGCACGATCGCGCAGGCCTCCGGCGAGACATGTTGGAAGTCGGCGATCAGCCCGATCGTGATCGCCGACTCGTACAACGCCTGGCCGGCGACGCCCGGCTCCCGGTGGCTGAAACCCCGTTGCGCGTTGAAGATGTGGGTGACCATGCGCGCGCCCGCCACCACCGCCTCATGCACCTGCGCCCCGGTCGCGTCGGAGTGACCGACCGAAACGACGATGCCGGCCGCGCTGAGCCGGCGGATCGCGTCGATCGCGCCCGGAAGTTCGGGCGCCAACGTCAGCATGGTGATCTGCGCGCGCACCTGCGGGTCGTCGAGCAGCGCGTCCAGATTCGACGACGTCGGCGCGACCATGTACGACGTGTCGTGCACCCCGCGCCGCTCGGGCGAGATGAACGGGCCCTCGACGTGCACACCGATCGGGTGCGCGCCGCCGGTCGCGTCGAGCCGTTTCCGCACCGCCGCGAAGCGGCGCAGTCCGGCCACCATCGCGTCGAGCGGATTCGTGATGAACGTGGGTTGAAACGCGGTGACCCCGAAGCCCGGCAGCGCGCGGCAGACCGTCTCCCACTCGTCGTCGCTCGCCTGGACGAAGTCGACGCCGAAGCAGCCGTTGATCTGGACGTCGATGAGGCCGGGCGACAACAGGCCGGTGTCGAGCGCGACGTGGTCTGGCGCCGGGGCGGGTCGGCCCTCCAGGACGTCGAGGATCACACCGCCTTCGACCACCAACGCGCCGGGCCCGCGGAGGGCGCCCTCGACCAAAAGCCGCGGTGCGGAGATGATGGCCACGCGATGTCCCCTGACTCTTGCCTGCCTGACTCCGTGCCGATTGTGGACTAGACCAATCGCGGTGTCTACCCCGCGCCTTCGATTGGTCCAGACCAAAGCCAAGACGTTATCGAGGAGCGACCCACCGGTGCCCGATCCGGAGCAGACGTCCCTCGACGCCCTCCCGACGGAGGGCGCGCGAGCCGAACTCGCCGACCTCGACACCTGGCCGACGTCGCGGCTGGTCGGGCAATTCATCACCGATCACGACGCCGTCACCCGCGCGCTCACCGCCGCTGCCGGGCAGCTCGCGGCCGCCGCCGACCTGGTCGCCGCGCAACTGGCCAAGGGCGGCCGGCTCATCTACGCGGGCGCCGGCACCGGCGGGCGTCTCGCCGCGCTCGACGCCGCCGAAATCGGGCCGAGCTATGGACTGACCGGGCGGGTCGTGGTCGCGTTCGCGGGCGGCGTCGACGCGATGCTCGAGGGTCGCGAGTTCTACGAGGACGACGCGGGGCAGGGCGCCGCGGAACTGCGCGCGCTGGCGCCGACGTCCGACGACGTGGTGGTGGGTGTCAGCGCGAGCGGGCGGACTCCCTACGTGCTCGGCGCGGTCGAGGCGGCCGCCGCAGCGGGCGCGCCCACGGTCGCCCTGGTGTGCGCCCCTGGCGCGCCGTTGGCGGCGCTCGCCGACCTCGCGGTCGAGATCGACACCGGCGCGGAGATGGTCAGTGGCTCGACCCGGTTGAAGGCCGGGGCCGCGCAAAAGGTGGCGCTCAACACGCTGTCGACGATCGCGATGGTCCGGCTCGGCCGAACATTCGGGAACCTGATGGTCGACGTCGTCGCGGACAACGCCAAGCTACGCCGCCGCGCGGTGCGCGCCGTGGCCCAAGCCACCGGCGTCGGCGACACCGCCGCCGCGGCCGCGCTCGACGCTGCCGGGGGCGACGCCAAGGCGGCGATCGTGTCGCTGCTGGCTGGCGTGCCACCGGACCGCGCGAAGGAGGCGTTGGTTGCGGCCCGGGGCCGAATTCGGGTCGCGCTGGGTCTTGCCGGGAACCCGGATTGATGGCACGCTCCGTACTGCACCCGTTAATCCGCCCGTCCGTCCCAGGAGCCCCCCACCATGGCCCAGGTCGAATACCGCCACGCCACCCGCATCTACCCCGGCACCTCAAGCCCCGCCGTGTCCGCGCTCGACCTGGAGATCCAGGACGGCGAGTTCATGGTGCTGGTCGGCCCGTCCGGTTCTGGAAAGTCCACCGCGCTGCGCATGCTCGCGGGGCTTGAGGCCGTCGACGAGGGCCAGATCTTCATCGGCGACCGCGACGTCACCGACGTCCAGCCGAAAGACCGCGACATCGCGATGGTGTTCCAGAACTACGCGCTGTACCCGCACATGACCGTGGCGGAGAACATCGGCTTCCACCTCAAGATCAAGAAGCGTCCGAAGGCGGAGATCAAGCAGCGGGTTCTCGAGGCCGCGAAGCTGCTCGACCTCGAGCCCTACCTCGACCGCAAGCCGGCCCGCCTCTCCGGTGGCCAGCGGCAGCGTGTCGCGATGGGCCGCGCCATCGTCCGCCAGCCGCAGGTGTTCTTGATGGACGAGCCGCTGTCGAACCTCGACGCCAAGCTGCGGGTCGCCACCCGCACCCAGATCGCGTCGCTGCAGCGTCGCCTCGGCGTCACCACGGTCTACGTCACCCACGACCAGGTCGAGGCCATGACCATGGGCGACCGAGTGGCGGTGCTGCGCGACGGCCTGCTGCAGCAGTGCGACACGCCCCGCGTGCTGTTCGACCACCCGGTCAACGTCTTCGTGGCGGGCTTCATGGGCAGCCCGGCGATGAACCTCATCGAGCTTCCCGTCAGCGAAGCGGGCCTTTCGCTCTCTGCCGCCCAGATCCCGCTCACCCCCTCGCAGCGTTCCGGGGTCACCGGCGACAAGGTGACGCTGGGAGTGCGGCCCGAGGGCTGGGAGATCGTCTCGCCCGCTGACGGCCTGGTGGCCACCGTGGAGGTCGTCGAGGAGCTCGGCTCCGACTCCTACGCGTACGTGACGCCGAAGATGGAGGGCTTCGACGACGGCCGCACCATCGTCGTCCGCGCTGAGAGCGGCTCGCACCCGCCGCAGAAGGGCGACCAGATCGGGTTGCGGCCCCGGACGCACTCCGTGCACCTGTTCGACACCACGTCCGGGCTGCGGCTGCCCGAGTAGGCGGCCTCGGTTCCACTGCGTTCAAGTCCCGCGCTCCGGTGCCAGACCTGGCTGACCTCGTCCGTCGGCACACCGACCTAGGTGAGCGCGAGCTTGACTGGCTGCACCTGCTTGTCGGCGAATGGCAGCTCCTCGCGGATCTGTCGTTCGCCGACTTGCTGTTGTGGGTGCGGGCGGTCGGCCCTGGCCCCGGCGGCTTCGTGGCGGTGGCGCAGATCCGGCCGGTCACCTCGCAGACGGCGTACGTCGAAGACAAGGTCGGCCAGCTGATCCTTGAGGGAAAGCGGCTGCTGGTCGACCGGGCGTGGCACGAGGGACGCATCGCCCGCGAAGGGGATCCGGAGTGGGGCGAGGGCATCCCGGTTCGCGAGGAGACCATCCCGGTTCGTTTCGACGGCCGGGTCATCGCCGTCGTGGCGCGGCACACCAACCTCGCCACGGCGCGCACGCCGAGCCGGCTGGAACTCACCTATCTCGCGAGCGCGGCGGATCTGGCCACCATGGTCGCGGAGGGCAGGTTCCCGTTTCCGGGTGGCGCCGCTGACTCCGACGCGTCACCGCGCGCCGGCGACGGCCTGCTGCGGCTCGACGCCGACGGCAGGGTGGCGTACGCGAGCCCGAACGCCGTGTCGGCGTATCGCCGGCTTGGGCTTGCCGGCGACGTCGTCGGCCTGCACCTCGGTGAGACGACCGCGCGGCTCGCGCCGCCGGGTGGACTCGTCGACGAGCCGATTTCCTGGCTGGTGAGCGGGCTGTCCGGTCGGGAGGCCGAGGTCGAGGTGGAGGCGCGCGGCGTCGTCGTCCGGCTGCGCAGCATCCCGCTGCTGCCCGGTGGCAACCGGGTCGGCACGCTCGTCTTGCTGCGCGACGTCACCGAGTTGCGGCGTGGGGAACGCGCGCTGATCAGCAAGGACGCGACGATCCGCGAGATTCACCATCGGGTGAAGAACAACCTGCAGACCGTCGCCGCCTTGTTGCGACTCCAGGCTCGCCGCCTCGACGTGCCGGAGGGGCGCGCGGCGTTGGAGGAGGCGGTGCGACGGGTCCGCGCGATCGCCGTCGTCCATGACACGCTCGCGCAAACCGCCGACGGCCCGGTCGACTTCGATGAGATCGCCGACAGCCTGATCGCCATGGTCGCCGACCTGGCCGGCGCGGAGCTGTCGGCCGACCCGGTGGTGCCGCGGCGGGTCGGGTCGTTCGGCCAGCTGCCGTCGACGATCGCGACGCCGCTGTCACTGGTGTTGACCGAGTTGCTGCAAAACGCTCTGGAGCACGGCTTGCGCGGGCGCGACGGCCGAGTCGAGGTCGCGGTGCGCAGACGGCGCGGCGCGGCCGAGGAAGGCCAGGAGATAGAGATCGAGGTCGCCGACGACGGCGCCGGCTTGCCAGCCGGATTCTCGCTGGCTGAATCCCCCCGACTCGGGCTGCAAATCGTGCGGACGCTGGTGGAGGGCGACCTGCGCGGGCGCATCGAGTTGAGGGCCCGCGCGGACGGCGGCACCTCGGCGAGGTTGCGGATTCCGGTGCCAGGCGGGGATCCGCCGGGGTAGCGGGCCGGCTAGACGGTCTGCGGCCGCAACCGGGCGCCGCGCCGCTTCAGCGCGCGCCGCTCGTCTTCAGACAGACCACCCCACACGCCGGCGTCCTGGCCGGTCTCGAGCGCCCACGTGATACAGGCGTCGGCCACCTCGCAACGGCGGCAGACCGCTTTGGCCTGCTCGATTTGCAGAAGGGCCGGACCGGTGTTGCCGATCGGGAAGAAGAGCTCGGGGTCTTCGTCTCGGCAAGCAGCGCGGTGGCGCCAGTCCATCGTGGTCCATCTCCTCGTGCGGTCGGCGGGGGCTGTCCCCGCTCCTGTCCTACTGTGCGGTCCGTGCTCGGGGTCGCCGGGCGGCCCACAGGGTGTTTCGGCCCATCGGGGACACAGCGTGCCCCTTCAGCGACCGGTTCACTCGTGTTCAACGGTCATATCTTGTGAACCGATTCACGAGCCGCTGCGAGCTTGATCGCCCACGACCGAGGCCGCGGGTGCTGCTCAAGGCGATCAGCGGGGACGTCACTCTGCCCACAAAAATCGCGAGCCGATCATGACCACTGCCGCGATCATGACACGTCTCGCAAAGCCGCGCCTTGACTTAATCAGCCTGCCGCGCGTACCGCAAGAGTGGGCGGCCGAGAATTTGCTGATATGTCGCTGTGGGATCGCACACACACGGCGGAAACCGGGCACTTTGTAGCTGTTTGCGGCAAATATCCCGGTTTGGTGCGGTGAGACTCAGCAGACTACCGCAAGCGCGTCCGGCACGCTGTGCAGGGCCGCGGTCAAGCACTCCCCGAGGTATTCGCCGTCGACCTGCACCGCGATCGGCCGCCGGGCGCGGAACTTCAGCCGCGCCTGGTCGTGTCGCGACACCACCGCGCGGCCACGTGGCGCCCGGCCGGTGAAGAGCCGGCGCACGGTCAGCGCCGTCGTCGCCAGTCGAAGGCTGCGCAACGCGAACACGTCCAGGCCGGTGTCGAACGACGCCTCCGGCGTGGGCTCAAGAGGCCGGTCCCCGAAGTACGTCCACGGCGTCGTGTTCGTGATCACCGCGAGGAACAGTCGCTTCCTGGACGACGCGCTGTCGTCGTCCGCCTGGGTTCGTTCGAGCGTGAGCGCGGGATGCCGCCGGTCGGTGCGGCCGAGTTGGGCGAGCGTCGTCCGCAGAAAAAGGCCTGGGGTCGCCCGCGCGCCCTCGGCCCTTTGACGTTCGACGGCGGACACCACCTCGGCGTCGAGCCCGAGCCCTACGCAGAACGTGAACCACCGGCGCAGCGAGCGGACGTCGGAGCCGCCGCTGATGACGTCGGCCTCGAGCAGGCCGAGGCCGATCCGGCGCTCCCTGCCGGCGCGCAGTCGCTCGATGACCGTGCCGGTCGCCTCGATCGGCTCGGTCGGCAAGCCGAGCGCCCGCGCGAACACGTTGGCGTTGCCCCCAGGGACGACCGCCAGTCGCGGCAGGTCGTCGCCGGGCCCGTCGCGCAGCAAGCCGTTGACCACCTCGTTCACGGTGCCGTCGCCGCCGACCGCGACCACCAGGTCGAATCCGTCGGCGCGGGCCTGGGCGGCCAGGTCTGCCGCGTGCCCGCGCCCCGCCGTCTCGACGATGTCGATCTTCAACTCGCTGCCCAACGCCCGGACGATGACGTCGCGGGTGCGCGAACTCATGGAGGTGGCGTTGGGGTTGGTGACCGCCAGCGCTCGCACTCCCGAAGGGTACGCCCGCGCGATCACGGCGGAGCGAGCCGCCCGCCGATTAGGCTGGGCGGGTGTCCGAGGAGTCCGGCGAGTCGCGCTGGCCGCTGATCGCCGCGTCCGCCGTGGTGGGGATAGAGGCGGCGGCCCTCGCGTCGTCCGCGATCATCACCCTCGCCTTGATCGGCGCCGGGCATCACCCGCACGACCGGGTCGACGCGTGGCTGGTCGTCGGCCTTGCCGCGTTGGGCGCGATCGGGCTGGGGTGGGTGTGGCGGGGGCTGACGCGACGCCGCCGGTGGGCCCGCTCTCCCGCGGTGCTCGTGCAGTTGCTCGCGCTGCCCGTCTCGTACAACGCGTTCGGCAACGGCGCGTGGTGGCTGGGCGGTCCGCTGCTGGCCTGCGCGGTGGTCGGCCTGGCCGGCTTGTTCGCGCCGTCCACGACCAACCTGTTGTTCGACACCGGCGCGCGGTCGGCGCCCGAGCGTCACTCCTCGACGAGCAAACCCTCGCGCAGCTGAGCGAGGGTGCGGGCGAGCAACCGCGACACGTGCATTTGGGAGATGCCGAGCTCGGCCGCGATCTGCGACTGCGTCATGTTCCCAAAGAAGCGCAGCAGCAGAATTCGCTTCTCCCGCGGCGGCAACCGGTCGAGCAAGGGTTTGAGCGACTCCCGGTACTCGACGCCTTCGAGCGACTCGTCGACGACGCCGAGCGTGTCGGCGACGGCGAGCGCGTCGGAGTCGCCGCCTTCGGGCGTGTCGAGCGAGACCGTGGAGTACGCGTTGGCCGACTCCAAACCCTCCAAGACGTCCTCTTCGCTCATGCCGAGATAGCTGGCGAGCTCTGCGACCGTGGGGGAGCGCCCGTTGCGTTGGGCCAGCTCGCTGGTCGCTTTCGCGAGCGCCAGCTTCAACTCCTGCAAGCGGCGGGGAACCCGGATCGCCCAGCCCTTGTCGCGGAAGTGCCGCTTGATCTCGCCGACGATCGTCGGTGTCGCGTAGGTGGAAAACTCGACGCCGCGCTCAAGGTCGAACCGGTCGACCGACTTGATCAAGCCGATGGTCGCCACCTGCACGAGGTCGTCGTGCAACTCGCCGCGGTTGCGAAACCGCCGCGCCAGGTACTCGACGAGCGGCAGATGCGTCTCGACCAGCTCGTCGCGAATCGCCTGCCGCTGCGCAGAGCCCTCCGGCAACGCCGCCATCTGGGCGAACAATTGGCGCGCTCGCGCGCGGTCGTTGACGGCCTCTTCGGGGCGCGGCACGGCTGACTCCGCGTCGTTGAGATCGATCGTGTCGTCCGCCGCGGCGCCTTTCGCCGGCTCGGTGTCGGTCCGTGCGCGGTCGGCGTCCACCTGAGGCTGGCCGCTCACGCCCGCACTCCGTACGCTCGCCGCTTGACCAGCGCGATCGTCTGCCGCCCGTCCGGTTCGGTCCAGCTGTCAACCTGACCGGCCAGCGCCGACAGCACGGTCCACGCGAAGGAGTCGCGGGCCGGGCCGTGCCCTGTGCTCGATGGCGCCGACACGGTGATGTTGATCGCCTCGCCGGTCATCTCGAAGACGGCGACCAGCTCGGCGTCGGGCGCGATCCCCACCAGCAGCAGGCAGCAGGCTTCGTCGACCGCGATCCGCAGGTCTTCGATCTCGTCGAGCGTGAAGTCAAGTCGTGCCGCGAGGCTTGCCGTGGTGGTGCGCAGCACCGCGAGGTACGCCGGTGTGGCCGGTAGGCGCACCGTGACGACGTCGCGCTGGATGGCTCCGTCGGCGAGGACGGCGGACGCCGCGTCCTTCGACGTCGTGGGTCGGGCTTGCGCTGGGATGCCCTCGGTGGTCGACAAGCTGGCCGCTCCATCTCTGTGGTGTCGCAACAGCGGAGCGTTCTCGATCTGCCCGCTGCCTGCTCAGCCGGCTGCTCAACTGGCAGCGCGGCCGGTGTTGCCCACGTTACCCGCGGAATCGGCGGCTACACGTGCTGCGGCAGCGGCAAGTTGGTCGCCGGCGAGCCGCCACACCGTCCACTCGTCCATCGGGACGGCTCCGATCGCGCGGTAAAAGCCCTGGGCGCCGGCGTTCCAGTCGAGCACCGACCATTCGACCCGGCCGTAGCCGCGCTCGAGCGCGATCCGCACGAGTTGGAGGAGCAGCGCCTTGCCGTAGCCGTTGCGGCGGTAGCGCGGCCGGACGTAAAGGTCTTCGAGGTAGACGCCGTGCTTGCCGACCCAGGTGGAAAAGTTCAGGAACCACAGCGCGAAGCCGGCGATCTCGACGCCGTCACCGGTGTCGTGTTCGGCGATGAGGCAAGACACCGCGGGCCGGTCGCAAAACAGCGCCGCGCGAAGGTCGTCGGGGGTCGCCTGGACCGCGTCCGGCTCGCGCTCAAAGGCGGCGAGCTCTTTGATGAGGGAAAGGATCGTGTCGACGTCGGCTGGGCGGGCGGGTCTAATCATGCCCGCAGATTACGGGCTCGCTCGCGACGCGCCACGGAGGATTCCGAGGCCGGATGGCGGGGAAGCCGGCGCCCGCCTCGGAATCCTCTGGCCGCGTCTTGGGTCACGCCTTCTTCGTCTCCCAGAAGATCTTGTCGATCTCGGCGATCTTGTCGAGCAATTGCTGGGCGACGCCGGGGTCGAGCTGCCCCTTGGCGCCGGCCGCGCCGGCGAGCTTCGTGGCGTCCCAGAACAGCTGGTGCAGCTGGGGGTACTTCTCAAGGTGGTTCGGCTTGAAGTAGTCGGTCCACAGCACCCAAAGGTGGTGCTTCACGAGCTCGGCGCGCTGCTCCTTGATCATGATGGCGCGGGTGCGAAACGCCGGGTCCTCGTTGGCCTGGTACTTCTCGATGATGGCCTTGACCGACTCCGCCTCGATGCGGGCTTGCGCGGGGTCGTAGACGCCGCACGGCAGGTCGCAGTGCGCGTGGACCACCGACCTGGGTGTAAGGATTCGGGCGAGCAGATTCAAGCGGGGCATGAGGCGCTCCTTCCGCGACTTCTACCTTTGTGATCTGTCTCGGACACTACCCCGGTCATCGCGCCGGACTCCCGGCGGGAGGCGATCATGGCGCCGCTGCGGTTGCGGGCCTTCGTTGTCGACGGCGACTCGATGCTGCCGTCGTTTCGCCCCGGCGACTGCCTGCTGGTGCGGGTGGGGGCGAAAGTCCGCGCCGGTGATGTGGTGGTGGCCCGGCGGCCGTCGACCGGCTTGTTGGTGCTGAAACGCGCGGCGCGTCGGGTGGACGGCGGATGGTGGCTGCTGTCGGACAACGCGGCGGTCGGGCTCGACGACAGCCGCGCGTTCGGGACGGTGCCGGATTCGGCGGTTGTCGGGCGGGTCTGGTTTCGCTATTACCCGTGGCTCCACGGCAAGGGTGCTAGCCGCCGTTGAGCTGGCCCAAGGTGACGGCGACCTTGGCCTGCGACCCGCCCGCCTTGGTGACTTCGACGGTCACCTTGTCGCCGGGCTTCATCGACGCGAGCACCACCGAAAGTGTCTGCGTGTCAGGTGTCTTGTTGCCGTTGATGGCGTTGATGACGTCCCCGGCGGCGATCCCGGCGCTGGCCGCCGGACCGCCCGCTTCCACCTTCACGACACCGACTCCGGCGGGCGCGCCGTCAGGGCCGCTGACCGTCACGACGGTCACCCCGAGCGCCGCGCGGTGGGAGTTCACGACCTTGCCGTGATCGACCAATTGCTGCGCGATGTCGGTGACCACGTTGCTCGGGATGGCGAACCCGATCCCAGGAGCCGCGCCTCCGAGTTGCTGATCTGTCGCGGCCAGCGTTGGAATGCCCACCACCTGTCCGGACAGGCTCACCAGCGCGCCGCCGCTGTTGCCCGGGTTGATGGCGGCGCTGGTTTGGATGACGTTGGGCAACGTCGCGCCCGGCGACGACGCGTCCTTTGGCTCGGTCACGGTCCGACCGGTCGCCGACACGATCCCTTCCGTGACGCTGCTCGCCAGCCCAAGGGGATTTCCCATCGCGAGGACGATGTCGCCCACGCGCACCTTGCTCGAGTCGGCGAAGGTCGCCGGCTGCAGGCCGCTGGCGTTGCTCACCTTGATGACGGCGAGGTCGTCCGGCGGGTATGAGCCGACAAGTGTGGCCGGCAACGACGTGGCGCCGCTCGAGAGCCGCACCTGGTATGTCGACGCGCCCGCGACAACATGGTCGTTCGTGACGATGTAACCCTTGTCGTTGAAGACGATTCCGGATCCCAAGCCGCGGTCGGTGTTGATTTCGACGACGGACGGCAGCACCCTGCTCACGACGCTGACGAAGGCGCCCTGAAGCGACTGCAGGTCTGGCGGCGCGGGCGCCGCCGATGGGTTGGTCGTCGGCGAGCCTGTCGACGCGCCCGCCGACGACGAGCCTGGCGACGCGCCCGTCGAGGAGCCTTGAGCCGACGACGGATTCGACGACGAGGTGCAGCCCGCCGCGAGCAACGCCGCGGCGGCGATGGCGGCCGGCCCTGTCAAGGCCCGGCGCGAACGGGCGAGCATGATCAATCCTCCGCGGTCGGACAGACGGCTGCCCTAAGCGTGCCCGGGGGCCAGCCGCTGAATCGCGGTCAAACGCGAGGGGTCCAAATCGTCGTGGCCTTGCGCTCCACACCCTCGATCGCAAGCGCCGTAGGGACTTCGTAGGCGGCGACCTCGTCGAGGCCGTCTCGCGGCAGGTAAGCGCGGCCGGGGTCGGCGAGCAGCGCGCCCACCCCGTTCGCCTTTGCCCGGCGGAGGAATCGAACGAGGCGCTCGGCGAGGTCCGGCTGGTAGCAGACGTCGCCCGCGACCACCAGGTCGAACTGATCGAGCGTGACGTCACGGTCGAGCAGATCCCGTTGCACGACGTCGATCGCGACCTGGTTGGCCCGCGCGTTCAGTTCTTGAGCCGCGGCGGCGAACGAGTCGACGTCGTTGGCCACCGCGCTGCGGGCGCCGGCCTTCATCGCCGCGATCGCGACCAGGCCCGAACCCGCCGCCAGGTCGAGTACCCTGCGATCGCGCACCAGGTCCGGATGGTCGAGCAGATGGCGGGCGAGCGCTTGACCGCCCGCCCACGGAAACGACCAGTACGGCACGGGCGCGTCGTCCTTGCCGAGTCGGGTGATGTCCCAGACCTCATAGGCGTTCTCGGCCGCGTACAACACGATCTCCGGGATTAGCGGAACCGGCAGCAGCTGCGTGCTGGCGCACACCGCGATGTAGTGCTCGACGTCCGGCACTGGTCTCGCTAGCCGCGGAAACGCAACGACGCGCGGTAGGCGAGGCACTCGGCGTAGGTGGGCAAGACGCCGTCGGCGGCGGCCTGGCGCAGGGTGGGGGCCGCGCGGTCCTTGTCGGACAGGATCGGCTCGACGTCGCTCGGCCACGGGATGCCGAGGCCGGCGTCGAGCGGGTTCACTCCGTGCTCGCGGTCCGGCGCGTATCCGGTCGAGCACAGGTAGGTCACGACGGCGTCGTCGGTCAACGCCATGAAAGCGTGGCCGAGGCCCTCGGAGAGGTACACCGCGCGACGGTCGACGTCGTCCAGCCGAACGGTGTCGACGGCGCCGAACGTCGGCGATCCGGCGCGGATGTCGACGATGACGTCGAGCACCGCGCCGCTCGGGCAATAGACGTACTTGGCCTGCGACGGCGGGACGTCGGCGAAATGCACCCCGCGGACGGTGCCGCGCTTCGAAACCGACTGGTTGGACTGCGCGATGTGGAAGTCATGGCCGATGGCGCGCGCGACGACGTCCGCCCGGTACCACTCCAGGAACACACCGCGCTCGTCCGGAAACTGGCGCGGAGTGAACTCCCATGCGTCGGGGACGGCGAGTTCGCGAACCTCCATGGTCCGTGAGCCTAGTGGTCGGTGCTACAGAACTTGCGACAGGAACGCTTGGGTGCGCGTGTGTTGCGGATTAGAGATGACTTCGGACGGCGGACCGGACTCCACCACCACGCCGGCGTCCATGAAGACGACGGTGTCGGCCACCTCGCGCGCGAAGCCAATCTCGTGCGTGACGACGATCATCGTCATGCCCGAGCGGGCGAGGTCGCGCATGACCGCGAGCACGTCGCCGACGAGTTCAGGGTCGAGCGCGGACGTCGGCTCATCGAACAGCATCAGCTTGGGGCGCATGGCGAGTGCGCGGGCGATGGCGACCCGCTGCTGCTGCCCGCCGGATAGCTGGCGCGGATAGGCCTTCGCCCGGTCGGCGAGCCCCACTTTTGACAGGAGTTCCATCGCGCGGGCGCGCACCTCGTCCTTCGGCTCGCCCTTGACCCGGGTCGGCGCCTCCATGATGTTGCCGAGCGCGGTCATGTGCGGGAACAGGTTGAAGTGCTGGAAAACCATGCCGATCTCGGTGCGTTTGCGGGCCACCTCTTTCTCGGGCAGCTCGTGCAGCTTGTCGCCGACCTGCCGGTACCCGACCAGCTCGCCGTCGACGTAAAGCCGGCCTGCGTTGATTTTCTCCAGGTGATTGATGCAGCGCAGGAAGGTGCTCTTGCCGGAGCCGCTCGGGCCCAGCAAGCACACCACCTGGCCGGAGGCGACCTGGAAGTCGATGCCCTTGAGCACTTCGTTGGCGCCGAAGGACTTGTGAACCTGCTGGGCGTGGACCATCAACCGACTCGTCATCGAGGACGCCCGCCGTGGAAGAGCGATCGCGCCCGCTGCAGAGGGGTCGGCGGAAGGCTGCGGGCGGCGCCGCGCGCGTAATACCGCTCGATGTAGTACTGGCCGACCTGCAGCAGGGAGGTCATGAACAGGTACCAGATGATCGCGACCACAAGCAGCGGGATGGTCTTGTAGTTGGCGTTGTAGATGATTTGCACCGACCGCAGCAGATCGGCGAGGCCGATGGTGCTCACCAGCGCGGTGCTCTTCAGCATGCTGTTGATCTCGTTGCCGGTCGGGGGCACGATCACCCGCATGGCCTGCGGCAGGACGACCCTGCGCATCACCTGCACCCGGGTCATGCCAAGCGCCTGGGCCGCTTCGGTTTGTCCCTCCTCCACGGACAAAATACCGGCGCGCACGATCTCCGACATGTAAGCGCCCTCGTTGAGGGCGAGGGCGAGCAGCGCGCTGACGAACAGCGTGATCAGGCTGTTGGTGTCTTGCGACCAGAAGTAGGGACCGAACGGCACGCCAAAGGCGATGCGGCGGATGAACGTGGCGAACGAGAACCAGAAGATGATCTGAACCAGCAACGGCGTGCCGCGAAAGAACCACACGTACGCCCAGGCGCTCATCGAGACCACCGGGTTTGGCGACAGCCGCATGACCGCGGTCAGCACTCCGATGGCGATGCCGATGGCCATCGAAAGCGCCGTCAGCTCGAGTGTCATGCCGACTCCGCGCATGACGATAGAGCTGAACAGGTAGTGCCCAACGGTGTGCCACTCGATGTTCGGGTTCGTCACCAGCATGTGCGCGAACATCGCGATCAGCACGCCGATGATGACGACGGCTACCCATCGGCCGGGGTGCTGCACGGGAACGGCCCGAATGGTCTCGGGCCGCTCCCGTGCGGTTTCGACGTCCGACGTCATGACTTAGCCGGTGGCGCCGTTAATCGTCGGGCTGTCGATGGCGCCGTCGGCGATGCCCCACTTGTCGAGGATCTGCTTGTACGTGCCATCCGCCATCAGCGCCTGCAGCGCGGCCTGGATCGCCTTGGCGAAGTCGCCGCTGTTCTTCGGCACCGCGATGCCATAAGGGGCGGTCTCGTAAGACTTTCCGGCGATCTCGAACTTGCCGCCGGACTGCTTCACCGCGTACTCGGCGACAGGGGAGTCGGCCGACACGACCTGCGCGCGGCCGCTTTGGAGCGCGAGGTTGGCGGCGTTCTGGTCGTCGGTCGACAACGCGGTCACGCCCTTCTTCCCTGCGTCAGTGCACTTCTTCGACAGGTCGGGAATTTCCGCTTCCTCGGTGGTGCCTTTCTCCACCGCCACGGTCAACCCGCACAGCGTGAGGTCAGGGCCGGTCACGCCTTTCGGGTTCCCCTGGGCCACGATCAGCGACTCCCCGGCGCTGAAGTAGGTGACGAAGTCGACGGTCTGCTCGCGCTCCTTGGTGTCGGTGAACGACGACATTCCGAGGTCGTACTTGCCACCGGCGAGGGCGGGGATGATGGCGTCGAACGTGACGTTCTGGAAGTCCGCCTTCACGCCGAGCTTTTGCGCGATGGCGTTTCCGAGGTCGACGTCCATGCCGATGATCGTCTTGCCGTCGGTGTCGAAGAACTCGTTCGGCGCGTAGGAGGCGTCGGTGGCGACCTTGATGACGCCTGCGGACTTGATCGACGCAGGCACCATCGCGCTCAGGTCTTGACCGCTTGCGCTGGCGGTGGACGGCGCCGAACCGCTCGCCGCGGGGCCGCTGGCCGAAGGCGCGGTGGCCGACGAGGAGCCAGCCGAGGTGGGCGTGGCGCTGGATCCGGATGAGGCGGCTTTCTTGCTGGAGCAGCCGCTGACCAGCAGCGCGGCGGCGACCGAAAGGACGCCGGCGTACTGCACGGAACGGCGAAGGCGGTGCGAAGTCACGAGGGACCTCCAGGTCAGGCCGGGCAAGCCCGGCGGGTTCGGCTCGGGGATCGCCCGGCCGGGACAGGTGTCGAATCGATGCACCGCATCTTGCCAGTTAAGCGCCTGCCCGCCGCCAGGGGCGGCGGTAAAGATCCGGATACGATGGCGTACGTGCTGGCGGTTCGGGCGGTTTCTTTCGACGCGGCCGATCCGCTGCGCGGTCTGCAGGTGGCCGACGACGTCGCGGCGCCGACCCCGCCAAGCGGTTGGAGGCGGGTGCGAATCCGCGCGGCGGCCCTCAACCGGCACGACATCTTCAGCCTGCAGGGAGTGGGCCTGCGCGCCGACGAGTTGCCCCGCGTGCTGGGCTGCGACGGCGCCGGTGTCGATGACGAGGGCAACGAGGTGGTCGTCCACGCGGTCCTCGGCGACCCGATTGTCGGGCGCGGCGACCCCGTCAACGATCCCAAGCGCAGCTTGTTGTCTGAGCGATATGACGGCACATTTGCCGAATACTCGGTGGTTCCGGCCGCGAACGTCGTCCCGAAGCCGGCGGAGCTGTCGTTCGAGGAGGCCGCCTGCCTTCCGACCGCATGGCTGACCGCGTACCGGATGCTTTTCGTCAATTCGGCGACGCGGCCGGGTGACACCGTCCTCGTGCAGGGCGCGGGAGGGGGCGTGTCGACGGCCGCGATCGCGTTAGCCCGGGCCGCGGGCCTGCGGGTGTGGGTCACCAGCCGGACGCCGGAAAAGCGCGACCGCGCGCTGTCGCTTGGCGCGCACGCGGCCTTCGAGCCTGGAGCGCGGCTGCCGGAGCGGGTCGACGCGGTGTTGGAGAGCGTCGGCCAGGCGACCTGGGCGCACTCGGTTCGCGCCGTTCGGCCCGGTGGCGTCATCGTGGTGTGCGGGGCGACGACGGGCGACGCGCCGCCCGCGGAGCTGACCCGGGTGTTCTACCAGCAGCTGCGGGTGGTCGGCTCGACGATGGGGTCGCGGCAGGAATTGCTGGAGTTGTTGAGTTTTTGCGCGCTGACCGGGGTGCGTCCGGTGATCGACCGGGTGCTGCCGCTGCGTGACGCGGCCGAGGGGTTCACCGCGATGTGGCAGGGCGAGTTGTTCGGCAAAGTCGTCTTCACCGTCTGACGCGGCCGCGTTCGAATCCGACCCGAGCCGAACGAAGAACGTGGAAACTTGTCGCTGCTATACCGCGAAGAGTTTCCGCCTTGTGCGAACGCCGCGGGTCGATTGCCCCGCGCTAGTCGTCGTCCTCGTCGTCGAGCCGCGCGAGCCAGGTGGCCAGCCGCTCCACGGGGATCTCAAACTCGGGGTTCAAGTCGACGAACGTGCGCAGCTGCTCCGACACCCACGACAAGGTGACGGTCTCGTCGCCGCGCCGGGCGTCGAGTTCCTCGATGCCCCGATCGGTGAAATACATCGGCGCTACTCCGGAAACACCGCGTCAAGCAGCTTCTGCTGCTCCCGCTCGCTGCGATCATGCGAGCCGGTCGCCGGCGACGAGCTTTCCGGTCGCGACACCCGCATCACCTGCCGACCGAGTTCTGCGGGCAGGTGCATCGCGATGTGGGTCCACGCGCCCATGTTCGCCGGTTCTTCCTGCACCCAGAGGATCTCTTGGGCGTTCGGGTATTCGCCGATGGCCGCGGCGATGTCGGACGACGGAAGCGGGTACAGCTGCTCGACCCGCATGATGGCGGTGTCGGTGCGACCGCGCTTCTCCCTCGCGGACACCAAATCCCACGTGACCTTGCCCGAGCACAGCACCACCCGGCGCACGCCGTCAGCGGGTTGCGGATGCGGATCTGGCAACACCGGCTGCCAACGGCCCTCGGTGAACGCGGAGGCCGGCGACGCCGCCGCCTTCGCGCGCAGCATCGACTTGGGCGTGAACACGATCAGCGGCCGGTGATGCGGGCTCAACGTGTGCCAGCGCAGCAGGTGGAAGTAGCTCGCCGAGCACGACGGCATCGCGACCGTCATGTTGTTCTCCGCGCAAAGCTGCAGGTACCGCTCGACGCGCGCCGACGAGTGGTCGGGGCCTTGGCCTTCATAGCCGTGCGGCAGCAACAGCGCGACGCCGGAGCGCTGGCCCCACTTTTGCTCGCCCGACGAGATGAACTCGTCGACGATCGTCTGCGCGCCGTTCGCGAAGTCGCCGAACTGGGCCTCCCACGCGACCAGCGCCTCTGGTCGCACCACCGAGTAGCCGTATTCGAAGCCCACGACGGCGTACTCGGACAGCAGCGAGTCGTAGGCGTGGAACGGCGCCTGGCCCGGCTCGAGATTGGCGAGTGGTGTGTACTCCTCGCCGGTGACTCGGTCGACGAGCACCGCGTGCCGCTGGGTGAACGTGCCGCGCCTGCTGTCTTGCCCGGACAGCCGCACCGGGTGGCCGTCGAGCATGAGCGACCCGAAAGCGATCAGCTCGCCCATCGCCCAGTCGATGGCGTCGTTGTCGACCATGGCGGCTCGGCGCTGCAACTGCGGGAACAGCCGGGCATGGGGCACGAAGTCCGGCGGCAGGTTCACCTGCGACTGCGCGATCTTCTTCAACACGTCCATGCTGACCGCGGTGTGGACCTCCGGCGGCGCGGCCGGCACGTTGCCCTCGAGACGTGGCTCGTGCGGCGTGCTCGTGGAGTCACGGGTCTCGGCGAATGCGCGTTCGAGGTGCCCGCGGTACTCGCGCAGCGACTCCTCCGCCTCCTCGACGGTGATGTCGCCCCGGCCGATGAGCGCCTCGGTGTAGAGCTTGCGCACCGACCGCTTGCTCTCGATGAGGTTGTACATCAGCGGTTGCGTCATCGACGGGTCGTCCGCCTCGTTGTGCCCGCGTCGGCGGTAGCAGACCATGTCGACGACGACGTCCTTCTTGAACGCCTGCCGGAACTCAAGCGCGAGCCTGGCGACTCGGACGGCGGCCTCCGGATCGTCGCCGTTCACGTGGAAGATGGGCGCCTGGATCATGCGGGCGACGTCGCTGGCGTAGACGCTCGACCGCGCCGACACCGGCGATGTGGTGAAGCCGACCTGGTTGTTGATGACGACGTGCACGGTGCCGCCGGTGCGGTAACCGCGAAGCTGCGACAGGTTAAGGGTTTCCGCGACGACGCCCTGACCGGCGAACGCGGCGTCGCCATGGATGGCGACCGGCAGCACCGGATAGGCGGCGCCCTTGTTCAGCACGTCCTGCTTGGCCCGCACGATTCCCTCGAGCACCGGGTCGACCGCCTCGAGGTGACTTGGGTTCGACGCCAGCGAGACGCGGATCCGCGTCTCGCCGTCGGGAGCCTGATAAACGCCCTCGGCGCCGAGGTGGTACTTCACATCGCCGGAGCCGTGGGCCGACTTCGGGTCGATGTTGCCGTCGAACTCGCGGAAGATCTGCTCGTAGCTCTTGCCGACGATGTTCGCGAGCACGTTCAACCGGCCCCGGTGCGCCATGCCGATGGTGACCTCGTCGATCCCGGTGCGCGCGGCGGTGTGCAGGATCGTGTCGAGCAGCGGGATGAGCGTCTCGCCGCCCTCCAACGAGAACCGCTTCTGGCCGACGTACTTGGTCTGCAGGAACGTCTCGAAGGCCTCCGCCACGTTCAGCCGGTTGAGGATGTAGCGCTGCTCCTCGCCGCTGGACTTGCTGTGCGGCCGCTCGACGTGGCTTTGAATCCACTCGCGCTGCTCCGGGTCTTGAATGTGCATGTACTCGACGCCGATCGTGCGGCAGTACGAGTCGCGCAGCACGCCCAAGATTTCCCGCAACGTCATGACCGGCTTGCCGCCGAAGCCACCGGTGGCGAACTCCCGGTCGAGGTCCCACAGGGTCAGGCCGTGGTTGACGATGTCGAGGTCGGGGTGGCGCCGCATCTCGAATTCGAGCGGGTTGGTGTCGGCCATCAAGTGACCGCGCACGCGGTAGGCGCGAATCAGCTCCAGGATTCGCGCCGGCTTGCCGACCTCGTCGTCATGGCTCGGAGAGACGTCGGGCACCCAGCGCACCGGCTCGTAGGGGATCCGCAGCGACCGGAAGATCTCGTCGTAGAAGTCCTTCTCGCCGAGCAGCAGCCGGTGGATCTCCCGCAGGAACTCACCCGACTGCGCCCCTTGGATGACTCGGTGGTCGTAGGTCGATGTCAGCGTCATCACCTTGCTGACCGCGAGCCTGGCCAGCGTCTCGGCTGACGCTCCTTGGAACTGCGCGGGGTACTCCATCGCGCCGACGCCGATGATGCAGCCCTGCCCGGGCATCAACCGGGGCACCGAGTGCACCGTGCCAAGCGTGCCGGGGTTGGTGAGGGTGATGGTGGTGCCGAGGAAGTCGTCGGTGGTGAGCTTGCCGCCGCGCGCGCGCCGGACGATGTCCTCGTAGGCCGCGTAGAACTGCGCGAAGTCCAGGCTTTGCGCCGCCTTGACCGCGGGGACGAGCAGCTGGCGCGTGCCGTCGTCCTTCGTCACGTCGATGGCCAGGCCGAGGTTGACGTCACGGTGGCGGACGACGGCGGGCTTGCCGTCCGCCTCGGTGAACGACACGTTCATCTCGGGCAGCGCGGCGGCCGCCTTGACGACCGCGTAACCGATGATGTGGGTGTACGAGAGCTTTCCGCCGCGGCCGCGCCTCAGGTGGTTGTTCATCACCAGCCGGTTGTCGGCCAACAGCTTCGCGGGAATGTCGCGGACGCTGGTCGCGGTCGGCACGGCCAGGCTCGCCGCCATGTTGGCGACGGTGCGCGCGGCGGCGCCCTTCAGCGGCGTGATCTGGTCTCGCGTCGCGCTTTCCTCGGACGACGTGGGAGCGGCCGGGCTCGCCTGGCGGGTCGGCTGACGGGTCGGCTGGGCGGCCACCGAGTGTTGTGGCACGGCGGGGGAGGCGGGCCGGCTGGCCGGCTCGGCGCCGCGGTCGACTCCGGCCGCGCTGGGCGCGTTGGGCGGTGTGCTGGGCGCGCTGGCGGACGTGGGCCGGCTCGAGGCGGTGGTCGCCGGGCCGTCGCTCGGCTTGATCGCGGACGGCGCCCCGCCAGACTGGGCGTAGTCGGAGAAGAAGTCCCACCACGCCTTGTCGACCGAGGAGGGGTCCTTCAGGAACTGCTGGTACATCTCGTCGACAAGCCACTCGTTGGCGCCGAATCCGGCAAACGGATGGGCTGAGGTGGAGGACACCGCGGCGATCGCCTCTTCGACTTTGCCGACGGGTCAACGCCCGTCAAGTTGTGTGCTGACACGGATCGTTGCTTCCGACCGGGACGCCGTCGGGCGAGGCGACGCACCGGTCGACTACCCAGGCTACCTGTCGATTTCGGCGGCGGTTTGATCAGCCCGCCCGGCGGGTCACCCTGATCGACGACGAAGGGGGCCTTCTGGCTAGTTTGACCCTCGGCGCGGGCTATTGCGGGACTATCTTCGGCGCTGCTCCCTGACCTTTGCGCCTTGTGTCGGTAACATCGCGGCCAGTCCGACCGCACCCAACCGGAGACCGCCAGCCTCGTGATGTCCCGACGCCGTATCGCGCGCCAAGTTGTGCGCGGCGTGAGTCATCGGTCTGGTGGGGGGCAAGCGGTTCGGCCGCCGTCCCGGCTGGGGGCCCGAATGCGGGCCAAGGTCGCGACGGCGGTGGCGTTCACGCTGATCGCCACGTTGTCGCCGGTCGCCGGCGGCGCCGCCCTCGCGTCGTCCGGCGGGAAGCCGCCCACCGCGCAGGCGCTCGCCGCGCTCAAGGCGGACGCGGCGGCGGTGCAGGCCCGCCTGGCGGCGGGGGCGCGGAAGTTGGATCAGGCGCGCGCCCGGCTCACCCAGTTGCAGAGCAAGGCGGCCGCGGCCACCGCGTCGGCGGACAAGCTCGACGCGAAGTTGGCGGTGCTTCGCCAGCAGATCTCGCGGTACGCGGGCGATCTGTACGAGAACCCGATGCCGGACATGATCACCCGGGTGCTCTCCGACGAGGACATCGACAGGTCGATTCAGGCCGCCCAGCTGTTGAAGTTCGCGAACGGCCACCGCACCCAGGTGTTGCGGCAGGTCGCGGTGGCCGGCCAGCAGGCGAAGGTGCTGCGGGCGGCGGCGGCGCAAGACGTCGCGACGGCCAACGCGGTGCAAAAGTCGATCAGCCAGCAGGTGAAGGCGCTGCAGGCGGAGTCCGCGAAGGCCGCCGCGCGGCTGCAGGCCGCCCAGGCCGCCTACGAAAAGGAGCAGGCCCGGCTCGCCGCCGAGCGGGCCGCCAAGGCCAAGGCCGCGCGCGACGAGGCAGCGCGCGCGGCGGCGGCTCGACGGGCGGCGGCGCTTGCCGCCAACCAGGCGATGCCCTCGTCGGCGTGCGAGAGTCGTGGCGGCTACCCGTCCGGGCCGTGGGGCGGCTACGCCGACGGATTGATCCCGAGCTCGGAGCTGTGCGCGATCATCGGGGGTGGCCGATTGCGCCCTGACGCCGCGATCGCGTTCAACAACATGTCGCGGGCGTACGCGCGCACCTTTGGCCGGGCGATTTGCGTCACCGACTCCTACCGCAGCTACAGCGAGCAGGTCGCGGTGTTCCGCAAGCGGCCGGCGTTCGCGGCGGTGCCCGGCACGAGCAACCACGGCTGGGGCCTAGCGGTCGACCTCGGCTGCGGCATTCAAAACTACGGTTCGCCGCAGTACCGCTGGATGACCGCGCACGCCGGCCAGTTCGGTTGGATTCATCCTGCCTGGGCGACGCGCAACCCATTCGAGCCTTGGCACTGGGAGTTCGGAAACCTCTGACCGGTCAGGTCAGGCAAGGGCGGCCAGCGGATTTTCCAGCAGTCCCACCAGGTCGGCGAGGAATTTCGCCGCCGTCGCGCCGTCCAGCGACCGGTGGTCGATCGACAGCGTGAGCCGCATCGTGTGCCCGACGACGACGGCGCCGTCGCGCACCACCGGCTCTTGCTTGGTCGCCCCGACCGCGAGGATCGCCGCCTCCGGGGGGTTGATGACCGCGGTGAACTGGTCGATGCCGAACATCCCGAGGTTGCTCACCGAGAACGTCGACCCGGTGAACTCCTCGGGCTTGAGTTTGCCGGCCCGCGCGCGGGTGGACAGGTCGCGGGTCACCGCGGAGATCTGGGTGAGCGTCAGCGTGTCGGCGTCGCGGATGACCGGGACGATCAGCCCTTCGGGCAGCGCGACGGCCACCCCGACGTGAATTCGCCGGTGTCGCAACAGCTTGTCGCCGGCGAAGGAGACATTGGCCTCGGGGTGCGCGCGCAGCGCCGTCGCGACAGCTTTCACGATCATGTCGTTGACGCTGACCTTGGCCGGCGGCCCGTCGCCGGCGACCGCGGCGAGCCCGGCGTTGATGCGCGCGCGTGCGGCGACCAACTCGTCGGCGTCGACCACTCGCGTCAAGTAAAAGTGCGGCGCCTGCTGCATGCTCTCGGTGAGCCGCTTCGCGGTGATGCGCCGGACGTTGTTCAGCGGCACCTCTTCGACGTCCGGACCGGTGACGGCGGGACCGGTGACCGCGGGACCGGACGGCGCGACCGCTGCCGCGGCCGCCGGCTGGCCAGCCTGGCCGGCCTGGCCGAGCGCGGCGATGGCGTCCTGCACGTCGGCGCGCACGATCCGCCCGCCGGGTCCGGAGCCGCGAACGGTGGACAGGTCGAGCCCGGCGTCGCGCGCCATCGCGCGAGCCAGCGGCGACGCCTTCACCGCGCGGTCCGAACCGTCGGCCGCAGCCGAAACCTCGGGCGTCGCGGCGGCGGAGGGCGCGGCCGCCACCGGGGTCGCGGTGGGCGTGCCGGGGGCGGCCGAAACCGGTGGTTCGGGTTGCGCGTCAGCGGCTGGCGCCGCAGGGGTGGCCGCACCGGGGCTGGCCGCCGCGCCCGTGCCCCCGCCAGATCCGGCGCCGGAGCCGTCGCCGATGACCGCGATCACCTCGCCGATCGGCACCGTCTGGCCGGCCTCGACGACGATCCGCTCCAGCACGCCGGCGTCGTACGCCTCGAGCTCCATCGTCGCCTTGTCGGTCTCGATCTCGGCGAGTACGTCACCCTTCTCGACCCGATCGCCGACGTTCTTCGTCCACGCGCTGACCGTGCCCTCCTGCATGGTGTCGGACAGGCGTGGCATGAAGACCTCAGGCATGGTTTGTCAGCAACTCCTTTAGCCGCGGAAGCGGGTGGCGTCGAGCGTTTCGTGGATGACCTTCACAAGCGCGGTGGCGTCGGGCAGGGCGGCGAGCTCCAACGGTTTGGCGTACGGTAGCGGAACCTCCGCCGCGGCGACTCGGCGGACCGGCGCGTCGAGGTAGTCGAAGGCGCCTTCTTGGATGGTGGCCGCGATCTCCGCGCCCACGCCATACGACAACCAGTCCTCCTCGAGCACCACGGCCTTCCCGGTCTTCTTCACCGAGTTGACGATGGTGTCGCGGTCCAGTGGGCGCAGCGAGCGCAAGTCGACCACCTCGGCCGACACGCCCTCGTCGGCCTCGAGCCGTTTGGCGACGTCCAACGCGACGGCCGCCATGCGCGAGTACGACACGATCGTGATGTCGGAGCCTTCTTTCATCACCGCGGCCTTGCCGATCTCGGTGACGTACTCGCCGTCGGGCACCTCGCCCTTGGTGTTGTACAGCGCCAGGTTTTCGATGAACATCACTGGATCGTCGTCGCGGATGGACGCCGCGAGCAGGCCCTTCGCGTCCGCGGCGGTGGCCGGGACCACCACCTTCAGACCCGGCACGTGCGCGTACCAGACCTCGAGGTTTTGGGAGTGCGTGGCGGCGAGCTGCTGGCCGCCGCCACCGGGCGTGCGGATGACCATCGGCACCTTCGACTGCCCGCCGAACATGGCGTGGATCTTCGCCGCGTGGTTCACGATCTGGTCCATCGCGAGGATGGAGAAGTTGATCGTCATGATCTCGACGACCGGCCGCAGGCCGAGCATCGCCGCGCCGATGGCGGCGCCGACGAAGCCCTCCTCGGCGATGGGGGTGTCGCGGATCCGCTCCGGCCCGAACTCGGTCAGCAGCCCGGCGGTGATTTTGTAGGAGCCTTCGAAGACGCCGATCTCCTCGCCCATCAAGAAGACGCTGGGGTCGCGGATCAGCTCCGAGCGCAGCGTGTCGTGCAGCGCCTGGCGATAGGTGATGACAGCCACGGAAGTGTTCGCCTTTCGCTTATGCGCGCAGCAGCGGGTCGCCGGGGAGCTCGCGTGGCGCGTTGGCGACCGGGGTCGCGTAGGCGTGCGCGAAGAGCTGGTCAGGGGTCGGGTGGGGGGAGTTGTCGGCGAACTCGACCACCGCGTTGACCTGCGCCTCCACCTCGTCGTCGATCGTGGCGAGCTGGCTGGCGTCGGTCACGCCGGCGTCGACGAGCTGCTTGCGAAACGCGGACAGCGGGTCGAGGTCGTGCAGCCGCTGCGCCTCTTCTTTCGTGCGGTACTTGGCCGGGTCGACGACGCTGTGGCCGCGCAACCGCCAGCTGACCGCCTCCAGGATCGAAGGCTGTCGTTCTTCGCGGGCGAGCCGCAGCGCCTCCGCCATCGCCTCGCGGCAGGCGATCGGGTCGTTGCCGTCGACGCGCACACCGGGAATCCGGTAGGCGCAGCCGCGTTTGTAGAGGTCCGGCTCGCCGGACGCCTTCTCCACCGGCGTGCCCATGCCGAGCCGGTTGTTGATGACGACGTAGACGATCGGCAGCCGCCAAATCGCGGCCAGATTGAGCGACTCGTGCCACGCGCCGATGTTGGTGGTGGCGTCGCCCAGCTGGCAGACCACCGCCTCGGTGTCCGGGCCGCCGGGACCGCGATACGCGATGGCCAGCGCCGCGCCCGTGGCTGGCGGGATCTGTCCCCCGACGATGCCGTAGCCGCCGAGCAGGCGGGCCTCGACGTCGAACAGGTGCATCGAGCCGCCCCAGCCCTTCGAAACCCCCGTCGTCCGGCCGAACAACTCGGCCATTACCCGGCCGGGCTCGATGCCGCGGGCGATCGCGTAGCCGTGCTCGCGATAGGTGGTGAACAAGTAGTCGCGCGGCTGCATCGCCGCCATCAGGCCGACGATGGTGGCTTCCTCGCCGAGGTTGAGGTGGCAGTAGCCGCCGATCTTCGCCCGCTGGTACATCTCCGCCGCGCGCTCCTCGAAGCGGCGGATGAGCTGCATCTCGCGGTAGTACGCCAGCAGCCGGTCACGCGGCTCGTCACCGAAGACGTTCGTTGACTTGCGCGCTGCCTTCGGGGCGGCCGTCTTCTTTTGGGCGGGTGGCACGTGGTCTCCTTCAGGCGCCGGGCGACTGGGGCTGATGCACGAAGCGAGTTGTGTCGGCGGCGCACGTCGGGCAAGAGGCCGGTGGGCGCTCGCCGCGGACCTGTGTGCCGCACACCTCGCACACCCACTCCATCGCGATCAGCGCGACGATGTCGGCGCGCGACACGATGCCGACGAGTTGGCCGCCGGACAGCACAGGCACCCGTCGGATGCGGCGATCGACGAGCAGATGGCGGACGTCTTCGACCTCGGCGTCCTCGGTGACGCTCACGATGCCGGGGGACATGACGTCGGCGGCGGTCGGCCCGTCCTTGGCGATGAGGTCGTGCTCGCTCACCAGGCCGACCACGGCGCCCGCGGCGTCGATGACGGGGACCGCGCTGATGCGGTGCTGCACGAGCAGCTGCGCGACGTCGGCGGTGGGCATGTCGACGCTGGCCGTGTAGACCGGCGCCTTCATGATCTGTTTGACCTTCATCGCTTCGCCCTGCGCAACTTGTCGCGTCGGGCGCGGGCAGCCCGGTACTGGCGTTGCAGTGGTCCGGGGGTGGCTCGCCGCAGCCGACGACTTGTGGTCGATTGGCGTGCCTCAGCCTACCCGGCGGCCTGGTCGCGAGTACCTGTGGGCTGGCGGCCGGCGATCTTCGCCGGCCTTGCCGAGTTCGAGCTCGGCGCGCGGCCTAGGTCGCGTCGGTGTCGAACGGCACGGGGCCGACGGGCGCGGCCGGAAACGCGTGGGCGGCCACCTGCGGCGCCGTCTCCACCGGCATGGATTGCAGCGGCGGCAAGGTCTGCACCGTGGTGCGGCCTGGCTCGTCGTCATCGAGCAGGTGCTTGCGCACGAAGGTGCGCGGATTGAGGTCGGCGATGTCGAAGTCGCCGACGGTGTCGCCGAGCTCCGCTCGCAGATCGCTGCGCGCCTGCTGCGCCATCGAGCGCAACTGCCGCAGCACGCGACCGGCGTCGCGCGCGACCTGCGGCAGCTTGTCGGGGCCAAAGATCAGCATGGCGATGACGCCCAACACCAGCAGCTTGGTGATGCTGAGGTCGAACGGCATGGCACACCTCCGGACTCGCCTCCAGGCTAGGCCATCGGCGGCCCGCCCGCTGCCGCTCAGGCGGCCAGCCGTGGTATTAGTTAGTTGATGCTAACGAACTAGCTGCGAGCTAGCCGGCTGCCGAGGGACGTGCATGGTGCGGGAATCCGCGCTGCGGTGGGACCGCGGCGCAATCGGTGCTGAACATCCTCATTACCGCTGGGTGGCCTTGTCGAACACCACACTCGGCGTGCTCATGGCGACGATCAACTCCTCGATCGTCATCATCTCGTTACCGGCGATCTTCCGCGGCATCCATCTCGACCCGCTCGCGCCCGGCAACGTGAGCTACCTGCTGTGGGTGTTGATGGGATTCCTCGTCGTCACGGCGGTGCTCGTTGTCAGCTTGGGCCGGCTTGGCGACATCTACGGCCGGGTGAAGATCTACAACCTCGGGTTCGCGATTTTCACCTTCGGCTCGGTGGCACTCGCGCTTGATCCGCTGCGTTCGGGGAGCGGCGCGCTGTGGCTGATCATTTGGCGGATTGTGCAGGGCGTCGGGGCCGCAATGCTGTTCGCGAACTCGACCGCCATCCTCACCGACGCGTTTCCGCCCGACAGCCGCGGCATGGCGATGGGGATCAACCAGGTGGCGGCCATCGCCGGCTCGTTCATCGGCTTGATCGCGGGCGGTTTGCTGTCGGAGGTCGACTGGCGACTGGTGTTCTTCGTCTCGGTGCCCGTCGGGTTGCTGGGCACGATCTGGTCGTACAAGAGCCTGCACGAGACGAGCCAGCGCCGGCCCGCGCGCATCGACTGGTGGGGCAACGCGCTGTTCGCCATCGGGCTGACCGCCGTGCTGGTCGCCATCACCTATGGCATTCAGCCTTATGGCCACAGCGACATGGGCTGGCTCGATCCCTGGGTTCTCGCCGGCCTGGTCGGCGGCGGCGTGGTGCTGGTGGTGTTCGGGATCGTCGAGACCAAGGTCGATCAGCCGATGTTCGCCATGGGGCTGTTCCGCATCAAGGCCTTCAGCGCTGGAAATCTCGCAGGCTTGCTCGCCTCCGTCGCCCGCGGTGGCCTCCAATTCATGCTCATCATCTGGCTGCAAGGTATCTGGCTGCCGCTGCACGGTTACAGCTTCGAGTCCACGCCGCTGTGGGCCGGAATCTACCTCTTGCCGTTGACCGGGGCGTTTCTCGTGGCTGGCCCGCTGTCTGGCTATCTCTCCGACCGGTTTGGCGCCCGCGCGTTCGCGACCGGCGGTCTGCTCGTCGTCGCGGTGAGTTTCGTCGGTCTCGCGATGCTGCCGACCGACTTCCCGTACTGGCTGTTCGCCTTGCTGCTCGTCGTCAACGGCATTGGCTCGGGTTTGTTCTCGGCGCCCAACACGACCGGCATCATGAACAGCGTCCCGGCCCACCAACGGGGCGTGGCGTCGGGAATGCGCGGCACGTTTTTCAACTCGGGCACGTCGTTGTCGATCGGCGTCTTCTTCTCGTTGATGATCGTCGGGCTGGCCGCGACCTTGCCGCGCACCCTCACGTCCGGCTTGGAAAGCCACGGCGTTCCCGCCGATGTCGCGTCGGCCGTCGGCAACGCGCCGCCGGTGGGCAGCCTGTTCGCCGCGTTCCTCGGTTACAACCCGATGCAGAGCATGCTGGGGGCTAAAGAGTTGTCGTCGCTGTCGCCGTCCGACGCGCAAACCCTGACGGGCAAGACGTTTTTCCCGTCGCTGATCTCCGGACCGTTCCACCATGGGCTCATCATCGTGTTCGTGATGGCGATCGCGATGTCGTTGGTCGCGGCGGTGGCCTCGCTGCTGCGCGGCGGCCGTTACGTGCACGAGGAGGAGATGGCGTGACCGCGCACCGCGCCGACGACGCGCTGCTCGCGTTCGCGACGGAGCTTCGGGTGGCGATGAGCCGCCTTGGCCGGCAGACCCGGGTGAGCAGCACCGGGCTCACGCCGTCGCAGCTGTCGGCGTTGACGAC
Organism: Acidothermaceae bacterium; assembly: GCA_036380925.1. GTDB lineage: Bacteria > Actinomycetota > Actinomycetes > Acidothermales > Acidothermaceae > JAICLV01. Next base: position 30,415 of record DASVDW010000018.1, read on the forward strand.
GCTCGAGGAATGCGGCCCGCTGCGGCTCAACGAACTCGCCGCCCGAGAAGGCGTCGCGGCGCCGACAATGTCGCGCGGAGTCGACATTCTCGAGCAGTCGCGTCTGGTCCGCAGGCGCCGCGACCCGGACGACGCGAGGTCGTCGTTCATCGAACTGACGGATAACGGGCGCGCCGTGCTGACGAAGGCGATCGATCAACGGACGACGTTGCTGGCGCAACGGCTGGGCGATCTCGAGCCCGCGCAGCTGGCGGCGATCAAGTCGGCGTTGCCGGCATTGCGTCAGCTCGTGGACAAACCGGTGGAGCCAGCGAGCGGGGTCAGTGCCCGGCGGCGCGGTACTGCTCGATGACGGACGCCGGTATGCGACCGCGCTCCGGGACGCTGATCCGGTTGGCGCGCGCCCATGCCCGCACCGCGCGAGGATCCGCGGCGACGTCAACCCGTCGCTGCACGACCAACTTCGAGCGCCCGCGCCCGCTGGTGTGGACCATCCGCCGGCCCACCGCGACGTACGGCGCGAAGACACCGCGCAACCGGTCGGCGTTGCGCTTTCCGAGGTCGATCTCGTAGGTCTGGTCGTCGATGCTGAAGCTCACCGTCTCGACCGCCCTGCCGCCGTCGAGGTCGTCAACAAGGTCGTACGTGATCTTTTGCGCCATCGCGTTGTCCCTCTATGTCAAAGCGCCGGAGCCCGATCACCGTCAATACCGTGATCGCCACCATGATGACAGCCGGGCGGGGCGCGAGATCGCGCAGGCCCGCCGCCCGGCGCGCCCGAGGATTACGCCGTGCGCGGGGAGCACCCGTCCCAATAGTTAACGCATCCTGGACATTCGGATGATGCGATCGGATTTCACTCATAGGCAGACTTGCCGACGAGCAAAGGGGAGGTGTCGGCAGGTGTCAGCTGGGCCAGCGTCAGGGAGCCCGACGTCGGGGGAGGCCGGGTCAGCGGCCGCGCGCGCGTCGGGCGAGTCGGCGGCGCCGAGCGATCCCGACGTCGCGGGTCAGCGTTGGCGTGACGCGGCCGCGCGCCTGGAGTACGCCGAGCGGCACGGCGCTCCTCCCGAGGAGGTGGAGCGGCTCTCCGACGAGGTGATCGAGGCCAGGGTTGCCATGTTCCAAGCCGGCGTGAGCAGCGGCTGGCAGCTGCCGGCGTTCTTGCAGGCCGCGCTGGAACGCGACCGGCAACTGCTGCAGGCGTGGCCGGGGGCGTGGGACGACACGATGCTCGGGACGCCGCCGGGTTGAGTCGCGCTCAGCTAGCCGCGTCACGCGCGTGGCTAGCCATGGCGAAGGCTGGGAAGATCCCCTGTCGTGGCATTGCGTCTCATCAAGCCGATGCTGGCCGTGGCCGGTGAGCTTCCGACCGTCCGCGTCGGCGAGTGGGCCGCGGAGATGAAATGGGACGGCGTGCGCGCCGTCTCCTACCTGACCGGCTCGCAGGTCCGGGTGTTCAGCCGAAACGACCGTGACGTCAGTGTCTCGTATCCCGAGCTTTCGGCGCTGTCGAGCGCGAACCTCGACGTCGTCCTTGACGGCGAGATCGTGGCCTTGGACGACGACGGGCGGCCGAGCTTCGGATTGCTGCAATCGCGCATGCACATCGCCGACCCGGCGAAGGCCCGCAAGCTCGGCGAGCAGGTTCCGATCGACTACCTGGTCTTCGACGTCTTGCGCGTCGACGGTCGCGACACGTTGCAGTTGCCCTACGCGCAGCGCAGGGAGCTGCTCGAGCAGCTCGGCCTCGATGATTGCGAGCGGATCGCGGTTCCGCCGGCGTTTCGCGGCGACCCGGCCGACGCGCTCGCGGCGAGTCGGCAGGCGGGCCTCGAGGGTGTCGTGTGCAAGCGGCTCGACTCGGTTTACCTCCCGGGTCGCAGGTCGCCGACCTGGCTGAAGGTGAAGCACCAGCGGATGCAAGAGGTCGTCGTCGTCGGATGGGAGCCCGGTGAGGGCCGGCGGGCCGGCGAGATCGGCGCGCTGTTGCTCGGGGTGAGCGTCGACGGCGAGCTGCGGTACGCGGGTCAAGTCGGCACCGGCTTCACCGAGCGGGCGCTACGCGATCTGAAGGCGGAGTTGGCGGCGCTGGCGACGAAGCGGCCGCCGGTGTCGGACGTCCCGGCCGAGCACGCGCGGGTCGCCCGATGGGTGCGGCCGGAGCTGGTCGGGGAGGTCGTGTACGGCGAGTGGACGCGCGACAACCGGTTGCGCCATCCGTCGTGGCGCGGTCTGCGGCGAGACAAGGACCCGCGCGACGTCGTCCGCGAACAGCATTGACCGGCGTGTCGGCGGCGAGGCGAGCTGCCCGCCGGCGCTGGCCCCGCTGATCCGCCGACCCGCCCGGTGCGCCAGCATGGCGGGCGTGACGACAGCCGAGCAGTTCACCGAGCCGGTCGCCTTCCACGCCGAGGGACCGGTGTGGTCAGTCTCGTGGGGCGGATTGCGTTACGTCGACATGTTCGCGGGCGATGTCCTTTCCGTGCGCCACGACAGCACCGTCTCCCGCCGCCACGTCGGCGCCGTCGCGGCGGCGCTGCGGCCGCGGGCGAACGGCGGAGCGGTCATCGCCGTTGAACGGGGCTTCGTTCTGGAGGAGTCCGACGGCGCGTTGCGCGAGCTGCCGCCGATCTGGGACGACGCGACGTTGCGGATGAACGACGGCGGGTGCGACCCGCAGGGCCGCTTCTACTGCGGTTCGTTGGCGTACGGTTTCGCTCCGGGCCGCGGCTCGATGTATCGGCTCGACCCGGACGGTTCGGTCTCGGTTGTGTTCGGCGGCGCCACGATCTCCAACGGTTTGGACTGGAGTCCCGACGGTCGGCTCGCCTACTACAACGACACGCCGACTCGGCGGGTGGACGTCTTCGACTACGACCCCGAGCAGGGGTTGTGCAACCGTCGTCCGCTGGTTGAAATCCCTGACGGCAAGGGGTTTCCTGATGGGCTCACCGTCGACGCGGAAGGCTGCGTGTGGGTGGCGCTCTACGCGGGCTCGGCGGTTCATCGATATCGGCCCGACGGAACGCTGGACGGCGTCATCGAGTTGCCGGTGACCCAGGTCACCGCGTGCGCCTTCGGCGGCGACGATCTCGGCACGCTGTTCATCACAACCACCCGCGAGAACCTGCCGTCGGACGCGCAACCGCAGGCCGGCGCGGTGTTTTCCTGCCGCCCAGGGGTGCGTGGTCGGCCGGTCAACGTGTTCGCTGGTTGACCGATGCCGCGCCGCGACTCCTATGCGGAAGGGACCCCGAACTGGGTCGACCTGAAAACCTCCGAGGTCGACGCGGCGAAGGTGTTTTATCGGGATCTTTTCGGCTGGACGTACGCCGACGAGCAAGACGCCGACGGGCGACCGCTCGCCGTCGCCAAGAAATCCACGCCCGACGGCGAGGGCGTTGTCGCGGCGATCGGGCAGCTGCCCATCGACGGCGCGGACTTGTTCGCGCCCGCGATGTGGAACACCTACCTCGCCGTCAACAACGTCGATGTCGCCGTCGCCCGCACGATCACCGGCGGCGGTTCCGTCGTCCGAGGGCCGACCGAGTTCGGGGACGCCGGTGTGACCGCGCTGGTCAAAGACTCCAATGGCGCGCCGCTTTCCCTGTGGCAGGCGAAAAAGCGCATCGGCGCCACGCTCGTGAACGAACCAGGCGCGGTGATCTGGAACGAGCTGACGGTCGACGATCTGCAGTCCGCCGTTGCCTTCTACGACCATGTGTTCGGCCTGACCGGTGAGATCAGCGATCCGGGCAGCGGCCCGTACGTCACGTTCAAGGCCAGGGGCGACTCCGTCGCCGGGGCCTGCCCGCGCGGCGGGGCCGGCGCGCCGAGTCACTGGCACGTCTATTTCGCCGTGGACGACGCCGCCCGCGCGGCCGCGCGGGCGCTCGAACTGGGCGGCCAGGTGCTGGCCGGGCCGTTGGAAACCGCGATCGGGCCGATGGCGGCGCTGCGCGACTGCGTCGGCGCGATGTTCAGCGTCTTTCAAATCCCTCCTGAGCCGCAGTGATCGCGCGTTCGGCGTTCACGGCCGGCCGGAAGTGAGCGGCGAGCATGCCCATCACGTCGCCGACGCCGGCGCCTTGGTCGACCAAGGGCTCGTCGCCATCGGCCACAAGCTCTTGGCTGACCAGCCCGGCGAGGACCACCTGCCAGGTGCTGTTGAGTTTGGCGACGTCGACGTGGCCGCGAAGTTGGCCGCGCCGCTGCAACTCGGCGAAGAGCAGCGTGACGCGGTGGGTGAACTCGCCGTGTTGCGCGTTCGACGTCGCAGACGGCTGGAATCCGGGGGCCGACCGCCAAAACATCAGCTGCGCCTCCGCCCGGTGGGCGCGGACCCATCGCACGACGTGCTCGGTCAACGCCTCGACGACGGCCAAGCCGTCGGGCGACTCGTCGAGGCGCTTGCCGAGTTGCTCCATCGAGGCAAGGAGTCGCTGCCAACCTCTGGCGAACAGCGCGTCGTAGATCGCGTTCTTGGAGTCGAAGTAGACGTACAGCGAGGGCGGCCGGATGCCCATGCGCCGGGCGATCTCGCCGATCGCGAGGCCGGCCGGGCCGGTCTGCGTCATGACCTCCGTCGCAACGTCGAGGATCTCCTCGATGGTTTCGAGTCGACGGCGCTGGCGGCGTCCGAGCTCTGGCATGTCATCGCCTCCCGTCGGGAGGCTTTCCTAACGCCGATAGGAAGTCAAGGTGTGGCGCATGTCCGGGACGTCGGTGTGGCGGGCCGACCGCGGCATTCGGCCTCGCCGGCGGCCCTGGCCCTAAAGTGGACGCCGATGCCCGACCCGTCGACCGACCCGCTATGGAGCCGCTTCGAGCGGCCCACGCCCCCGTGGTTCTCCGCCGCGAAGCTCGGCATCTTCGTGCACTGGGGCGCGTACTGCGTGCCCGGCTGGGCGGAGCCGACGGGCGAGCTCGGCGAGCTTGACGACGAGACCTGGTTCGCGCACAACCCGTATGCCGAGTGGTACTACAACTCGATCCGGATCGACGGGAGCCCGGCGCAGGCGCACCACCACGCCGTGCACGGCGGTCGGCCGTATGACGACTTTCTCGACGACTGGCGCGCGGAATCCTTCGACCCGGAAGCGCTTGTGGGGCTGTTCGCGCGCGCCGGGGCTCGCTATGTGGTGCCGACGACGAAGCACCACGACGGCATCACGCTGTGGGACGCGCCTGGCACATCGACGCGAAACACCGTGCACCGCGGGCCAAAGCGCGACCTGGTCGCGGCCTTCGCGTCAGCGACTCGCGCGGCCGGGCTCCGGTTCGGCGTCTACTACTCGGGCGGTCTCGACTGGCACGTGACCGATCTGCCCGCCCTCGACACCCACCACGGCGTGCACACCGTGCGCCCGTACGACGAGGCGTACGCGACGTACGCCTACCTGCATGTGAAAGACCTCATCGACCGTCACCGGCCCGACATCTTGTGGAACGACATCGAGTGGCCCGATCGCGGCAAGCACGATGGCAGCTACGGGTTGGCGCAGCTGTTTTCCTATTTCTACGAGAAGAATCCGGACGGCGTCGTCAACGACCGGTGGGGCGACACGCATTGGGACTTTCGCTGCAGTGAGTACCAGGCGTATCGCTCGAGCGAGGCCGGGGGCGCGTGGGAGAACACCCGAGGGCTGGGTCTGTCCTTCGGGTACAACCAGAACGAGGACGCGTCCGTCACGCTTGACGCCCGTGGCGCGCTGAAGCATCTGGTCGATGTCGTGTCGCGTGGCGGGAACCTCTTGCTGAACGTCGGGCCGCGCGCCGACGGCACGCTGTCGGATCTGCAGCGCGCGACTTTGGAGGGCATGGCGGAGTGGATGGCCCGAAACGCGGGCGCGGTGCACGACACCACCGTCGTTTCGGCGGCCGTCGCCGCTCCCGCCGATGATCCGTGGTTGCGTTGGACCCGCGATCGGCAAGGCCTGAACGCGGTCATCGACGCCGAGGGCCCGATGGTGTTGCCGGTTCGCGCCGATGCCATCGAGGTGGCGAGCGCGCGCACGTCGTCGGGATCCTCGATTCACGCGCAGGTCCACGACCGCGGAGTGCGCGTCGTCCTCACGCCCGGTGAGCCGCTGCCCCGTGTGGTGCGCTTCACCCTGAGATAGCGGGCGTCGTGCAACTTTCCGCCGCGCGCCGACGTCCCAACAGTCGTGCGTGACCGACTGTTCGTCGCCGCGGCCTGCGCGGCCGCTGTTTCGGTCGCCGGCTGCACAGGGTCGCGCGAGGTCGTCGCGAGCGCTCGCACCCCATCGGTCGGCGCGCCCGCCTCTGCGGCGGCTGTCGCGGCAGCGGCGACCCCCTCATCCGGCGTCGGGTCCGCTGAGGCGCCCGCGCCGCCGACCAGGGCTTCGCCGTCCGGGCTGCCGACACCGTTGACCGTGCTCGAGATCGGCGACTCGTTGGGGGAGGACCTCGGCTTCGGGCTAGAGCATGTGCTGCGAGACGTCGACGGCGTGCAACTGGTGCAGGCGGCAAAGGGAAACAGCGGGTTGGTGCAGCCGCAGTACTACGACTGGCCGAAGCATCTGTCGCAGCTGCTCGGCGAGCATCGACCGGACGTCGTCGTGGTTTTCCTTGGCGCCAACGACGTCCAGGACTTCTACGCGGGCGGCGTCTTGCGGCAGTTCGGCGCCGTCGGATGGGAAGAGGCGTACGCGCAACGCGTCGCGACGATGATGCAAGAGGCGACCGCGGCCGGCGCCAAGATGCTCTGGGTCGGCATGCCGATCATGAAGAGCGCCACGTTCTCGTCGTCCATGGCGAAGCTCAACGACATCTTTCAAGCGCAAGCGATGCAGCACCCCGGCGTCACCTACATGCCCTCGTGGAACCTGTTCACCGACGACGCGGGCAACTATGTGAAGACGGCGCGGATCGACGGCGAACCCGTCACGTTGCGAACGCCGGACGGCGTGCACATCACCTTCGGACCTGGCGGTGGCGGCGCCGACGTGCTGGCGGCGGCGGTGGTCGACGCGTTGTCAGGCCTACTGGCGGATTAGGCATGAGCGGCGGTGGGCTCAGCGACCGCAGCGGTCGACCCGCTTCCACGGCCAGTCGGTGGCGAGCCAAGCCGCGACGGCGTCCGCGAGCGGTGCGTCGAGTTCCGCCCTGTCGGCCCGCACCCATGACTGCACCGTGACGTCGAAGTCCGGGGAGGCCGAGGGATACAGGTAGACGCAACCGACGACGTCGTCGTCTTGAGGATCGAGGACGGTGAAGGTGAAACCCTTGCGCCGCGTGAAGTCGTCGGCGTGGCGGCGAAGGTCGGCGAGGTTGGCCTCGAGCGTCATGCCGCCCGGCGGCGGCCACTTCCCGTCGGGATAACCGGGAGTCGAGCGGATGTGCTCGATGCTCGACGTCCAGGCGGCGTGATCCGCCTGATTGTGCTGCGGCCCTAGCGGCTCGAGGCGGAACTGGTCGGTGACCAGGGCGGTCGGTGGGTCGAAATCGGCTGGGACGAACTCGTCCGAGGTCATGCCAGCGAACGTATCGGGCCAGCCCGACCTTCCGCATCCGGATTCGGCTCGACCTGCGTGCGATCAAACACCTATGCGACGCTCGCGACCCGGTGGGATGCGCGGTGCGAACTGGCTTCGACCTGTCCTATCTGGCAACGGAAGAGGTGACCAGGTCGGCGCCCTTTTCCGCGATCATCATCGTCGCCGCCATGGTGTTCCCGCTGATCAGCCGCGGCATCACCGACGAGTCGATGACCCGCAACCGCTCCAGCCCGTGCACACGCAACTGCGGGTCGACGACGGCGGTCTCGTCGCGTCCCATTCGGCAGGTGCTCACCGGGTGGTAGTCGCACGAGGCGTACTGCCGCACGTAGGCCATGATCTCGTCGTCCGATTGCGCCTTGCGCCCGGGCAGCAGCTCCTCTTTGATGAACTGCGCCATCACCGATTGCGCCAGCACCTCCCGGATCGTGCGTACTTGTCTGACCGCCATCTCGCGGTCTCGGGGCTCGGCGAGGTAGTTCGGGTTGATCAACGGTTCCGCGGTTGGGTCGGACGACGCGAGCGTCACGCTGCCGCGGCTTTCGGGGCGCAGGAAGGTCGAGTTGATGGTGAATCCATGCGCGCGAAGGCGGGTCTGGCCACCGCGAATGACGAGAGCCGGCGCGATGTGGATTTGCATGTCCGGCCGAGACTCGCCTGGGCTGGTGAAGAAGCCGCCGCCTTCGACGATGACCGACGCCGCCGGTCCGGTGCGCCACAGCAACCACCGTATCCCGGGGCCCAGCATGCGGGGAAACCGGTCAAGGCCGTCATAGCTGATCGGCTCCTTGAGCGCCGAATGCACGTTGGTGTTGAGGTGATCGGTCAGGTTCTTCCCGACGCCCGGAAGGTCGTGCACCGGCTTGACGCCCACGCGTGACAACTCGTCGGCCGGGCCGATTCCCGACAACAAAAGGAGTCGAGGGGTGTTGATCGCGCCAGCGGCCAGGATGACCTCGCGTTCCGCGAAAATCACCTTGTTGCCCCCGGCCTGGCGAATCTCGACGCCAACCGCCTTGCCGTGCTCCACGACAACCCTAAGCACGCGGACGCCTGTTCGCACCGTCAACTGCGGCCGACGCCGGGCGGGCCGTAGGAACGACGTCGCCTGAGAACGCCGCATCCCAGCGCGATACGTCACTTGGTACAGCCCGGCGCCGCCCATAGCGGCGCCGTTGAAGTCGGAGTTGTACGGCAATCCCCAGGCCTGCGCGGCCTGCACAAATGACGTGCTCAGCTGGTGCGGCGACGTCTGATCGGAAATGGCCTGCGGGCCGCCCTGCCCGTGATACTCGTTGACGATGCGGTTGTTGTCCTCCGACTTTCGGAAGTAGGGCAGCACGTCGTCGTACGACCAGCCCTCGTTGCCGAGCGCGGCCCAGTTGTCGTAATCCTCCCGCTGCCCACGGATGTAGATCATCGCGTTGATGGCGCTTGACCCGCCAAGCGTCTTCCCCTGCGGATACCAAACGCGTCGGTTGTCGAGGTGCGGCTGCGGCACGGTGTGGAAGCGCCAATTCACCCGAGGCCCGAACAGCTTGCCCACACCGCCAGGCACGTGAATCATCGGATTGATGTCTCGCGAGCCCGCTTCGAGCACCAGCACGCGCACGTCGGGCGCTTCGGTGAGACGGTTCGCGAGCACACAACCCGCGGTCCCGGCCCCGACGACGATGTAGTCGTATCTCATGCGCTGTTCCCTTGACCGCCCGCTCGCTCCGTCGTGGTCGCCATCCGCAGCGCCTCGACAAAGTAGTACTCGCCCCACATCACGCTCTCGTCCACCGCGATCCCATTGCGATGGTGGTAGGTCGCGTGCCGGAGAATCCCTTCCCAGCCGGCGGTGTCGGCTGCGATGAACTCCGTCGAGCACAACGTCGTCAGGATTCGCTGTGCGTAGGCGCGATAGCGCTCCGCCGCGAGCCGATCGGCCCGTCGCGCCAACGCGTCGGCGAGATGCTGCATACCGGCGGCCGCGATCGCCGCGGCCGAGGCCTCGCGTGGGCATTCGGGCGCCGGGTCGAGCCAGTCGTTGGGCGGCACGCCGTCGCTTGGCGTGTGCCTGATGTAGTAATCGGCGACGCGGCAGGCGGTGTCGAGCATGTCGGCGTCGCCGGTGTGAAGGTACGCGGTGGTGAAACCGTAGATGGCCCAAGCCTGGCCGCGCGCCCATGTGGAGTCGGAACGCCACCCCTGGTGGGTCGCCGCGCGCAAGAACTCGCCGGTCTGCGTGTCAAACCAGCCTTCGTGCACGGTGCTCCCGTCACCACGCACGAGATACCGCTGAGTCGTGCGGCAATGCGTCATCGCGACCTCGCGCAAAGCGCTGTCGCCGCTGTACTGCGCCGCACGGAAGATGACGCCTACGTTCATCATGATGTCGATGAACGTGCTGCCGGGATCCACCCACGTGCACAGATAACCGCCGGGCTGCCGCAGCCGCGCGGCCATGGTGCGGCCGGCGTCGATGAGCACCTCGCGCGCGCGAGGGTCGTGGTCGCGGTCGTACCAGCGACCCCAACTTGGTTCGAACACAAACCCGATGTCGTGCGTGCTGGAGTCGACCTTTCGCGACTCCAACGCGAGGCTGCGCTTTGCGGCTTGCTCCGCCCACCAGCCGTCGCCGGTGATGTCGGCGAACACCCACAACATCCCGGTCAAGAATCCGTCACACCAGTTAGGCGCCCACGGATCGTCCTCGAACGCCCACCGGCCGTCCTTGGTGTATGTCGGGCTGTGGTCGTCGTTCGACGCGAGGATCAGCTTTCTGACCTGCTGTTGCGCGAACGCGAGCGCGTCGTCGAAATCAAGAACGCGGGGGCCGTCAGAGGCGACTGGCTGGTCGGTGTCCGGGCTGCTCATCGGCACGTCACCAACGCCGTCAAATCGCTGGGCGGAGCGCCGTTGTCAAGTCGCTTCCGCGCGCACTCGGCCAACCCCACGTTCATTTACCGCACCTTTCCGGTCACACCCGCGCCAGATGACGCGGCACGGGCGATGTATGTGGTGTTACTTCTTTCGGTCTAGGAATGCTCGGACGGCAGCACGCTGAGCCTCCGTTTCGCAACAGGCGGCGACGCCGTCAGCCTCGACGACGAGACCGACGGCGGGGCCAGCCGCCAGTCCAAGGTGGATCGCTTGTTTGGCGGCACGCACGGCAACCGGATTTCGTTGCGCGATGCGGTCGGCGAAATCCAGCGCGGTCTTCAGGGCGTCGTCACTCACGTGATTCACCAGTCCGATCGCGAGGGCGTCGTGCGCCGTCAACAACTCGCCGGTGAGGATGAGTTCGGTCGCCTTGCCGACCCCGACCAGGCGGGGGAGCCGTTGGGTGCCGCCCCACCCGGGGATGTTGCCGAGGTTTATCTCCGGCTGCCCGAGTTTGGCCGTCGCGCTTGCGATGCGGATGTCCGCCGCCATGGCCAGCTCGAGCCCGCCGCCGAGGGCGAATCCGTTGACCGCGGCGATGACCGCGACGGGTAACGCCTCAAGTGCGTCAAAGACCGCCTGACCCCGGCGCATCTGCCTTCGCGCCGTGGTGGCGTCGATGCCGTCGAGGTCTCGCACGTCCGCGCCCGCGCTGAAGGCCTTCTGCCCGGCGCCTGTGATGACCAGCGCTCGCGCGCTGTCATCCCCCGCCCGGCTCGCGTCGATCTGATCGACGAGATCGCCGATCGCCTCGACCATCGCGGTGTTCAGCGCGTTTCCCTTGTCCGGTCGGTTGAGAGTCGCGACGACGACAGGGCCGGTTCGCTCGACGAGGAGAACCGGTGGGTTCATCGCTCCTCCTTGTCGGCGAGCCGGAGATCCATGCGTTCGGACTGGAACGCGCGCAGGTCGATCTCCTTCAACTGCGGTGAGATCCGCGGCTTGAACTCCATGTGCGCGAGGACATCTCGCGCCAGGTCAATCCCCGGCGCGAGCTCGGTGAGCATGACGCCGTCGGGCGACAGCTCGAACACGGCGCGCTCGGTGACGTAGGTCACTGGCTGGCCGACCTGCAGCGCGCGGACGGCGGAGAAGCTGATTTGCTCGACTTCCTTCACGAGCTTGGCCGCTCCGCCGTCCGGCACCGCCAATGGCGGGTTGCCGCCTACCGCATACGACCCGCCGCCCGCCACGAATGTGCCTACGAAGACCAGCCGCTTCGCGCCCTGCGAGATGTTGACGAACCCGCCGACACCCGGCAGCCGGCCCCCGAAACGGCTGACGTTGACGTTGCCGGCCGCGTCGAGCTGCGCGAAGCTCAACACGGCGACGTCGAGGCCGCCGCCGTCATACCAGTCGAACTGGTGTCCCGCGTCGAGGCTGGCATCGGCGTTTACACACATGCCAAAGTCGCTGCCGCCGACGGGCACGCCTCCGATATGGCCCTGTTCCACGGTGAAGGTGACATCGCCCGCCAATCCTTCTTCGGCGAGCACCGCCGCGACGCCGTCCGGCATGCCGTAACCGAGGTTGATGACGTCGCCTTTGCGCAGTTGCAGGGCAGCGCGACGGGCGATCACCTTCCGCACGGTGAGCGGCATGGCGGCGATCGACACGTCAGGCGCCCGCAGCTCACCTGCCATGAACGGGTCCGCCTGCCGCGCAAACGACAGCCGTTGCTCTGGGTCGACGACGATGGCGTCGATGAGCACGCCCGGCACTCGCACTCGCCGCGGGTCGAGTGTTCCGGCCGCGACGATTTCACGAACCTGGGCGATGACCCGGCCGCCGCTGTTTCTCGCCGCCTGGGCGGCTGACAGCGTCTCGGCCAGCAACCCCTCCTCGTCCATCGTCAGGTTGCCGTTCGTGTCGGCGCGGGTGCCGCGGATGACCGCGACGTCAATGGGAAACGTCGGTGTGAAGAGCCATTCGCGACCACCAAGTTGGACGACGTGCACCAGGTCGTCGACCGCGGCCGCGTTGAGCCGGCCACCGCCATGGCGCGGATCGACGAACGTGCCGAGGCCGACGGCGGAGACCACGCCCGGTCGACCGCCGGCGATCTCTCGCAGCAAGTGCGCGAGAGTGCCTTGTGGCAGGCAATACGCTTCGATCTTCTCGTCGAAGGCGAGCTGCTGCATTTCCGGCGTCCAGCCCCAATGCCCGCCGATCACCCGTCGCACCATGCCGTCGTGGGAGAACCGGTCCATCCCACCGCCGTGTCCGTCGCCCATCCCGGATATGTGCACGAGGGTGAGGTCGCGCGGATGGCCGTGGTCGAGGAAGCGCGCCTCGATTCCGGCCAGCACCGCGGCCGGCTCGTTGACGCCGCCGCCGGAGCCGTCGACCAGCAAAGTGGCGCCGTCAGGCACCAGGCTCGCCGCGTCCGCCGCACTTACGATTCGCATGAATCAGCCGCCGATCAACCAGTCACCGTGCGCGGGCCGCCAAGGGCGAACGAGCCGCTGCGTTTGCCGGTGCGGATCGTGACCGACTTCAACTCGGTGAACTCCTCGAATCCCGCCTGGCCCATCTCTCGGCCGAATCCGCTGGCCTTGTAGCCACCGAACGGCATGGTGGGTGGGCCGTCGATGGTGGTGTTCACCCACACGGTTCCGCTGCGCAGTTGCTTTGCGACCGGCAGCACCTTGTCGATGTCTTTTGACCAAACGCTGTTCGCGAGGCCGTAGTCGACGGCGTTGGCGAGCGCGACCGCCTCCGCGGCGTCGGAGAAACGCGACACGCTCAACACTGGTCCGAAAATCTCCTCGGTGAACGGCGTCATGTCGGCGGTGACGCCGTCGAGGATGGTCGGCTCCACGTAGAGGCCGTCGTCGAGCCCGGGCCCTTCGGCGCGGACGCCGCCGGTGACGACGCGGGCGCCCTGCTCGCGACCCGCCTGGATGTGCCCCAGCACCTTGCCGAGGTGCCCGGCATTGATCATCGCGCCGATGTCGGTCGACAGATCAAGCGGCTGGCCGACCTTCAACCGTTGCGCCGCGCTGGTCAGTCTGGCCAGGAACTCATCCGCGATGGTTTCTTCGACGAGCAGCCTCGCCGCGGAAACGCAGCATTCGCCGTTGTTGAAGAAGACACCGAAGATGACCCCCTCGGCGGCGTCTTCGAGGTCGGCGTCCGCGAAGACGATGTTCGCCGCCTTGCCACCGAGTTCGAGCGAGAGCTTCTTCAGGTTGGACTTCGAAGCCTCCAGGATTTTGCGGCCGGTGGCGGTTGATCCGGTGAACGACAAGACGTCGACGCCGGGATGCTCAGCCAACGCCTGCCCGGCGCGACCGTCGCCTGTGACCACGTTCAGCGCGCCGGACGGCAGGCCGGCCTCGGCGTACAGCCGCGCGATCTCGAGCGCGCTGCTGCTCGTCAGCTCCGACGGCTTCACCACGACCGTGCATCCGGCGGCCAGCGCGAACGGCAGTTTCTGGCAGAGGATGAGCGCGGGGAAGTTCCACGGTGTGATGAGGCCCGCCACCCCTGCTGGTTCGCGGACGACGAGCCCGGTGAAGTCCGGACCGTGATTCGTGTACGTCGTCCCATGCATCTGCACGGCGAGGCCGGCCGCGTAACGCGTGAGCATCGCCGCGCCGCCGATGTCGCCCTTCGCCAGGCGCAGTGGCTTGCCGCCCTCCTCCGCGTCCAACCGCGCGAGCAGGTCGGCGTTCGCGTCGATGAGGTCTGCCACCCGATTGAGGACGGCCGCCCGGTCGAAGCCGGTCAGCCGCGGCCATTCCCCGGCGTCGAACGCCTGTCGCGCGGCGCCGACGGCAGCGTCGACGTCGGACGGATCGCCCGCGCTCACCAACGAGGCGACCTCGCCGGTTCCAGGAGCTCGGCGCTCGATCGTCTCGGCGGACATCCGCGTTTGCCCATCGACGAAGTGACCGAGTCGTCGCGGGGATGAGATAGGCGGGGTCGGGTGGGTCGTCTGCGTCGTCATCGCGTCTTCCTCCTGTGCTGCCATACCGTCCCGGCGCCTGTCCGCATCACGCTAGGCCGCCCCGTGCGCGGCGCGGCTGCGCCGAGCCATCGAGTCGACGATCACCGCGATCATCAGCACTCCGCCGGTGATCATGAATCGCACCGCGGACGTGAGGCTCAGCAAGGTGAGCCCGTTGGCGATCGACTCGATGACCACGATTCCGAGCAACGCGGAGTACGCGTTGCCGCGGCCTCCGAAGAGGCTGGTCCCGCCGATGACCGCGGCGGCGATCGCGTTCAGGTTCGTGTCGCCGGTTCCGCTGCTGATGCTCGCGGCGGAGAGCCGGCCGGCCGACATCAAGCCGCCGAGCGAAGCCAACATCGAGCACAGCACGAAAACCGACAGGTACACCGGCCACAAGTTGATGCCGGCGCGTCGTGCGGCCTCCACCGACCCGCCGACCGCGTACACCGCGCGGCCCCACTTGGTGCGGGTGAGGAAGACGTCGACGACCATCACGAGCACGACGAGCAACATGAAGGGAAGGCTCACGCCGCGCGAGCGATTCAGGTACCAGCAACCGTATTCAAGGGCGACCAAAAGCAGCCCCGCCTTGACCAGCAGGCCGGTGAGGGAACCTGTCGACAAGTTCGCCGCCCGACGTCGGCGGGCGCGCGCAAGTCTTGAGCCCACGAACAGCGCGACGGCGAGCGCGGCAAGCAGGTAGGACAGCGCGTGGGGCACGAACATCCGTTGCATGAAGCCGACGATCGCCGACCCGAACGGCAGGTTGATCGAGCCGTGCTTGCCGAGGATCTCGAGTTGAAGGCCGAGCAGGGCGAGTAATCCCGCGAGGGTGACGACGAAGCTCGGCACGTTGAACCGGACGAAGATGACCGCGTAGACGGCGCCGACCGCTACGCCGATGAGTAGAGCGATGGCAATGGCGAGTGGCAGCGGCCACCCGAGCGACGTCAGTCCGATCCCGAGCACGGCGGACGCGACGCCGCTCATCGAGCCGACGGAGAGGTCGATTTGCGCCACCAGCAAGACGAGCACGACTCCGACCGCGATGACGCCGTCGGCAGCGCACTGGGTCGCCAGGTTGACGAGGTTGCGGCTCGACAAGAAAGACGAGTTGAGGCCTTGGATGATGCCCCAGATCAGCACGAGACCCACGACGATGGGCAGCGAGCCGATGTCGCCGGCGCGCACTCGGGAGACGAAGCTGCGGACCGCGGCCGAGACGCTCACGCGCTCACCGAGCGGCCCTCCTTGGCCGTCGACGGGGAGGGCCGCCTTCGTCGCACCTGGGTGACTCATGGAGTCGCCTCCTCTTCGCGCGGCGTCGCGTCGCTGTGCGAGCGCCGCGCGGCGGTGCGTGACGCGCGCCTGGTGACCGTGTTGTCGGTCGCGCCAGTGATGGCCGCGACGAGTTGCTCGGGTGTGGTGTCGGACAGCGAGAAGACTCCGTTGTTGCGGCCGAGCCGCAACACGACCGCGGTGTCAGCCACCGCTTGCACGTCGGACATGTTGTGCGTGATGAGCATCACCGCGTGTCCCCGGTCGCGGAGCTTCTCGATGAGGTTCAAGACCTCGGCGGTTTGCGCGACGCCAAGAGCCGCCGTCGGCTCGTCCAGGATGACGACGGACGGCTCGCCGACGAGCGACCGGGCGATCGCCACCGTCTGACGTTGTCCGCCAGACAACCCCGCGACCGGCGTGCGGACGGACGGGATCTTCGCGGAGAGCTGGCGCAGCAGGTCCAGCGCCCGCTCCTCCATCAGCTCTTCGCTGAGCAGCAGCCGGCTGTGTTCGCGACCCAGGAACAGGTTCGCCACCACGTCGAGGTTGTCGCACAGCGCCAGATCCTGGTAGACGGTCGCGATGCCCAGGTCGCGGGCCGCGGTCGGGCTCGATATGGAGACCGGACGCCCGTCGAACTCGACGACGCCCTCGTCGGCCGGATGCACCCCGGACAGGATCTTGACGAGGGTCGACTTCCCGGCGCCGTTGTCGCCGAGCAGCGCGGTGACCTCGCCCCGACGCAACGTCAACTCGACGTTCGACAGCGCGCGAACCGCGCCGAACGACTTGCTCACGCCACGCAGCGAGAGCACGGGGGGCGCCTGGGTCTCGGCTGACGCCGGGGACTCCGTCTGCTGCACTTGCGCACCTCCTTCTCTTCGGATCCGACATCGCCGATCGGCGCGAGGCAGGGGACGCGCC
>DASVDW010000019.1:0-13323 GCA_036380925.1 Acidothermaceae bacterium
CAACCGCGGCAAACCGCGACCGGAGTGTCTCGACGTCGAGGAATCGACCGTCAACCGCGATGTTGCCCGCGGTGGGCAGATTGATCGCGCCGGGAATCCGCCCCGCCACCGGGTCGACCGGCTCCACCTCACCGCGAAACCGCTCTGACGCGCGCACGTCGATCAACGCACCGGACTTCGCGACCCGCGCCGCGTCGTCCGCCGTCAGCATCGGCATGCCCCCGGGACGGGCAACGAAGTCTCCAGGCGACACCGCCGGAACCTCAGTGGTGACAGGCAATCCCGCCCGCAGCCAGGCCGCGTAGCCGCCGTCCAAAACCCGGACGTCGGAATGCCCGAAGTACCGCAGCTGCCACCACGCGCGCGACGCGGGCACCGAGTCGGCCGCGTCGTACACGACCACCGGGCTGGATGCGCAGACCCCGAGCCGGCGCATCAGCGCCTCGAAATCCGCGGCCGACGGCAACGGGTGCCGGCCGCCTTCCCCGCGTCGTCCGCACAAGTCGTCGTCGAGGTCGGCGAACACCGCCCCTGGCAGGTGGCCCGCGTCGTACGCCAACCGCCCCGGCGGGCCGGTCAGGCTCCATCGCACGTCGATCACCACCGGCGGCGTCGCGGACGACAACTCCCCCGCCAGCGAATCAGCGTCGATCAGCACGTCAGACCGTCCCGAACTCCAGCAGCGGCACGAGTTGCTCGGCCGGCGTCAACGAGCCGTGATGGCCGACCAACCGCGACTCGCGCGGCTGATGATGCGTCGCCACGAGCGCGAGGTCGGTCATCGACGCCACGATCACATCGCCGATCCGTGGTCGCGCCCAGTCGCTCACCGGCCCGAACCAACCCGCCTCGATCGCCTCGTCACGCGTGCAGACCACCGCGTCGTCACCGAACCGCGCTCGCCAGACCGACAGCACGTCGTCCAAGGCGCCGTCGCGCACGTACAGGTAACGCGCCCGCGCCTCGCCGCCGAGCAACTCGACGCCGTCCCGCAACGCCAGATCGAGATCGACGTCAACCCGTCGGTCGACGGGGATGTCGACCATGCCGTGGTCGCCGGTGACGTAAAACCGCGCGCCCGCGGGCAACCTCGACGAGATTTGCTCCACCAGCCGGTCGACCAGCTGCAGCTGCATCCGCCACGCGGTCGACGACACACCTTGGGTGTGGCCGGTCCAGTCGAGGTCGGCGACGTAGGCGTAGATGAAGCCGGGACGATTCCGCGCGACGAACTCGCCCAGCCGGTCGAGCACGTTGCCGGCCACCTCGCCGAACGTGTCAGCGCCGACGAACCGGGCGCCGCGCAGCACCGCGCGGTCCAGGCCGCCGCCCTCGAAACTTCGCTTGCCCACCTGCAAGACCTCGACGCCGGACTTCGCAGCGCGCTCGAACGCGGTCGGCGCGGGCTGCCACTGCAACGGATCGACGGACGGATCCCATTTCAGCGAGTTCATCAGCTTGCCCGCTCCAGGAATCGCGACCGTGTATCCGACGACGCCGTGCCCGCCGGGTGACAAGCCGGTGCCGATGGAACCGATGCTCGCCGCGGTCGTGGAGGGAAACCCGGCGGTTAGGTCACGGCCGGCGACCAGCGCGGCGGACATCACAGGCGCGTCGTCCGGATGCGCGCGCACCAACTCCGCGCCAAGGCCGTCGACCAACAACACGCAAGCGGCGGACGCCTTCGGCAAGTCCAACACGTTGTCAAAGCCGGGCGTCGACATCGACGCGAGCACCGACGGCACAAGATCGGCGATCGCGGCCGACCCGTAACGCGGTAGCGGCGCCGACTCCGGGTTCACCCTCGCGGCCGGGTGACGCCGCCGGCGGCGGCCACCGCGTCGGACAGCACGCCGGCGAACCGCAGCGCCTGCGCGACGACCGGGGCGCCGTCGCCCTCCTCGCTGATGCGCAGCGAGAGGTCGTCGGCGGTGAACGTGCCGGTGTAGCCGTGGTCGGCCTCGCACGTCTCGTCTCCGCAGGACGCGGGCTCGAGGTCGACGTGCCCGATCGCCCCCCATCCGACGACGAGGGACACCTCCCGGCACGACGACCCCGGCAGGTACTGCGCCGGGTTGGCGACCGTCGTGGTGACCGCCACCGAGGCGATCCGCGACAGCGGCACCACCTCTGTCGTCGTCGTCGCATGGGGGTAGGGCGTGAGCTCGCTCGGCGGGTGCTCGTCGGTGTGGCACACGACCAGCCGCGTGACGGTGACCGCCAGCACGGTCACGTGCCGACGGATGCCCATCGCGTCGTCCAACGTCGTCTCCTGGTGGACGACGTGGGCGAGCGGCTGCTCAGAGCCCAGACTTGCCCGCATCGCGTCGGCCATGAGCTCCGGGTAGTAGCCGGCGTGCTCGACGTCTGACCAAAGATCGGACGCGGTCTGCCCGGTGGTGTGTTCGGCCATGGCTCCATCCTCCACCAGGTCGCCCGCTCCCGCAGCGGGTGGTCACACGCCGGTGATCAAACGCGGGCAGGTCTCGACGACGGACGCCGCCGGCATCGGCTTGTGCATCAGGTAGCCCTGGCCGAGTCGGCAGCCGAGCTGGCGCAGCAGTTCCAGCTGCTCCTGCGTCTCGATGCCTTCGGCCACCAGCTCGAGTTCGAGGTGGCTGGCCAGGTCGATCACCGCCCGGGTGACCGCGCGGTCCTGGGCGCTGCCGAGCAGGCCGGAGACGAACGACCGGTCGAGCTTCAGCACGTCGATGCGGAAGCGCCGCAGATATGAAAGCGACGAGTAGCCGGTGCCGAAGTCGTCGAGCGCGATCCGCACCCCGATCTCGCGAAGGGCCTCGATCGCCCTGATGTTGGTCTGGTTGTCGTCCATGAAGACGCTCTCGGTCACCTCGAGAGTGATGGACGACGGCGGCAGGCCGCTTCGCTCGACCGCCCTGCGGACAAGCTCGACGAACCCGGGCTCGGCGAGCTGGCGCACCGACACGTTGACCGCGACACCGAACCCGGCGTCACCAGCGGCGAGCGAACGCCACGAGACGCGGTGCTCCAGCGCCTTCTCCAACACCCACTGGCCAAGGGGCACGACCAGCCCGGTGTCTTCCGCGAGCGGGATGAAGTCGAGGGGCGGCACCATGCCGCGGGTTGGATGCGGCCAGCGCACCAAGGCCTCGACATGGGACCACGTGCCGGTGACCAGATCGACGATGGGTTGGAAGTGGAGCTCGAACGCGCCGTCGGCGACGGCCGTCCGCAGGTCTTCCTCGAGCGCCAGCCGGCCAGCCGCGGCCTTGCGAAAGGTCGGCGCGAACACCACATAGCGTCCCTTGCCCGACATCTTCGCCTCGTACATCGCAAGGTCGGCGTCGGCCAACAGGGTGGCGGTGGTCACCGACCGGGTGCGCGCCGAGGTCACGCCGACGCTCGCGCTCAGATGCACCGCGCGGCCACCGCTGCTGAACGGCGTCTTCAACGCGGCGAGCAGGCGCTGCGCGACGACTTCGGACTCCTCGGGCGCGGCCAGGCCGGTGACGAGGACCGCGAACTCGTCGCCGCCGAGCCGCGCGATGGTGTCGGTTGGACGCACCGCGCCCATCAGCCGCTGGGCGACGTCGCGCAGCAGGGCGTCGCCGCGGGCGTGCCCGAGGCTGTCGTTGACCCGCTTGAAGCCGTCGAGGTCGAGCATCAGCACGCACACGTAGTCGCGGCTGGGGTTGAGCTGACCCAGCGCCTGGTCGATCCGCTGCGAGAGCAACGCCCGGTTCGCCAACCCGGTGAGCGCGTCTTGCATCGCCATGCGGCGGGTCTCGTCCTCCGCCCGCGACCGCGCGTGCGCCGAGTCGAGCACGTTGCGCACGCTGCGCACGAAGCCTTGGTCCTCGACCGGAAGCACCGCGAGGACGTCCGGCTTGGCGCCCAGCGCCCCGGCCGCGATCGCCTCGTTGACGCCGAGCATCGCCGCGACCAGCCCGCGCGCCTCGGAGCTCAACTCCTCGCTGGTGGCGTGGTCAAGCGCCCGCTGGCCCAGCTCGGCGAGACCCGCGAAACGGGCGTTGCGCGCGGTGACGTCGATGTACTGGGCGAACATGAGGGCGGGCACGCCCTCGTCGTCCCGAATGATCTTGGTGACGCGGATGGCTTGCGCGACGCTGCCGTCCGGGCGAAGGAATCGCTTCTCCATCCGGTGGCAGTCCGATTCGCCGGCGGACAGCTCCGGGTACGACCAGGCCGACAGGTGGCGGTCTTCGGGATGGGTGATCTCCACCGTGCTGCGGCCGACGAGGTCTTCGGCCGGTCGGCCGGCGAGGCGGCACAACGCGTCGTTCACCCGCAGGTAGCGGCCGTCCATGCTGACCAGCGCCATGCCGATGGCCGCGTTTCGGCCCGCGACGTCGAACCACGAGAACTCCTCGCGGCGGTCGTCGCCGGAGGACGCGCTCCCATCGCTGCGGTGGGCGGTCAACCCCGTCGTCATGCGATCCCAATCGGCTGGTTGAGCCGCCGTCATAGGGATTGCGCACACCAACCCGGTCAGCTCACTCACCGGGTCTAGGCTCGATAGCCCGTTAGGACGCCCAACCCGGGCGGGCGAGCCCGCTCTCATACGCCAGGACGACCAACTGCGCCCGATCACGCGCGCCGAGCTTGGTCATCGCCCGGCCGACGTGGGTCTTCACCGTCGCCGGGCTGAGGAACAGCCGGGCGGCGATCTCGTCGTTCGTCTCACCGGACGCGACCAACGCCACCACCTCCCGCTCGCGGTCGGTCAGCACGCTGAGGTCACGAGCCGGGTCAGCCGGACGACGGTAGGTCGCGAACTCAGCGATCAGACGTTTCGTCACCGTCGGCGACAACAGCGCCTCGCCCGCCGCGATCACCCGCACCGCGTGCACCAGCTCGGCCGGCTCGGTGTCCTTCACCAAAAAGCCGCTCGCGCCGTCGCGCAGCGCGCCGAACACGAACTCGTCGAGGTCGAAGGTGGTCAGCATCACCACTTTGACGCCGCACAACGCCGGGTCGCTGGCGATCTGCCGCGTCGCCTCGAGCCCGTCGACGCCGGGCATTCGAATGTCCATGAGGACGACGTCCGGTGTCAGTTCGCGAGCCAACGTCACCGCCGCGGCGCCGTCGGCCGCCTCCCCCACCACCTCGATCTCGGTTTGGGCGTCGAGCAACGCCCGAAAGCCGGCCCGCACCAGGGCCTGGTCGTCGGCCAGCAGCACCCGGATCACGCCCGCGCCTCCTCCGATTGAAGCGCCGGCAGCGACATGGGCAGCCGGGCCAGGATCTGGAAGCCACCGGCCGGCGACCGGCCGGTCCACACCTGCCCGCCGAGCGCGGTCGCGCGCTCCCGCATGCCGCGCAGCCCTGAGCCGGTGGTCGCCTCCACCGCGCCCGCGGCCGCGCCCTTGCCGTCGTCGTCCACCATCAGCGTCAGGGCGCCGTCGGCCCGTCGCAACGCGACCACGACGTGCCGCGCGTCGGCATGGCGGACCGCGTTGGTGAGTGACTCTTGCACGATCCGGTAGGCGGCGACGCTCACCACCTCGGGCACCGCGGTTGTCTCCAGTCCGTCCTCAACGCGAACCTCGACGGCCAGCCCGGACAGCCGCGCGTTGGCGACCAGCTCGTTCAGCCGGCGCAGGTCGGGCGCCGGTTGTCTCGCGACGGTGCCGCCGGCCCGCAGCAGGTCCAGCGCCCCGCGCATCTCACGCAGCACCTCGTTGCTGGCTTGTCGGATCGCCGTGAGCGCGGGGCGCGCCTGCTCCGGATGGTCGTCGAGCAGGTGCAGCGCGACGCCGGATTGCACGCTGATCAAGGCGACGTGATGGGCAAGGACGTCGTGCAGATCGCGGGCGATCGCCAACCGCTCCTCGGTCGCCTTCCGGCGAGCGAGCTCGGCGCGCGCCTGCACCCGCTCAAGGTGGTTCTCCCGGCCCACGCGCGCGGCCTCGGCGGCGCCGCCGAGCAGCAACATCCACCCGACGATGCCCGCGATCACGACCGGTTGCGGGCTTCCGCCCAGCACCTGCCCCGGCCCGAGAAACACCGCGAATCCGATCACCAGCACGCTCCACGCGATGATCCGGCGGCGCGCCAACATGCAGGTGAAGAAGGCGACGCTCAGGGCGATCCACATCGGCCCGTGCGGTTGCCGGGTCAGGTCGTACGCCAGCGCTATGCCGAACTCGACGAGCAGCACGCTCACCGGGAACCGGCGCCGCCACCACAGCAGCAGCGGCCCGGCGGTCAGCAGCGCGATCCCGAACCACTCGAGCTGCCGACCCGGCTCGTGGTGGCGCATCAAGATCGTGAAGGGCAACTGCGTGACCATCGCAAAGCCGATGAGCGCCACGTCGACGACACGGCTGCGGGACATCCCACGACAGTAGGGCGCCCCGAGCGCTCTTTCATCAGACCGGCGCGGCAGCCGCCCATACGCCAACGGACGTACTTCGACGCCGCTTGGTCGGCTCAACCGGGCAGACCGAAAGCCCTCCACACGCCGACGACGTCGGGCGCCGTCGGGCACCAGGATCGACCTGTCACTTGCGATGACTCCAATCCGTCAAGAGCGTCAGAACCACTGCGACCCGCTCCTGCTGTCTTGAAAGGCGACCATGCGATGGCCGACACAGCCACCACCGGACACCTGACCTTCCTCGGCAACGTCGGCTCATTCGTGCTGCACCACCGCAAGTGGGTGGTGCTCGGCTGGCTGGTGGTGCTGCTCGCCGGCGGGGCGGCGGCCGGCAGCTTGTCGAAGCGGCTGTCGGTCGACTTCTCGCTGCCCGGGCAGCCCGGCTACGAGACGGCGAAGAAGATCACCGCCATCTACGGCCCGAACAGCGGCACCATGGCGCCGACCGTCGCGGTCGTCACCGCCCCCGCCGGGCAGACCATCGCCGACAACGCCTCGACGATCGATCGCGGGGTGACCGCCGCGGCGGCGACCGTCGAGGGAGCACGGGTCGTCGACTTCGCCAACAGCGACGAGCCGAGCCTCATCAGCAAAGACGGCCGGACGACGATGGCGCTGGTCTTCACGCCGATGCCACAGGCCTTCGGCGAAGATCAGATCACGCCGAACCTCACGGAGGGGCTGCGGTCGAACCTGCCGGGATACACCGTTGGCGTCACTGGCCTGAACCAGCTCGCCGCCGGCGGCGACAGCCAAGGGCCCGGCGTGCTCGTCGAGACGCTCATCGGCGCCGCCGGCGCGCTCGCCGTCCTCGCTTTCGTGTTCGCGTCCGTGCTCGCCCTGGTGCCGATGGCGATCGCCGCGGTGTCGATCCTCGCCACCTTCTTGGTGGTGCTCGGCCTCACCTACCTGACCGACGTGTCGTTCATCGTGCAGTTCCTCGTCGCCTTGGTCGGGCTCGGCATCGCGATCGACTACAGCCTGTTGCTCGTCACCCGCTGGCGCGAGGAGCGCGATCGCGGGGCGACGAACGACCGCGCCGTCATCCGCGCCGTCGAAACCGCCGGCCACACCGTCGCCGTCTCCGGCCTCACCGTGGCGATCGGCCTCCTGGCATTGGTGGTGTTGCCGGTTCCCGGTCTGCGCAGCGTCGGCATCGGCGGCATCCTGATCCCGCTGGTCTCGATCGCCGTCGTGTTGACCCTGCTGCCGGCGATTCTCGGCGGCATCGGGCCGCGCGTCGACTGGCCGCGGCTGCGGCACGAGAAGGACGCCAGCCGGGGCTGGTCGAAGTGGGCGGCCGTGATCGTGCGCCGCCGGTTCGCCGCCATCGCGGTGTCGGTCGTCGCCCTCGCGGTCTGCGTCATCCCGCTGTTCGACCTCAAGGTCGGCGAAACCGGCCCGCAGGCGCTGGCCAAGACCGGGCCGGCCCGGGTTGCCTACGAGCAGCTGGTCGACGCCGGGCTGCCCGCCGGCGCGTTGACCCCGATCGAGGTGCTGACGACGTCCGGCGCGGCGGACGGCGTGAAAGCCAAGCTGTCGGCCGTCGACGGGATCGAGTCGGTGACGGTGGCGCCCGCCGCGCAGGCGCGCCAACCCGGGTACGCCGAAATCGTCGCGTTGCCAACGCACGAGACGGTCAACAACGTGACGCTGGCGCCGGTGCACGACGCCAAGCAGGCTCTCGAGGGCGAGTCGGGCGTCATCGGCGTGACCGGCCGAGGTCCGATCCAGCAGGACTACTCGCACGCGGTCTTCGGCAACTTCCCGCTGATGTTCGCGCTGATCGCGCTGGCCACCTTTGTGCTGCTGGTGCGGGCGTTCCGGTCGCTGCTGCTCGCCATCAAGGCGGTGATCCTCAACCTGGTGTCACTTGGCGCGACGTTCGGCCTCATCACCTGGTTCTGGCAAGAGGGCCACGGCTCGGAGGCGATCTTCAACATCCCGGCCACCGGTGCGCTGACGTTTTGGATTCCGCTGATGGTGTTCGCCTTCTTGTTCGGGTTGTCGATGGACTACGAGGTGTTCATCCTCAGCCGGATGCGCGAGGAATACGACGCCACCGGATCGACCAACGTCGCCGTCATCGAGGGTGTGGGTCGCACCGGGCGGCTGGTGACCAGCGCGGCGCTCATCTTGTTCCTCGCGTTCGCCTCGCTGGCATCCGCGCCGAACACCGACATCAAGGTGCTGGCCACCGCCCTCGGCGCCGGAATCCTGCTCGACGCCACGATCGTGCGCGCCTTGCTCGTCCCCGCGTTGGTCGTCGCGTTCGGCCGGTACAACTGGTACCTGCCGAACTGGATGGCGAAGGTGTTGCGGGTGGAGCCGTCACCGCTGCCACCGGCGGCGCCGGCGCCGCGCGAGCGGCCGCTGGTGACCGCGGGATACCCGGGCGACTAGCGCTCCTCGTCGTCCGACTTGTTCGACGCGCCGGCCATCTTGCGCACCTGGTCGGCGAACCAGTTGCCGAGGTTGACCGTGCCGCCGCCGACGTCGCGCAAGAACTTGAACAGCGGGTCGGGAGAGTTGTCGAAGCTGTGCTTGTACGACGCGGCGGCGGCCTTCACCTCGTCGACGAACGAGGTGCGCGGGTCGTCAGCGCGGTTGGGATACACGCCGGACAGGATCCGCTCGTACTCCCCCGACTCGACCCAGCGCTTGATCTCTAGCGCGCGCAGCACGGCAAACGGGTGGGTGGCGTTCATCAGGTTGAGGATGCGGATGACGCCCTCCCGCGCGTCACCGGTCGACTCGTACTCCTCGGCTTGGGCGAGGAACGCCTGCAGGTCCATGTCGGCGACCCGGGCGCCGCCCGCGGTCTTCATGTGCACCCGCGTCACGGCGGCGGGATCCTGGCTCACCAACAGGCCCGCGCGGTCGCAGGACAGCTCCGCCTTGCGGTACCACTCCTTGAGCGCCATCACAATCGCGCGCAAACCCAGATTCCCCAGGGGGATGAAGGTTCCGACCCCGCTGATCCGCATCAGCGTGAACAGCACCGAGCTGTACAGCGCGTGGCCGGACAGCACGTGCCCGAGCTCGTGGCCCAGCACGACGCGCAGCTCGTCGTCGTCCAGCAAATCAAGCGTGCCGGTGCTGACGACGACGAACGGGTGGTCGAGACCGAGGGTCCAGGCGTTGACCATCGGGTCTTGGCTGACATACAGCTCAGGCGGCTTGTCGATGTCGAGGACCCGCGCGGCGTCGAGAAAAGCGGCGTGCACGCCCGCGAACTGCCGTTCGTCGACGCGCACCGCCGAGCCGAGGAAGATCATGCGCAGCCGGCGTTCGCTGAAGAAGCCGAACATGCCTTTGATGAGGACGTCGAAGCCGGGCACCGAGCGGAGCGCGACCAGCGCCGCGCGATCCGCCGGATGCTCGTAGGCGCGTGAGCTGATCCCGGGAAACGCGGTGCGCTGCGTGCGCGTCGTGGCCCGGGCCACCGGCCTGCTGGACGACGCGGCGCGCTTGCGCGGCCGGGCGCCGTCGTCGGCCGGTCCCCCAGACTCTGCCATGTCCGCCACGCTACGCCTCGCGCGGCGAACGCGCAGGAGACACATAGAACTCACCAAATCGCCACTGTCGGAGGGCGACTTTGTCCGGTGAGTCTTGCCACGCAAGACCAACCCCGCGCGGTGCGAACGACCGGCGCGAGGATCCCGCAGTCGCCAGAAACGTCTTGGGAGGTTCTATGCGCCACCGAACACAGTGGTTCGCCGCCGGCGCGGCAGTGAGTTGCGTCGTGGGTCTCAGCGCGTACGGCGGGGTGGCCGGCGCGGCGCCGAACGGCCGCGCCACACTCAACGGCAGTCATCCGGCATGGGCCACTCCGGCTCACATGAAAGCCGCCACGCCGTCGGCGGCGCAAATCGGTTTCCGGGTCTACCTCGGTTGGCGCGGCGACCCCGCGGCCCTCGCCCGCGCGGTGTCGACGCCAGGGAATGCCGCCTACGGCAAGTACCTCACCGCAGCGCAGTTCCGCTCGCAGTTCGCCCCCTCAGCGTCCGACGTCGCCGCGGTGAAGACGTGGCTGCGCAGCCAGGGATTCACCGTCGACTACACGCCGTCGAACAACCTCTACGTCGCGGCTGAGGGAACCGTCGCGCAGGCGGAGGCCGCGTTTGGCACGACCCTGAACGAGTACTCGGTGGCGGGCGCGACGTTGCGCGCGCCGGCAGCCGACGTGTCGGTGCCGTCGTCGTTGCCGCGCATACAGGCCGTGCTCGGTCTCGACGAGTCCGGCTACCTCGTGCACACCGACCACGTGGTGTCCGACGCGCCGCCGCCGGCCGCGTTCGTCAACGGTGGTCCCTGCTCGGCGTACTGGGCGCAGGACACGACGGCCAACACGCAGGAACCGACGCCGCTCAAGGCGACGTCGACGATCACCTCGCCGTCCGCCGTCACGCTGCCAGACGCGTACGACACGGGGCCGACTCCCTTCGCCCCATGTGGCTACACGCCCGCTCAGCTACGCGGCGCTTACGGTCTGAGCAGCTCCGACACCGGCGCGGGCCAGACGGTCGCCATCATCGACGCGTACGCGTCGCCGACGATCGTCCAAGACGTCAATCAGTACTTCGCAAACCACGGCGGCTCGCTGTTCCCGCCCCTGACCAAGGCGAACTTCACCCAGGTCGTGGCGCCTGGCACCTACCGCGTGCCGGAAAACAACAGGCAGGACCCGCAAGGCTGGTACGGCGAGGAAACGCTCGACGTCGAAGCAGTTCACACGATGGCCCCGAGCGCGCACATCGTCTACGTCGGCGCCCCGAACAACTATCAGGACCTCGACGCGGCGCTGAACCACGTCGTCGACCGGCAGTTGGCCACCATCGTGACCAACTCGTACGGCTGGTCGAGTGAGGCGCTGCCTCCGGGTTACATCAAGCCGTACTACGACATCATGCAACAGGCGGTTGCCGAAGGAATCGGCGTGTACTTCTCGTCCGGCGACAATGGCGACGAGACCGGGGGCAGCGGTGACCTGTCGGCGGCGACGCCCGACTGGCCGGCGTCGTCCGACCTGGTCACGGCGGTCGGCGGCACCTCGCTCGCGGTCGACGCGAGCAACGCCCGCGTCGGCGAATGGGGTTGGGAGACCGGCAAGTCCAGCCTCGCCGGAACCACCGCGAACAACCTGTCGTGGAAGCCGGCGCCGCCCGGCGCGTACCTGTACGGCTCCGGCGGCGGCACCAGCCGCATCTTCGCCCAACCGTGGTACCAGGCGGGCGTGGTGCCGAGCTCGATGTCGCAGATCTACGGCAACGCGACGCCGATGCGGGTGATCCCAGACGTCTCGGCGCTGGGCGACCCCAACACCGGCATGCTCATCGGCGAGACGCAGACCTTCCCGGACGGCACGGCGAAGTACAGCGAGTACCGCATCGGCGGGACGAGCCTCGCGTCACCGCTGTTCGCCGGAGTCATGGCCGACGTGCAAGCCTCCCGCGGCAGCGTCATCGGCTTCGCGAACCCGCTGTTGTACGGCGCGACATCGGCGTACAACGACATCGTGCCGGTCTCCAAGCTGGCCGTCGTCCGCAGCGATTTCGCGAACCTGGTCGACGCGTCTAACGGCTATGTGGCGTCGGTTCGCTCCATCGACGACAACGCGCCGCTGACGATCCACACGGCAGCTGGGTACGACGACGTCACGGGTCTGGGTTCGCCGGGCACCGGCTTCGTCTCAACCATGGCTAGCGCCACGCCGCTGGCGCCATAAGTAGGGCCGGTTGGGCGGCGCGGGAAACTCGCTCGCGCCGCCGGCCGGCTACAGCTGCGACCGCTCGCTCCAGCGGCGCAACGTCGCGGCCCGCCCAGCCGCGGTTTGCGCCTGCACCAAAAGGAAAAGCGCCTCTCTCGCCTTGCGCTGGGCGGGATGGGCGCGACCCATCGCCGGGCCCGAGTTGGCCGCCACCGCGGCGGTGGTGACGGCGATGAGCACGTCGAGAGCCTCCGCCCGGGCGGCGAGCCGAGCGCTGACGTCGGCGCTCGCAGCGTCGGCCAACGCGTACGCGCGCGCTCGCACGTCGTCCAATCGCGCGCACCACACGTCGGCGGCCCGGATGGCTTCGGGCTCCTTGCGGCGGACGCCGGTCTCGCGCAGCAGCGCGAGCGCCGAGCGTCCGACGCCGAAGACGGCCGGGTTCGCGTTGGCGCTGGTCTCGCCGTCGGCGGCGAGCCACTCCTCGACCGGCTGCACGAGCACGACGTCGCCGTCGTCGACGTCCACTGCGTCGACGCGCAGGACGACGGTCTGCGCCGCGTCGAGCGCCGACGTGCGCAGCTTGGCCTTGGCGGTCAGCCCGGCGCCCTCGCGGGCGCCGACGACCCCGAACACCACCCGGTCGTCGTCCGTGACGCCGGCGACGAACGCGACGTCGTTCAGCCCCCAGCCGGTGTAGTAGGGCGCGGCGCCGTCGAACCGCCAACCGGTTGCCGTTTTGGTCGCGGTGACCGCCCGCTCTGGAAACCGGCGCAGGTGCGAGAACGCGATGCCCGCGACCAATTCGCCCGACGCCAACTTCGGCAGGTAGCGGCGTGCGGCGGGTGTGTCCGGACTCGCCGCCAGCATCCGCACCGGCGAGTGATGCTGCGCCTGCACGAACCAGGTGGCGGCGTCGGCGCCGGCCAGGATCTCGGTCACCTCTCGCAGCACGGGAACGCCGGCTGCGGCGCCGCCGGCGCTCGTCGGCGCCACCACGCCAAGCAGCCCAGCGCGGGCGATCGCGTCGAGGTGGCTGCGCGGAACGCCGCTCTCGTCGACGTCGGCCGCGGCGGGCGCGAGAACGCTTGCCGCCAGCTCACCGGCCGCCGTCACGAGTGGGTGATCGCTCACCGCGCCAACCTAACGCCACCCACAATCGGCGGGTCGGACAAGTCGCCGGTCGGCGGCGACCGGGAGAATGGCGGGCATGGCACGACGAACCGCAACC